>DHXA01000087.1:3712-9083 GCA_002413455.1 Rhodanobacter sp. UBA5168 | reverse complement strand
CCGGCAGCGACCATGGCGACAAACGGCTTGAATGCTTCGGGCGGCCAGTTGTCATGCGTATCGCAGTTGGTGAGCGAAAGACTGCGCAACCGTTCCGGATACAGTGCGGCAAATATCTGGCAGATGCCGCCGCCGCTGTCGTTGCCGACCAAGTCCACCTGATCGATCTGCATCGCCTCCAGGAACTGCGCCAGCATGTGCGCGTTGGCCGTAACCGAAACGTCCTGGGTCGCCGATATCTCGGTGTTGCCATGCGCCAGCAGATCCACCGCGATGCAGCGCCGGAGCCCGCCGAGCCGCGCCAGCTGGTGCCGCCACATGTAGCCGTTGAGCAGCACGCCATGCACGAACAGCGCGACCGGACCACGACCGCTCTCGACGTAGCTGATGCTGCCCGATGGCGTTTCGACGCTGCGCCGGCCGGCGAAGAATGCCTTGCCGCTCACGACGCCTTCTCCGCGGCGGCTTCGCGCAGTTTCCTTGCGCATTCGTCGCAGCACACTTCGACCACGCCGGTACCGATCCGGACCTGGATCGCGGTGGCGTCGAGTTCGCAGTCGCAGGCTGCGCAGGTTTTTTCATTCATGACCGCATCTCTCTGATTGACCCGCCTATCGGGCATGCTCAGGAGACCATTTCGGCTTTGCGGCCGCTGTCGAAATCTTTAGCGGTTTCTACAGACGCCGGGTCGATTGCTTGAATGCCGTCGGCGAGCGGCCATAGGCCTGGCGAAACGCCGCCGCGAAATGGCTGTGACTGGAGAAGCCGAGCTCGGCGGCCAGTGCCGACAGGTCGTCGTATCGCGCAATCAGATCCAGCGCCCGCGCGAGGCGCAGCCGCAGGTGATAGCGATACAGCGGAAGGCCCTCGACCTGCTGGAACACCTGGGTCAAGTACACCGGCGAACCGCCGATCTCGGTGGCGATCTCCGCCAGCGTCCAGCGCCGGGAAAGATCGCTGGCCAGCAAGACTTTCACGCGATCCGCCAACCGACGGCGCGCATGCGTGGCCACCGAGGCGTGCGAGGTGCGCGGGCCGAGGCTGCGGCAAACCAGGGTCAGCAACAAGCCTTCCGCCTCCAGCGGCTCCAGCGTGCCGTTTTCCAGGCCATGCCGCAGCAGTGCGACCAAGGCCTGAGCGCGAGGATCGATGCGCTGATGCTGGCGACGAAAACCTGCGGCGTGGCGATGGTTCAGGAGTGAGGCAGGCGCCAGCTCGCGCAGCAGCGGCTCCGACAACTCAAGCGACAGGCTGGCATCGCCGCCTTCGACGGGATGGCTGATCTGATAGCCCTCGTCGACGTTGAAGAACAGCACATGGTTGGCATCGGCCACGGCCTGGTCGCTGCCGACGTGGCGGACGTAGACGCCGCGATAGGGGAACACCAGATGCGTGGCCGACGCGCACTCTTCCGCGCTGCGATGAAGGCAGCTGCCCCGGCAAAGGACGTTGCGCACCGCGACCGTGCCGGTATCCAGCAAGTGGCTGATGTCGAACTCGGGCATGCGACAGTCCGCGGGGATCGGGCAACAGGAGAGACCGGTTCATTGTAGAGCCGCGCTACAGATATTTCTTGGGTGTCCCCGCGTTGTAGCCCAGGCGTCCGTCGGCACGCCAGAACGCGCTGACGACCAGTCCGTGGATGGTGCTCGGCCTGGTCTTGTGCGCGCTGCTGCCATCGAGGCCGTAGTAACTCTTGCTGCCGCCCGCGAAATTTTTGTGCGCGACCGCGAACTTGAGCCCCAGTTTCGCCACGATGTCCTCTCCAGCCTCATGACCGTTCCGGTCCATGCTGTAGAGATGGTTGATTACCCAGCCTTCTTCCATCTGGTTGTAGCCGGTGGGCAGGAACGGGGAAAAGATCAAGCCCGCACCCGGCCCCTTCGCTTCGACGATCAGGTAATTGAAGCTGCCGTTGTGATTGGCGCGACGCCAGATCTGATCGATGCCGGTACCGGAATGCACATGCGCGCCCCAGATCATGTGGAAGCCGGCGTAGTTCTCGAGGATGCAGATCGCCGCTGCGGCTTCGCCCACCGCTTCGGTGATGCGCGTACTCGCGGAGGCGGTGCGCAAGGTGGCCGAGACATCGTCGAAATGCGCGCGCGCCTCGACGTCGGCATCCACGCCGGCTACGACCTGCGACAGCCCCTGCAACGCCTGACCGATAATGTCGAGATACTTGAACGGCAACCAGATGGTATCGGCGGAGCCGTCCTTCCACAGCGGATCGGTGCCGATATTGGCGAAGTAGCCGACGTCGGTGTGCATGCCCAGCGGCGGCCATGTACTCAGCGGCGGCGCCGAGGAAGCACGGCCTACCATGCCGGAGAACTTGTTCACCTTCTTGACGATCTTCTTGGATTTGGTGAAGTCGAGCTTGTCGTATCTGTGGACGGCCTTGTGGTAATCGACCTTCTTGCGCGGCCTGAGTGTCCTGCCCATATATGCCCCTCAATGCAGATTTCGCACGTTTCGCAGAACCCCGTTCGCTGCTGCCGCCCGCAAACACGACCTGCCCCTGGTTTCGCTGGCTACCCCAGCGCGATAGCCGAGCCGGAGAACGGCAGCACGATGTCGCGCGGCTTCGTCGGCGTGGCGATCGGCGTCGTGGAAGCGGTGCCGAACTGGGTCACGCCGTGGCCGATGATCTGCCCGAGATTGTGGCGCCTGCCGGCAAATTCGAACAGCGCGCTCTGGACCAGGCGTGCCGAAAAGACGTTCGAGCTGATCAGCGGCGATGGTGGCTGCGTGGTCGCAGCACCGTCGACCGTGGTGCCCACCACCATGCTGGTGCGCCGGAACGTGGCGATGCATTCACCCCGCGCGAACGAGCCGGGATCGTCGAAATCGCCGGCAGGCGCAAGCTGCAGGTAGATCGAGAATTCACCGACAGTGTCGAGCGCGAGGCTGAGGCCGCCGTTGCCGATCCTGTCGGCACGAAACGGTCTGGCCGCAAAGGTGAAGTGCGCGGTCGACGCGCCGGGCGCGCCGTTGAAAAGATCGGCCCCGATGCCGGCCAGGTGCAGGAAGTAGCCGAAGTCGGCCAATGAGCCGTCCGGGGCACAATAGAAACGTCCGGTGACATACCAGGCCAGTTCGGCAGGCAGCAAGACGGGCATGATCGATCCCTGGGTAGATGGAAACGGATCCCTATTTTGCCTTTCTTCGAACGGCGCAGCCGGCAGGCCAGCCTGCGCCGTCAAAAGAAAACCGCAGACAAGCCGATCCGCATCGACCTGTCTGCGTTGATCGTCGCGGAACCTGATCAGTGCAGTTCTTCAAGCACCTTGTCGCGCTCGATCCTGTAGACCTTCGCCGGCGGCTTGCTCGAATTCAGCAGCTTGAGGCGGAAGTTTCGGGCCTGCTCGCAGGCGTTGCCGCCCTTGACGAATACACCGCCCTGGTTGCACTTCCAGTCGTAGAAATCGGCGATGCCGGCGGCCAGCTGCAGGCTGAAGTCGGTGCTCTTCGCTGCCGCGTCGAACGGCGTGCCCGCCATCTCGTTCTGGAACCAGCGCATCCATTCCTTGGAGCCCACCGGCGGAACCTTGTCGGGCGCCTGGAAGGTCGGATTCATCGGCGACAGTTGCGGGCTCTCGGCCGTCATGTGGCAGCTCATGCAGGCACTGACCGGGTTGTCCACCGGGCCGTCCAGACGGCCATTCCAGCCCAGGTGCGTCGGCGGCAGTTCGGGCTTGGCGTTGATCGCGGTCTCCTTCAGGTGCGGATTGATCTTCGTCACCGACGGCTGCTTGTTGGTATAGGCGTTGCCGTTGTCTTCCGGGTCGTTGCCCCACATCACGCCGACCGGCACGAGATTGTCCCAGCCGGGCTTGCCGGTGACCGCGCCGTTGTATTGGAACGTGCCGAAGATCCAGCCCGTACCGGGGATGCGCGAGTCACGCACCGCGAAATCCATCTGGATCAACGCCACCGGTTTGATCTCGCGATTGGCCGAATCGAAGCTGTCGGTGACATAGGCCTGCCACAACACCGGATTGACCAGGAACGGCACCTGGCTCAGGTCGACATCGGCGAACAGCGGCTTGCACACCACGGCGCCGTCGTGAAAGCTGTTGGGCTTGGACGTAGCCGAGGGATCGGGATCCTGCGGGTTCTTCCACACCTGGCCGATGGTGTAGCCACCGATGTCGTTGTAGATGCCCACGGCGAAGGTCTGCCCGGTGGTGACCTGGGTCGGCGCCAGCTGTTTCGACTGGATCCGCGCTTCCTTGGTGAGGCCGTGGATGCCCTCGCGACCGAGCGGACCGTAGTGCTGCCACGGCACGTGATACCAGGAGCGGACCGTGTTCTTCTGCACGTACCAGTCGTTTTCCACGTTGCCTTCGAGGCAGTACTTCTTCACCGCGTCGGCGTAGGGGCGCCACGCCTCGAAATCGTTGCTCAGCGGACTGGGCAGCAGTTTGAAGAATGCCGGCGGCGGGCCGCTCGGCAGTGTCTGCGGATAGTGCTGGCTGAGCTGGAATATCGGTCCGGTGTAGCTGGATGGCGGCTGGTAGCCGAAATCCGGAAACGTGCCAGCGCTGGCCGCGCCGACAGACAATGCAAGCGCCATGACGGCACCGACGATCCTGCCTTGAACAATATGCATGATTCCACCTCCCATGTATGAACGTGTCATCCCTCACACAGGCATTGCGCCCGTGTGCAACGGTGTCCGCACTGCGACAGGCCCCGGACCGGCCATAAGCTCGCTGTCGGCGATCACGTCGCCGACATGCATGGACTGCTGGTGATTTCCCCCAGGCACATCCCCCCCGATGCGCCGGATGCAACCTTCTCGCGAAGACTAGCAGCCTGATGAGATGCTCATCACATATTTGATGCCGACTACGCCTCAAAGCGTTATCGGCCGCTGGTACGCGTCGCCAGGCTCGCGTGCGCCGCGGACGGCCAGCCACGCGTGGCATTCCGCCTCGCCAACGCGATCATCGCCATCGAAGTGATGGCTGATTTCCAACCTGCCGGCCGGTGCTCGGCCCTGCCTGAGCACGGGCTCGGAGCCAGTCGTTGGCGGGCGGCATCGATCAGTCAGCGCGTGAGCAGACTGCATCGTCCGTCGGCCGCACGCAGCCGGCCGGCGTAGCCAGGACAACAGCCGCGGCCTTGCCCGCACCGGCCAGCTGCACCGAGGCCGGCGTGGTCTTCAACATGGCGCCCATGACCCCTGCGCAAATGCCGAAGCAGACAGCGAACAGTCCGGCCAGGATCAGTGATTCGAATTTCATGATGTGTCTCCGTCATTGGCGAAGTGCCCTGTGCTGTCTGTAGAGCAATCGCCGTGCCAATCGATTCGGAGGACGTAAGCCGTTGAGTTTTAGTAAAAAATGGCCACACGGAACAGGTC
>DHXA01000087.1:0-3526 GCA_002413455.1 Rhodanobacter sp. UBA5168 | reverse complement strand
GGCGCACGCGACGATGACGCAGGCCCCATCAGGCATCGATGTTTGTCAGCGGCGTGTCGCCCGCGGCCACGTCGAGCGCCTGGAGCGAGACGATTTTCCTGCCGCCATCGAGTTGCTGCCTGCCGATTTCTCGAAAACCCAGCTTGGCGTGGAATCGAGCGGATGCCGGGTTGGGCGGCTCGATGTCGAACTCGCAGGTGATGAGCGGTACGTCATCGTGCGACGCCCGCGCATACACATCGCGGTAAAGCTGCTGGCCGGTGCCTCGCGCCTGCGTGCCGCCGGCAACCACGATGCGATCGACATACAGGAAGCGCGCATGGCGCTGCGCAAACCATCGGTAGTTCACGCTGTCGTACTCCGCCCCTTCGCGCAGCGCGAGCAGGAATGCGTCGATCCGGCCCTCTCGTTCGATCACGCGATGCAGCGCCGCCTGGGCATGCAACCGCGCAAGGCGTCCGACGTCGAGCGGACTGAGCACGCTTACGAAAGCCTCATTGAGATCCAGGATGGCGGCGAAATCGGCGGGTGTCGCGTCTCGAAGCATCAGTGGTGCGCCAGCGGGAGGAAAGGAACGTGCAGACCGGACTGCGCCCGATACCCGAGCTTGGCACGGACGCGACGCCTGATATCGGAAAGACCAGCGTGCGGCATCGCTGCGACAGGACATACCATGCACGGCGGATCCCGTCACGGGTGAAGAAGTCGACCGCGGTTGCCGGCCCGTTCTTCCCACGCATGATCCCGGCCATGCTGGCGCA
Organism: Rhodanobacter sp. UBA5168; assembly: GCA_002413455.1. Lineage (GTDB taxonomy): Bacteria > Pseudomonadota > Gammaproteobacteria > Xanthomonadales > Rhodanobacteraceae > Rhodanobacter. The sequence goes on along the minus strand of DHXA01000087.1, from coordinate 2,765 downwards.
TCCGGCGCTGCATGAAGAGAAGCGATTCAACCCGCCCCGTTTCGCGCTGCCATGGGCAATGGAAGTATCGGGCCCATGTGCGCGCCGCCGTCGCCCTCTGGCGTCCCGTCTCCGGCCAATGCAGGATGTGACGACATCGCTGGAGACAAAACCCATGATGCTTGCCCTTCTCCTTACGGTCGCCGTCCAGGCCGCCACGGTGCAGCCCATGCAGAAGGCCACCACCCTTCCCTCGTCCGACGCGGACAAGGCAGCGGCCATCGCTACAGTTCATGCGGCGCTCGCGGGCATATCGGCGCGCGACAAGCGCGCCGTGCTTGCCCAGATGCGCCCGGTCGGCACGGCAACGGCCGTGATGGAGAAGGCGGACGGCACCGTCACCATCCGCAATGCCGACTGGAACGCCTATGCCGGTTCGGATCCCGGCCCCGAGCAATACGAGGAACGGATGCCCAAGCCCCGCGTCGAGATCGAAGGGGCCATGGCCACGGTCAGTGGTCGCTACACGTTCTCGATCGACGGCAAGCTGGGGCATTGCGGCTTCCAGCGCTTCGATCTCGTCCGCGACGAGGGCCGCTGGAAAATCCAGAACGTCACCTGGTCGGTACGCACCACGGGTTGCGAAGGCTGAGTGCCGACTCGCGTCAGGCGAGCGCTTCGAACCGCAGCAGGTAGCGCTCCTCGTCGTGGAACCTGCCATCGAACAGCAGCGCCCCAAGTTCCACGCCGTAGCTGACGAAACCGAGCGACTGATACAGCGCCCTGGCCGGGGCATTCGCGGCGTTGACGCCCAGCTTGACCTGACGGACGCCGGCAAGAGCGCGCGTGTGCGCCACCGCTGCTTCCAGCAATGCGCGGCCGAATCCGCGGCGGCGGCATGGCGGGGTTATGTACATGCCGGCCAACTCCACGCCGTGCCGCAGTTTTTCCCGCTGCGGACGCATCACGGCCACGAAGCCGGCCAGCTCATCGCACTCGAAGATGCCCAGCGTGCAGACCGATCCATCGGTGGCCGGAAGATCCGGGCGATCACCTCGTCCATGGAGCGGCCCGCTTCGTCCGCATGGCTTGCACTGAATGCTGCAGGGCTTTCCTGCAGCGCCTGCAATCGCAGCCTCTGGTAGGCCCCGGCATCGCGGGCATCGAGTGCTCTGACTTTCATGGCATCGACCTTGCTCGGCTCGACAGCGGACGTCGGCGACAAGGAATCGCACCTGTGCAGCAACCGGCAGCGTCCAGTGCGTCCATCCTGGCGCCGCTACACCGCCGCACGCTACATCTGTTCCACCGGCAGCACGCGGCGGCGGGCGCGCTCGCGCAGGGAACAATCGCGCAACGTTTCGGCCATCGCCTCAAGCCCGGGGATGCCGTACAGGAAGACCGACGACATGTCCTGGTCGGATGAGTGCAGGTGCACCTGGCACTGGCCGAGCAGCCGCATGCCGAGCGGCTTCAGTACGTCGAAATGGTCGACCCGGAACAGTTCGAGATTGTCCTTCACCTTGGAGAACAGGCCGCGCTCGACCTGCACACGCTGCGTGGTGACGGTGAATGTGGTGCTCAGGCTGCGGATCCAGTAGACCAGCAGGGCGATGCCGAGCGTGCAGACCGACAACACGAACTGGCCGAAGGTGTAGATGACTTTCGGATGCCCCGAAAACAGCTCCTTCTCCACCGCCACTTCGTGTGCCGCCACGTAGCTGTCGATATCCGTCCCGCAGAACCGGCATTTGTGCGCAGCCGCCTGGATCTCTTCGGCGCACGCCGGGCATCGCTTGGTGGTGGGTTCCATGGCTGTCTCCGTCTGGCATAACGATCAGCGCCTAGATTAGCGGCGTTTCGAATGCCGTGGAGGGTTGGCGAATTGCCGGTGCTTTACGGATGCGGCACGCCCTAGCCCGCCAGGCTTTCAAAGGCGCGCACGATCCCCATCCACGTGGCCGTGGCCGCAAAGGGCACCGTCAGCACTTGCTGCGCGAGCAATACCGCACCGCCATACACATACACCGGATGCGGCCGACCGACGAGGCGCCAATCGCGCACCATCGCGACCACCACGAACAGGTCCGCCACCAGCGATGGCGGTATCGACACGAACGGCGACGGTGGTCCCACCGCACCGGCGGGCGCCAGCAAGGTGAGAAACACGCGGGCGATCGCCGGCGTCATCATGGCACTCATCAGCAAGGTCATCAGGCGCTTATGCACCTCGGGCCGGCGCACGTTGACGATCGCCAGCACGAACAGGCCCACCATCAGCGGCCATGCACACAGTGTCACCGCCGCGAACCGACGCGCCGCCTCGCCCATGCCCAGCGCTTCGTCCCGTTTGAGCACCGCCATCTCCCCCACCAGAATCGCGCAGGCGATCACGCTGAACAGGGAGATGCCCGCCAGTCCCCACGAGCGATGGTCCATCGTGCGGCCGCTGGCGACCAACGCCGTCTGCACGAAGTAGAAGCACGTCCACGAAAACATCAACGCACCGTGGATGTGGATGATCGGCGGCGCGTGAAACGTCCGCGCGATCACCGGCGCCCAGTACGTCGGCAAGAAGCCGCCGAAGGCCACCAGCAGGAACGCGCCCGCCATCCAGACATAGAAGTACCGGCCTGCCACCGCGCCCGCCGTCATGGCGGAATCCCGTGCGTTCATGAGCATCACCCGCCAGCCACCGTATAAGCGTGTACGCCGTGTGCAGCCGCACGGCCCCACCCACTTCGACCGCCGATCCAGCCCTCGGCAACGACGGCAAATCTTCATCG
>DHXA01000014.1:10247-10412 GCA_002413455.1 Rhodanobacter sp. UBA5168 | reverse complement strand
GGCTGGGAAGTGCCGCTGCGCGACCTGCGGGCCTGGGTACTTGGCCTGCGCGCCGACAGCGGCCCGGCCGAATTGAGTTTCGGCGCGGATCGGTTGCCTTCGCTGCTGCAGCAGGATGGCTGGGCGGTCGACTATCGCGAATGGGACGCCACCCGGAAGCCGCCG
>DHXA01000014.1:4914-9937 GCA_002413455.1 Rhodanobacter sp. UBA5168 | reverse complement strand
TAAGCCCGTCGTCGCCCCGATTGGGTTAGGCTTTGCGCCCCTCAGGCGGCGCGACCGTTGGCCAAGTTCCGGAATCACGATGGCATTCCTCATCGAACGTGCAGACCCGAGCCAGGTCGACGCCCTGTGCGCGATCGAGCGCAAGGCGGTGCAGCTGTTCCGTGGTCATGCGGCATGGGCGAGCTACTCGGCGATGTCGATTCCGCCGGAGTTGCTGCAGCACGCGATCAGCCGCGGCCTGGTCTGGGTGGCGCTGAATGAGGCAGCCGCTCCGGTCGGGTTTGTCTGGCTGGATACAGACGCTGGCGGCAGTGCCATCGGCATCGCCGAAATCGACGTATTGCCGGATTATGGCCAGCGCGGCATCGGTGGTGCCCTGCTGACGCACGCCTGCGACTGGGCACGCGCCGCTGGCTACCGCCGGGTCGACCTGGGAACCCTGGCCGATGTGCGCTGGAATGCGCCGTTCTACGCAAAACACGGCTTCGCGGTGGTCGACAAGGACGATCCCGCATTCGCCTATGCACGCCAGCGCGATCGCGAAAACGGGTTTCCCGACCGCTTGCGGGTGTTCATGAGCCGGCCGTTGTCCGCGCCTGGTCGCGACGAGTGGACGGTATGGCCGGCGCCGGCCAAATTGAACCTGTTCCTGCGCATCACCGGGCGGCGACCGGACGGCTACCACGAATTGCAGACGGTGTTTCGCCTGCTCGACTGGGGCGACGAGATACGCCTGCGTTTGCGCGATGACGGTGAGATTGACCGCCTGCACGAGGTGCCCGGTGTGCCCGCGCACAGCGACCTGATGGTGCGCGCGGCGCAGCTGCTGCAACGGCATTCGGGCGCGGCCCTCGGTGTGGATATCGCGGTGGAAAAGCGGATCCCGATGGGTGGCGGGCTCGGCGGCGGCAGTTCGGACGCGGCCACCGTGCTGGTGGCGCTGAACCTGCTGTGGCAACTGGACCTTGGCGAAGATGCGCTGGCCGAATTGGGCCGCCAGCTCGGCGCGGACGTGCCGGTATTCGTGCGCGGGCGCTCGGCCTGGGCCGAAGGCATCGGCGAAAAACTCACCGCGCTGGCCTTGCCGCCGCGTCATTACGTCGTGCTGGACCCGCACGAACCGGTATCCACGGCCGCGCTTTTTCAGGCGTCTGAATTGACACGAAATGCTCAGCGGGCGACAATTTCATCCTTTGTTTCCGGTGAAACGACGGAAAATGCCTTTATGCCGGTCGTGCGTGCGCGGCACCCGCGGGTGGCCGCCGCACTGGACTGGCTCGGCGGCTTCGGTCAGGCGCGACTATCCGGCAGCGGCGGTTGCGTGTTTCTTGAAACAGGTTCGCTCCATCGGGCATGGGCTGTTGCAGCACAGTGTCCGACGGCATTCACGGCGCAGGTGGCTACGGGTGTCGAGGTTTCACCCCTGCACGATGCACAGGCGCGCCACCGGGGCGCGGGTCAGGCGACACGGACAACCAGACGGCCACTGACACCGCGGCCGTCGACAGATGCAGATACGAGCGAACACAAATAATACTGGGGCGTCGCCAAGCTGGTTAAGGCACGGGATTTTGATTCCCGCATACGCAGGTTCGAATCCTGCCGCCCCAGCCATTTCATGATGGCTTTTGTTCCGAGGTAACGCTGTGGACACGTCCACCCCGATGATGCTGTTTACCGGTAACGCACATCGTGCCTTGGCCGAGGATGTGGCCCATCGCCTGGGCGTGCCGCTGGGCAAGGCGCTGGTCGGCACCTTCAGCGACGGCGAAGTGCAGATCGAGATCGAGGAAAACGTCCGCAGGCAGGAAGTGTTCGTGCTGCAGCCGACCGGCGCGCCGAGCGCGGTGAACCTGTTCGAGCTGCTGGCCCTCACCGATGCGCTCAAGCGCGCCTCGGCCGCGAGTGTCACGGCGGTCATTCCGTATTTCGGCTATGCCAGGCAGGATCGCCGGCCACGCTCGGCACGGGTGCCGATTACCGCCAAGCTGGCCGCCAGGATGATTGGCGCCGCCGGTGTGGATCGTGTGCTGACGGTGGATCTGCACGCCGACCAGATTCAGGGCTTCTTCGATATCCCGGTCGACAACGTGTATGCCTCGCCGGTGCTGCTGGCCGACATCTGGCGCAGCCACAGCATGGACGACCTGATCGTGGTCAGCCCGGACGTGGGTGGCGTGGTGCGTGCGCGAGCCATTGCCAAGCGGCTGGATGACGCCGACCTGGCCATCATCGACAAGCGTCGTCCGCGCGCGAACGTGTCCACCGTGATGAACATCATCGGTGACGTGGACGGCAAGACCTGCGTGATGGTCGATGACATCGTCGACACCGCCGGTACGCTGTGTGCGGCAGCTGCAGCTCTCAAGGAGCGCGGCGCCCGCAAGGTGGTCGCCTATTGCGTGCACCCGGTGCTGTCGGGTGCGGCGATCGGCAACATCGAAGGCTCCCAGCTCGACCAGCTGGTGGTCACCAATACCTTGCCGCTGCGCCCGGAAGTGCAGGCCTGCGCCAAGATCCGTCAGCTCTCGGTCGCCGAGCTGCTGGCGGAAACCATTCGCCGCATCGCCTTTGGCGAGTCGGTGAGTTCGTTGTACGTGGATTGAGAATTTGAAAGTCCGCCCAGGATGGGCGGTTTTGATGTTCAGCTTTTCGCGGCATGGATGCTGCGTGGAGTAACGATCTTTCCTGGTCGCGGGGAAGTCACCCAGCCACCGCGAGGCGGCAAACACAAACCAAGGTAGTAACGAAATGGTCAAGACTCATGAAATCAAGGCGCAAGGCCGCAAGGACGAGGGGAAAGGTGCGAGCCGCCGCCTGCGTCATGCCGGCTTCGTGCCCGCCGTCATTTACGGCGCCGGTCAGGATCCGCAAAGCATCCAGATCGAACACAACACCATCCTGCTCTCCGCCAAGCACGAGTGGTTCTTCTCCTCGGTGCTCGACCTGAACGTCGACGGCAAGGTGCAGAAGGTGCTGGTGCGTGACTGGCAGAAGCATCCGTTCAAGCAGCTGATGATGCACATGGATTTCCTGCGCATCGACGAGAACGCGAAGGTGCGTGTGAACGTACCGCTGCATTTCCTCAATCAGGAAACCTCGACGGCTGGCAAGACCTCCGGCGTGGTGATCTCGCACAATCTGACCGAGGTGGAAATCCTCTGCCTGCCCAAGCATCTGCCGGAATTCATCGAGCTGGACCTGGGCGCGCTCCAGGCGGGCGACATCATTCACCTGTCCGATCTGAAGCTGCCGGCCAACGTCGAATTGCCGGCGCTGCAGCTGGGCGAGGCTCACGACATTCCGGTGGTCACGGTGAACGTGGTCAAGGAAAGCGCTGCGGATGCCGCTGAGGACGCCGCTGCCGAGGCCGAAGCCGAGGCGAACAAGGCGGCGGCTGCGAAGCCCGCCGCCAAGGCTGCCGCCAAGCCTGCCGACAAGAAGTAAGTCATGCTGTCCCGCGCCCCAATCGGGCGCGGGACTCGCGTGGCTGGTCGCTCATGGCTGCATTGCAACTCATCGTCGGACTGGGCAATCCCGGTGCCGAATATTTCCGAACCCGGCACAACGCCGGGTTCTGGTTTGTTGACGCTCTGGCCAGCGGGCAGGGCGAGCGCTTCGGTTTCGACGGCAAGCTGCACGGCGAGACCTGCAAGGTGCGTATCGGCGGCCAGCAGGTATGGCTGCTCAAGCCCGCCACCTTCATGAACAAGAGCGGCATCGCCGTGGTTTCGGCGTTGCGCTACTACAAGATCGAACCGGAACAGTGCCTGATCGTGCACGACGATCTGGACTTGCCTGTCGGTACCGTGCGGATGAAATTCGACGGCGGCCACGGTGGCCAGAACGGTCTGCGCGACCTCATGGCGCATCTGGGCCATGGCAAGTTTCATCGCCTGCGCGTGGGCATCGGTCATCCCGGCCATCGCGATCAGGTCACGCCATGGGTGCTGGGTCGGCCATCGGCGCAGGATGAGGACGCGATCCTCGGCGGTATCGCCCGCGCACTGGAGGTGCTGCCGCTGGCGATCGACGGCCAGTTCGACAAGGCAATGCAACAGTTGCATACGACAGAAGACGGCAAAACCAGGTAACACCACACTTCATGCGGCAGACGCGGGTTGCCGGCCGGTCATTCGATCGGTTGTCACGCGCGTTTCCCCACCGGAATCATCATGGGTATCAAATGCGGCATCGTCGGCCTGCCTAACGTCGGCAAGTCCACCCTGTTCAACGCGCTGACGAAAGCCGGCATCGCCGCGGCGAACTTTCCGTTCTGCACGATCGAGCCGAATGTCGGCATCGTGCCGGTGCCCGATCCGCGGCTGAACCAGCTGTCGGACATCGTCAAGCCGCAGAAGCTCATCCCGACCACGATGGAATTCGTCGACATTGCCGGCCTCGTCGCGGGGGCGTCCAAGGGCGAGGGGCTGGGCAACAAGTTCCTCGCGCACATCCGCGAGGTCGATGCGATCGCCCACGTGGTGCGCTGCTTCGAGGGCGATGTGATCCACGTCGCCGGCAAGGTCGACCCGATCTCCGACATCGAGACGATCGACACCGAGCTGGCGTTGGCCGATCTCGAGTCGGTGGAGAAGGCGCTGAACAAGGCCGAGCGCGCCGCCAAGGCGAACGACAAGGAAGCGCTGGCGAAGAAGCCGGTGCTGCAGAAACTGTTCGCCGCGCTTAACGACGGCCGTTCGGCGCGCTCGCTCGGCCTCGATGCCGAAGAAAAGGCGCTGGTGCGCGACATGTTCCTGCTCACGCTGAAGCCGCTGATGTACATCGCCAACGTCAGCGACGACGGCTTCGAGAACAATCCGCTGCTCGACGCGGTGCGTGCGCGTGCGACCATCGAAGGCGCGGAAGTCGTGCCGGTGTGTGCAGCGATCGAAGAGGAAATGGCGCAGTTGGAAGACGCCGACCGCGACGAATTCCTGAAGGACATGGGCCTGGACGAGCCGGGCCTGAACCGGGTGATCCGCGCGGGCTACAAGCTGCTCGGCCTGCAGACGTACTTCAC
>DHXA01000014.1:0-4682 GCA_002413455.1 Rhodanobacter sp. UBA5168 | reverse complement strand
GCGTGATCCATACCGATTTCGAACGTGGTTTCATCCGTGCCGAAACGATCTCGTTCGACGATTTCATCAAGTACAAGGGCGAAGGCGGCGCCAAGGAAGCCGGGCGACTGCGTCTGGAAGGCAAGGATTATCTGGTCAAGGAAGGCGACGTGCTGCACTTCCGCTTCAACGTCTGAGGCCCACGCGCCGTGGGCCCCCGACCTTCGCGGCGAAGCCAGGTCTCGTGCGTCACTTGAGGTATTTCTCCATCCACCCCACCCACCGCCGGTAGACGTCGCTGACCTGCACGATGTCGTGGGGCAGATGCGATGTTTCGGGATAGGCGTAGAACTCGACGGTGACGCCATTGTCGCGCAGCCCGTGGTACCACTCCTCGGCGTTCACCAGCGGCACGTTCGCGTCCATCACGTTGCCCAGGATCAGGGTCGGTGCCTTGACGTTCAACACCGAAGGCATGTGCCGCGGCTGGATCGGTGCCGACGGCGTGCCGCACGTGGCGATCTACAGCGGCGATCCGCTGGTTTTGCCGCCGCCGTCGCGCTGACGGCGGCGGCGACGCTGATCAGGCGTCGCTGTCGCCTTCGGTGATCTGGCGCTGCATGCGATCCAGATAGGCATCGAGCTCCTGCGTGCTGGTGAAAACCTCGCTCACCGGCACCGCCTTGACGATGTCGAATACCTTGCGCACCTGCGGCTGCGGGTTCAGCAGCAAGGTATGCCCGCCGCGGGCGCGCATGCTCTTGCGGATCTTGGCGAAACTGCGCAGCCCGGCGCTGCTGACATATTCGAGCCCGGCCAGATCAATCACCACGGTGCCGCCGTCGTCGAGCCGCCGGAACAGGGCCGGCATGGCCTCGTCGAGTTCGCCGAAGGTCATCGCGTCGAGGCGGCCGCCAACGTGCACGATGACGCGGTCGGGTGCCGGGAATTCAGTGTGCAGACTGAGCGTCATGATGAAGATCCGTTCTGGTTCGGGTAGATGAAACGAAGCAGCAGATGGTTGCCATGCGCGTCCCGTGTATAGCGCATCTCGCTGGTCACGGTGCGTGCGAGGTGAATGCCGAGGCCGCCGATCTGTTCGTGATCGGCGAGGTCGCCCGGAAGGTTCGGACAGACGGACTGCAGCGGGTCGAATGCCACGCCATCATCGATCAACTCGACCGTGACGGCATCCGGCCGCGGTTGCAGCAGGACGCGGATCTGCCCAACACGTCCGTCGGGATAGCCGTACTCGACCGTGTTGACCATGAGTTCCTCCAGCACCAGACGCATGTCGCCGCGCAGCGCTGATGGGACATTGGCCTGCTGCAGCAGATGTTCGCAGCGATCGAGTCCGGCGAATACATCCGCCAGCTGGCTGGCGACGCACACGTCGGCGTCCGCTTGCGCGGCACCATGCCAGGTCAGCGCCAGCAGGGTGATGTCGTCGGCCTGGGCGGCGTCTGCCACAAAGCGATCAACGTCACCCAGCAGACGTTCGATATAGCCCGCGGTGGGGGCGGCCGAGGGAACCTGCGCGAGGCATTCCACGGTGCGTTCGATGCCGTACATCTGCTGGTGGTGGTCGCTGGCTTCGGTGATGCCATCGGTATACATCAGCAAGGTCTCGCCCTGACGCAGGCGCAGGTGATGCTCGGGATAGTCTGAATCCTCGTAAAGACCGAGCACGGCGCCGGTGATGAAATCCAGCAGCTGCGGTGCACCGTGGCCACACAGAATGGGCGGTTCATGCCCGGCGCTGGCCAGCACCAGGTTGCCGCTATTCGTGTCGAGCAGGCCGCATAACAGGGTGACGAACATGCAGCTGTCGTTGCCTCGGCAAAGTTCGAGATTGAGCAACCGAAGGAGATTCCGCGGCGTCTGCGCGCGCGGCGCCAGCGCCTTGGCCAGGGTAATGGTCTGTGCCATGAACAGAGCGGCCGGGATACCTTTGTCGGAGACGTCGCCGACCATCACGAAGAAACGTTCCGGGTCGAGCATAAAGTAGCTGTAGAGGTCGCCACCGACCGCACGCGCCGGGCGCAACGCTGCGTGCAGTTCGAAGTGGGCGCAGACCGCGTCGAGGTAGTGCTCGCTCGGCAGCAGCCCGATCTGGATCTGGTGGGCGATTTCCAGTTCACTGGCCAGCCTCTGTTTTTCCCGTGCCACGCGCGCGAGGTCCTGCAGATGCAACGCGAGTTCGTGGCGCATCTGGTCGAAGGACTGGGTGAGGCGTCCCACTTCGTCGTGACGGCTGGTCGACGGCAGCTCGAAATCCAGTTCGCCGCGGGCGACATGCTCGGCCCGGTCGGCCAGCACCCCCAGCGGCGCCATCGTGCGGCGTATGGTCAGCAAGGTAATCAGGGCCACGCACAGCAGCGCCAATATGCCCAGCAGCAGGCCCCACAGGAAGATGCGTCGCACGCCGGCATAGATCTGGACCTCCGGCACTACCAGGCCGAGCCGCCAGTGGGTGCCTTCGATCGGCGCGGAGTAGACCCAGACTGCGCCGTGTACCTGCGGATTCTGCGCTACCGACAGGCGCACAGATTCGGCCTGGTCGCTGGCCAATGCCTCGAGCAGCGCCGGCGCGCCGCGCTTGCCCACCAGGGCGGGATTGTCGTGCGCCAGATAGTCGCCATCGCTGTCGAGTACGAAGGCATAGGCGCCTTCCGGTTTGTCCAGATGTCCGAGTATCCGATGCAGCCAGTCGAGCGTGACATCGGCGTTGATGATGCCGACAGGGTGTCCTTCATGGCTAATGGCGACCGAATAGTTGATCAACTGTCGTTGCCGCGACAATGAAAGGAATGGGCGTTGCCAGCAACCCGCCGAACAGCCCAGGCCGCCCAGGAACCAGTTGCTCTTCCAATAAGGCTTGGCATCACGGGACAGATCGCGACTGGCCAGAGCACCGTTGTCCAAGCGGCCCACAAAGGGCGAGTAGGGAAGAGCGTCGACCGGGTTCGACGAGGGCCTGAAGACGGCCGCCAGCCCGTCCATGTCGCGATTGGCCTGCAACGTGTCGCGCAACAACGGCTCGGCACTGTCCTGGCGCGTGGCGATGATTGTCGCGAGCATCTGTGCCGAGATGGCGACACGGTCGATCCGGGCCTGGATCTCGCTACCGGCGCTGGCAGCCAGGGCGGCGGCTTCATGATGGGTGTGCTGCAGGATCTGTGCGCGGGTGAGGCTGAGCAGCAGCGCGCCGATGGCAGCGAGCACCAGGGTCGAGCCAGCGAGAACCCATAGCGCCATTCGCGATGCAATGCTGCGCAAGACCATGCGGTTTCCCCTGTCCCACTTTGCATCTAGCCATGAAGCGATGGCGGCCGCAAGGCGCGGGTACGACAACTGCGACGTGGTGGCCAGTCGAGGCATAATCGTGCCCCCGGACCTTGCCCACAGGCAGTAGCAGACCGATGTCAGGACAACAGCACGAGGTGACGTTCCGCTTTCTTGCCCAGCCCACCGATGTCAATTTCGGCGGCAAGGTGCATGGCGGCATGGCGATGAAATGGATAGATCAGGCCGGCTATGCCTGTGCGGTGGGCTGGAGTGGGGCGTATTGCGTTACCGCGTCGGTCAGCGGTATCCAGTTTGTGGCGCCGATCCTGATCGGCGATTTGGTCACCGTGCGTGCGCGGCTGATCCACACCGGCACCAGCAGCATGCATATGGCGGTCGAGGTGCTGGCACGCGACCTGCGCAAGGACGAACAGCGGCTGGCCACAAGCTGCGTGATGGTGTTCGTGGCACTCGACAGCCCGGATGGCAAGCCGACCCCGGTGCCGCCTTGGGAGCCGCGCGACGACAGCGAGCGTCGGTTGCAGTCGCAGGCGAAACAGTTGCTGGAACTGTCCAAGGGCATGGAGCAACTGGTCGATCTGCGCGGCGCGTCCCTGGACTGATGCTGCCGCCGGATATCCGCGGAAATTCGCGTCCGCATGCCGAATTGACGCCACAAGGTGTTGACAGCTCAGGGCCCGATCCACACAATACGCGTTCTTTGTTGGAGGGATACCCAAGCGGCCAACGGGGGCAGACTGTAAATCTGCTGGCTTACGCCTTCGGTGGTTCGAATCCACCTCCCTCCACCAGCTTGAGTGCCATCGGTAATCAAGTTTGTAGAGATCCGACATGCAGGGCCGTGGAGGTGGATGAGATCCGCCGCCGTGGTTCGACAAAATCGCCTGGAGCGATTTTGAACAGCCGGAGGCTGGCCCGAGAGGGCGAGTCTCAGGATGAGACGAGTACAAAATCGCAGGAGCGATTTTGAACGCGACGCGAAAGCGGCGCGGCCCCGGAGGGGCAGAGGGCAGGATGCCCGGAGTAATCCACCTCCCTCCACCAGCAAGCGTTCCGCGCAGGGCGGGAGTAGTTCAATGGTAGAACATCAGTTTTCCAAACTGATTACGCGGGTTCGATTCCCGCCTTCCGCTCCATTGCACTGCTCCTATTGAAGAGTCCGGCAGGATGCTGGTCTTGATCTTCGCCGTCAGGGAGGATGGCTGAAATACGCGAAATACACGCTCATGTAGCTCAGTCGGTAGAGCACTTCCTTGGTAAGGAAGAGGTCACAGGTTCGATTCCTGTTATGAGCACCATTTCATTCGGCCTCACGGTTGACGCCCCCTGAGGGCATGTTCCTTTCAATTCATTGACTCCATCGGGGTTTAGCGCGCATGGCAAAGGGTAAATTC
>DHXA01000237.1 GCA_002413455.1 Rhodanobacter sp. UBA5168 | reverse complement strand
GGCGCCGGTTTTTTTATGGGGCGAGCGGGGCTGGCAAGCCGCCTATTTCGTGGCCTGCTTGCCCCGTTTCTGCTCGCGCTGCTGTTTCATCCATTGCCGGTAGGCATCGATGTGCGGCAGTTCGCGCAGCAGCTTCGAATGGGGGTCGACGATCAACAGGCTGCCGGCGGGCACCTTCAGCTGGCCTTCGCCGTGCGTCATCGGCAACGCATGCAGCGCATCGCCCACCTGTACTTCCACCGGCATCGGAAACGGCTTGCCGTGCTCGGTGGTCCAGCGCAGCGTGAGCGTGTCGCCGTCGTGCCGCACATCCAGCCGCGGCAGCGCGGCATCGTGCAGGTAAACGTCGAAGAACCAGCGCAGGTCGCGTCCGGTCACCTTGTCGACGATGGCGATGTAGTCGTTGGTGCTCGCGTAACGCGGGCTGAAATTGCCCGGCTTGGGGTCGGGCCGGCCATACACCAGCAGCCGGATGCTTTCGAAGAAATCCTTGTCGCCGATCAGTTGGCGCAGTGAATGCAGCATCACGGCACCCTTGTTGTAGATGTCCTGGCCGGGGCCTGTCGTCTCGTCGTAGACCTGTTCTTCGGTCTTGCTGCTGCCGGAAACGATCGGATGGTGATTGCGCAACATCAGGCGCAGATCGCGCAGCCAGCTGAAGTAATCCATGTCGCCATTGAGGTACTGGCTGTAGAGCGGCTGCATGTACGTGCCGAAACCCTCGTGCAGCCACATGTCGTCCCAGTCGGCGTTGGTGACCTGGTTGCCGAACCATTCATGCGCAAACTCATGCTGCAGCAGTTGGTCGAACCCATAGCCGTTCAGGCGGTAGTTGTTGCCGTAGGCATTGATGGTCTGGTGCTCCATGCCCAGGTGCGGGGTTTCCACCACGCCCATCTTCTCGTCGCCGAACGGATACGGGCCGATCTCCTGCTCGAAGAAATCCAGCATGCGGGGGAAGCCGGCGAACAACTCCTTCGCCTGTGCTTCCTGTCCGCGCAGATACCAGAACTGCATCGGGATGGTGTTGCCGTAGCGGCTCGCGTAATTGCCCTTCAAAACATCGAAGGGGCCGACGTTGATCGAGATCGCATAGGTATCCGGATGCTTGGCGCGCCAGTGGTAGGTGTGCTGGTCGCCCTCGTCGGTGATGCCCACCAGCACGCCGTTGCCGGGTGCGGCCAGCGCCTTGGGCACGGTGATGAAAGTATCGACCAGGTCGGGCTCGCCCTGCGGCTGGTCGATGCACGGCCAGAACAGATCGCAGCCCTCGCCCTCGACCGCGCTGGCCACCCACGGCTGGCCGTCAGCGGTGTGGCTCCACACGAAGCCGCCGTCCCACGGCGCCTTCTTCGCCACGTGCGGCTTGCCGCCGTAGCGAACAGTCACACGCACCTTGCCGCCTGCGGCGAGCGGTGCCGGCAGCTGGATGCGCAGGCGGCCGTCCGGATTGCTCCAGCCGCTGGCGGCAAGCGGCTGGTCATCCAGCGCGATGGCGCTGATCGGCAGATTGCGATCGAGGTCCAGCAGCAGTGTGTCGGTACTCGACTTGGCGGTAAAACTCAGCGTGGCGGTGGCGTCGATGCGTTGTTTCGCAGGATCGACCGCGAAATGCAGCTCGGCATGATCGAAATGCACGCGTGCCTGCTCGGCCGGCATCATGCCGCCGGAGTTCAGCGTCTGCGCGGTCAGCGCCGGTTGGGCCGGTGCCGCGGTCTTGGCGATGGGTACGCTGGTGCAGGCGGCGAGACCAAGCGCCACGCTGGCGGCGAGCAGGTGCAGGCGAAAATGCATGATGGGCTTCCGATCGTGGAGATCCGGCAGGATGCAATGTTCCAGGCTGGCGCGACAACGCCAGAAGTCATGCCGCCGGGCTGCGGATCCTATGCGGTGTAGCCGAGCCGATCGATCCACGGCCGCAGCGCCGGCAGCACGGGCTCGAACTGTTCGCGATAGTTCTGCCAGCGACCGACCGCCTTGCGGTGAACGCCTTCGGTGACTTGCGCATAGCTGGGTGTGCTGATGAAACGCTTGTCCCGTGCGTGTTCGGCGAAGCGTGTCATGGGCGATGCGTCGGCTGTCTCGAGGAACTGCCCCAGGCGCGCGACCTGTTCGTCGAACTGGCTGACGACGGATTCGTAGCGCCACTCCAGCACATGCGGTGCGAACACGTCGACATCGCGGTACCACTGGTCGAAGGCTCTTGTGTAGCCCTGGGCCAGGCGTTGCAGCGACGAACACAGCACCATGAACGCCGGCGAGCGGAACGGCTGCATGCTGCAGCTGAGCAGCACGTCGCAGGGATGACGCAGGCACAGGATGATGCGCGCGTGCGGAAACAACCGCATGATCATTGGCAGGCACAGCATGTTGAGTGGATTCTTGTCCACCAGGCGGCGCTCGCCGAGCTCGGGCAGTACGTGGCCGACCCTGCGGGCATAGACGCTGCGCAGTTGATCGGCGTCCGGCTGCGTCAGGTTCGCCAGGTCCTCGGGATAGTGCTGGCCAACCAGTTCCATGCCTTCGATCAGCTCATGGATGTACGCGCGCTCGTCCATGGACTGGTAGTCCGGATGGGCGTCGAGCATCTGTTCCAGCAAGGTGGTGCCGGAGCGGGGGAAGCCGACCACGAAGACCGGGCTCTGCCGGCTGCCAGGTGAGGACAACGGTTTCCAGCCGGCATGGGAGGCATGCTCGACGCGGGCGCCGGTCACCTGCAGCGGTTGGCTGTCTGCTGCCAGCAGCTCCGGCACCACGTTGCGGGCGATGCCGAGTTGTGTGGCATGCGCCGTCTGCAGGGCTTGCCACGCCTCGGCATACCGCCCTTGCCGGTCGCGAGCGGACGCCAGGCCAAAGGCGGCGCTGGCCTGGCTTTCGTCGTCGATGGCGCAGGCGAGCACGCGCTGGTAAAGCGCCTCCGCATCCGCATAAGCACCCCTGCGCATCGCCATGGCAGCGTGCGCGCGCCAGCCATCGGCGCGGGCCTGTTCCGCCTCCGCTGGCAGGGCGTCCAGCGCCTCCGGCGGCAACTGCTGCAGTTCGTCTTGCGCTGTGTCGATCTGGTTGTTTCTTTCGTACAGCAAGACGCGCTGCGCGGCGATGCGCAAACGCATGACCCCGGCCGCCGGTTCGGCGGGCAATTGTGCGTGCGCCAGCGTGCGCAGCGCTGCATCCAGGTTGCCCTGGACCGACAGCATGGCGGACAGCACCAGGGCTTGCTCCGCCGGTTGTGCCGGCCAGTCGATGGCGCCATCCAGCATGGCTTCCTGATGCGTGTTGTCGCCGCAGACGTAGCAGGCATAGGCGGCCTGCAGCCGGGCTTCGATGAAATGCGGAGCCAGCCGCGCCGCATCCAGCAAGCTCTGCCGGGCCAGCAGCCAGTGCCGTTGCTGCGTGTAGAGCAGGCCGAGGTTGTAGTGCACCTCGGCATCGTCCGGCGCCAGCGACAGCGCGGTCAGCAGTGCCTGCTCGGATCCTGGCAGATCGCCCGCCTGCCGGCAGGCGACGGCCAGGTTGTTCCAGTGAGCCGAAACGTCCGGTCGCATCTGCGCGAGCAACCGGAATGTCGCCGCGGCCTGCTGCGGGCGACCGGTCGCCTGCTGCGCCAGACCGAGCAGCATCAGCACGCCTTCGTTCTTCTCCTGGGACGGCGTGGCCTGCCCCGCAAGAGCGATGACCCGCTCCGGCTCGCCGGCGTTCCAGGCACCGGCCATGGCTTTGGCCAGATCCGTGGTCGCAGTGGACATGGCTTCTCCATCGATCGTCTTCCGATCCCCATTATGCAAGAGGGCCGCGAACGTGCTCGCGGCCCTCTTGCATGCTCCGGATGTTCCCCTCCCGTCAGACGGTCAGAACTTGATCGTCGCCCGCGCCCAGTAATAGCGGCCGAGCACGTCGTACGTGGCGGTATCCACGTTGTAGTTGGCGCCATTCTGGTAGACCAGCGGTGGCAGCTTGTTGCTGAGGTTGTCCACGCCGACGTCGAAGCGGGTGTGGATCGATGGCACCGCGTAGCCCAGCTGGATCGAGTGGTAGATCACCGAGGCCATCGGGATGTTCACGCCGCTGATGGCGGCATCGGCGTTGAGGGCGGTCAGCTTGTTGATGTAGCGCGACTGCCACTGGGCGTTCCAGTTGCCCTTGTCCCAATTGAGCGTGACCGTGCCGCGCCAGCGCGAGATGTTGCCGAACTGCGGAGTGAAGGTGCCGGCGTAGTTGATCGTCTCGGCACCCGGCTCGCCGGGCGTGGCGTTGATCTTGTAAGTCGACGTGTAGCTGGTGCTGAGGCCGGCCCGGAAATTTCCCGGGTCCACGCTGCCCAGATCGAAATGCGGGATCTTGTAGCGCAGCGTGTAGTCGATGCCGGTGGTGCTCAGATTGCCCAGATTGACCACCGGGGTATTGATCAGGAACACCTGGCCCGGCGTCCTGCTGGTGTTGTCCTGGCGGTGGATGAATGAGCAATACGGGCTGTTGGCGTTGTTGAAACAGGAGTTGACGACGATATCGGCCTGGATCGCCGTCAGCGTGTCGGCCAGGTAGATGTGCCAGAAGTCGACGCTGGTGGACAGGCCCGGTAGCCAGTCCGGATCGTAGACCAGTCCGAGATCGATGGACTTGCCCTTTTCCGGCTTCAGCGTCGCACCGACCGTGGCGGCACCGGAGTAGAACGTGTTGACCTGCGCCGGCGAGTTGCCGGCCCAGTTCACCGGAACGAACTGGCAGGCTGCCGGATGCGCCGCCAGATCGGCCGCGGTGAGTCCGCGGCACGGATCGTTCAAGTTTGGCTGCACCAGCGTGCGGCCATCGTAGAGTTCATTGAGGTTGGGTGCGCGAAACACCTGGGAGACCGTGCCACGTACCAGCAGGTCGGCCGTGGGACGCCACTCGATCGCGATCTTGCCGTTGGTGGTGGTGCCGGTGGTGCTGTAGCGGGATGTGCGGACGCCGAGGTCGAGGTTCAACGACTGAGCCCACGGCTGCTCGGAGAGCAATGGGATGAGTGTTTCGGCGTACAGCTCCTTGACGTCGAAGCTGCCGCGCCCGGGCGAGCCGCAGGCTTCCTGCAGAATCTGGCACGTGGTGGTCACCGGATCGAGGACGGCGAAGGGGCTCACGGTGTAGTTCATGAACTGCTTGCGGTACAAGGCGCCGGCGGACAGCTGCATCGCGCCGGCGGGCAAATCCCACAGCTCGCCGCTGGCGTTGAACTGGCCCTGCTTGGTGGACTGGGTGAAGACGTAGATCGGCGTTTTCACGCCTCCCCGCAATTGCTCGCCGACGCTCGGGTCGGCCTGGTTGAAGATATTCGCGCCACTGTCGACGGCTGCCTGCAGTGCCGGTATGTCCACCTCGTTGGTATCGCGCTGGTCGCGTTTGGTATGGCTGTAGTTGATCGATGCATCCCAGATCCAGCTGCTGTCCTGGCCGAAATTGCCGCGCAGCCCCGTGTTGATCTGGCCGGTGTTGGTGGTGTAACTGTGCACGCGCGTGCCGGCGCCGGTGAGGCGGGTCTGGAAGCTGTAGCCGCTGTTCGGATCGCCGGGGACGGGGTTCTGGCTGAACGTGACGCCAAACGGATTGATCGGATTGCTGGAGGAGATGATCAGGCCGTCGCCGGTCCCGACCGGTGACGGTGCATCCTGGCCGCTGGATGACGTGTGGTTGTAGAACGCATCGACGAAGGCGGTCAGGTTGTCGGTGAGGTTGTAGCTTCCGAGGATGAAGCCGTTGGTGCGCTTTTGTGCGGTCTGGATGTAATTGAGCGCAGCGTAGTTGTAGGTATCCGAGGCGAGGCGGCAACGGTAATCACCCAGGGACGATCCGTCGCCCTGCGCCAGGGTCACGTTGGCGGTGCCGCTCGAATTGATCGGGCAGCCGTACTGGCTGGCGACCGATGCGGGCAGCTGGATTCTGCCGGTCGGAATCGAGCTGGAGCCGGCCGCCACGACAGAACCGCTCGACAGGTACAGCTGCTGCTTGGAGAACTTGCGCCGGGCGCCGAGCACTGCGTCGTACTTGTTGTAATCGAGGCCGCCGGCAATGCTGTAGTTCTCACCCGTGCTGCCCGCGGTCAGGTTGAAGCCGCGGCGCTGGGCGTCGCCGTGGCTGGAGATGCCGTCGTTCAAGCTGAACTGGGCACCCTTGAAGTCCTTGCGCAGAATGAAATTGACGACGCCACCGATGGCGTCGGAGCCGTACACCGTGGAGGCACCTTCGGCGAGCACGTCGACCCGCTCGATCATCTCCGGCGGGATCAGGTTGATATCCGGGTTGGCCATGCGCTGGCCGTTGACCAGCACCAGCGTGCGATTGATGCCCAGGCCGCGCAGCGAGACGCGCGACGCACCATCGCCGGCTTCCAGCAGGGGACTGGCCACGCCACCGCCGTTGCTGTTGTTCGACGGGTTGGTGGCATTGCCTGAGATGCTCGGCAGTTGCTGCAACACATCGCCCAGCACGGGTTTGCCAGAGTTGGTGAGGGCGGCGCGATCCAGCGTCACTACCGGGCTGGCCGTCTCGGCATCCACACGCCGGATCAGCGAGCCCGTCACGACCACCGCTTCCAGGGTCTTGGCCTTGTTCTTGGCTGGTGGGGTTGTGGTCTGATCGGTTTGCTGTGAATTATTGATGGGCGAGTCCTGTGCCTGGACCATGCCTGCCGTCGTCAAAATACCCGCCGTGAGCGCCAGACGCACCGCCAACGACAGGTGATTCATGCCGTATTTCATACGTTCTCCCCGATAGATGCGAAGTGATGGTCTTTGACTTCAGACGTCCCCCAACGCCACAAGCACGCGCCCGATGACGCCGCAACGGTTGCCCGTGCTTGATAGTCCAAAGACTACTCTCTGGAACGGTCTTGCGCGCAGATGGCGCGTCGCTGGCGGATATCGTGGAGGCGGCGGTGAACGCCGGCGGTGCGATGCCGCAGATCTCAGGCTGTTGATGGCGCCGGAATCGCACCGGACCGATTGAAGTCGCCAATGGCTGCCACCAGGTCGGCCACCGCCGCCCGTTCCGTCTCGCTGAGATCGGGATTCCAGCTGTCCATGATCAACACCACGCGGGTCTGCTCGCTGTGGTTCCACGCTTCGTGCTCGAACGTATCGTCGAAGGTGATACAGCGGCCTTCCTCCCACACATGGGTTTCGCCACCGACGCGCAACGCGCAATCCGGCGGCACGATGAGCGGAAGATGGGTGACCAGGCGGGTATTGGTGACGCCGCGGTGCGGCAGGATGTGCGTACCCGGGCGCAGCACCGAATACAGCGTTTCCGGCGCGTGGTCGCGAACCCGGACCAGCGGCACGGAGTCCAGCAGCTCGATGGTGCGCGGGCAGCGCGCGCAGTTGGCGTCATGGCGCACACCGTGCCGATAGAAGAAGAAGGCATCCCATGCCGCCTCTTGCGTACCGGACGAATCCAGCAGGTGCGCCGCCACCGCCTCGGCCGAGGGAGCACCGAGGAAAGGCACGAGGTCGTCCCCCGCCAGCACGGCGCGCAGTTCCTCACGGATCACATCGACGGCAGCCTCCAGCCGTGCGTGCGCCGGAAAGCGCTCACGTGGGTAGAAGGTCTGGCTGGGGATGCCCGGAAAGTACAGGAACTCGGGCCGCTGTCGCGGATCAGGCAACGGCGCAGGTTGCTCATGGAGATAGATGGCCAGGCACTGGTCGACGCGGGTCAGCTCCGATCGTCCGTAGCGTTGCCGCAACGGCTCGATCACCGCATCGAACGTCTCGCGTCGACCCGCGGCGATGTAGTGCGTGGCGTGCTTTACCGCGTCGCGCACGCCCGGCGCGGTGGTGTCGTCGCTGAGCCAGCGGCCCTGTGCCTGGGCCGCGTTGATCGCGTCCAGATAAGCCAGCATGGCTTCATGCCGGCGTCCCTGCTGCTCGAACACGACGCCCAGGCGCAGCCGCGCCACGAACATGCCGGGCGCCAGCTGCAGGCCCTTGCGCAAGTTGTCCGCGGCGGCAAGCAGATCCCCGGCCAGCATCTGTGCCGAACCCAGCTGATGCAGGATCGCCGCGTCCTGCGGCTGGCTGCGTTGCGCCGTTTGCAGCAGCTCGATCGCACGCGGGGTGTTTCCCCGGCCGAGCTGGCAGGTGGCCAGGAACTGCAGCGCTTCGGCGTCGTCGGGCTGCACCTCGAGCAGGCGCGAAAAGGCCTGCTCGGCAAGCGTCATGTCGCCACGCTGCAACCCCGCAAGCGCTTGCGCGCGGCAGGTCGCGGGCGTGGCATCCGGCGAGCTGGCCATCGGTGGTTCACTCCAGGAACGTACCGGCAAGTATAAGAACGCGATCACGCAACGAAGCAACCCGCGATCATGCGTCGGCAGCCGAACCGAAAGTCTCAGCGCGCGTAGCGGCCTTGCAGAAATGCAAACATCGCACGCAGGCCCATCGCCTCACCGCCACGCGGCCGGCCGGGACGATCGCCATCGTTCCAGGCGTAGGTATCCAGGTGCAGCCAGGCAATGTTCTCGGGCACGAAGCGCTCGAGATAGAGCGCCGCGGTGATCGCGCCGGCGTGACGCGAGGGGCCGGCGTTGGCGACATCGGCCACGTACGAATCGAGCATCCGGCGGTACGGCCGCCACAGCGGCAGCTGCCACAGCGGATCACCGACCGTACGGCCAGCGGCCAGCGCGGTCTGCGCCAGCGCGTCATCGTTGGAAAAAAGAGCCGGCAGGTCGGGCCCCAGCGCGACGCGCGCGGCGCCGGTCAGGGTGGCGAAGTCGATGATCAGTTCGGGTTGCTGCTCGGCCGCGTAAGCCAGCGCATCGCACAGCACCAGCCGGCCTTCGGCATCGGTGTTGTCGACCTCGACCGTCAGCCCGGCGCGGGTGGCGATCACGTCGCCCGGCCGCATCGCGTTGCCGGCGACGGCGTTCTCCACGGCCGGAATCAGCAGGGTCAGCCGCACCGGCAATCCGGCTTGCATGATCAGCCCGGCCAGCGCGATCGCGTGCGCGGCGCCGCCCATGTCCTTCTTCATCCAGCGCATGCCGTCGGACGATTTCAGGTCGAGCCCGCCCGTGTCGAAGCACACGCCCTTGCCGACCACCACCAGTTTCGGATCGCTGGCCTTGCCCCAGCTCAGCTCCACCAGGCGTGGTGCGCGATGGCTGGCGCGGCCCACCGCATGGATGGTCGGAAAGTTGGCCTTGAGCAGTTCGTCGCCGACCCACTCGCGCAGCTTCGCCTTGTGCGCCTTGCCGAGCTGCCTGACCGCGTCCGCCAGCTGCGCCGGCCCCATGTCTTCGGTAGGCGTATTGACCAGGTCGCGCACTTGCGTGGTGGCTTCCACCAGCGGCGCCAGCTGCTGCAGTTCGGTTGCGCTCACGGCGAGCCGGGCCGGCGTACGCTTCGGCGGGCGATAGCGGCTGAACTGATACGCGCCCAGCGCCCAGCCCAGTGCCGCCAGCGCCTGATCGCCCAGGACGCCTTCGGCGGCAAGGTGATAGCTGGCCTCGGGCAGCGTGCACGGCAACGCCGCGAGCGCCACCAGCGGATCGGCCGGATCGATCCCGACCAGCACCCGCACCAGCTTGCCGGCGGGATCGGACAACAGCGCGAAGGTGCCCGCTGCCGCCTCGAAACCGCTGTCGCTCAACCAGCGGCGCTGCGGCGCACTGAGCCGGCGCCGGGTCGCGGCGTAATGCGCGGCGTCGGTGGTTTCGATGGGGATGCTGTAGCGGCCGCCGGGTTGGCGTTCGATCAGGGCGGACATGCGGATTCCTTCTGGCTTGCGTTGGCACGACGCGAGGTGTGCCATGGATGGCGAATCGCCAATGATGCGCGCAATGCCCGCCGCCTGCCTATCGGCCCTTGGCAGCAGGAGCCTGTGCTTCGAGCCAGTCGACCAGCGCAGTCATGTCGCGCAGATCCAGCTCCGGTGGCGGTCCCAGTTCGGGCGGCCAGGGCCGCGCGTCGCGATTGATCCAGGCAGTGCGCAGGCCGGCATCGCGCGCGCCGGCCATGTCCATCGCCGGATCGTCGCCGACATGCAGGATCTGCTGCGGTGCCACGCCCAGCCGTTCGGCAGCGACCAGAAAAATCCGCGGGTCGGGCTTGGCCACGCCGCTGTCGCGCGCGCAGACCTGATGGGCGAAGTGCGCGTGGATGCCGATGCGTTGCAGGTCGGCGTTGCCGTTGGTCAGGCTGGCCAGCGGCCAGCGTGCGGTGATCCGCTCCAAGGCCGGCAGGCTGTCCGGGTACAGCTCCACGCAGTTGCGCGCCGCGAAGTAGATTTCCCACAGCGCCTCGATCGGCGCGGCGGCGACGCCGCAGGCGGCAAACGCCTGCTGCAGGGTGAGTTGGCGCTGGGTGGTGAAGTCGTGCGCCAGGTCGAGCCGTTCGGCGGCGACCCGTGCGCGCAGCTCGCGCATGGCCGTGATCGGCCACGCGCGAGCGACCTCGGGGTGATGCTGCCGCAGCCAGGCGTCGACCGCCTGGTCGGCGCGTTCCAGCGCCGGCAGCACCGGCCACAGCGTGTCGTCCAGATCCAGCGTGAGTGCGAGTATCTGCACGCCAGCTTTGGCTCAGCGCTTGCTGACGCGCAGCACCTGGCCGAGCTTGAGCTGATCGTTCTTCAGGTGGTTCCATTCGCGCAGCTTGGCGACCTCGACCGCATGCCGCTTGGCGATCGAGGACAGCGTGTCGCCCTTGGTCACCTTGTAGGTCGTCGCGGTCTGGCTGGCGTCGGCGGTGACCTTGCCGAAATCCTTGCCGCTGGTCTGGCTCACCGTGGTGGCCGAGCCGTTGGCGTGCGCCACGCCGCTGACGGTGAGGTCGCTCACACTGCCGCTGATGCGGTTGAGCCGGGCCGTGTCCGCCGCGTCTGCACGGCGTGCTTCCAGCGCTGTCCTGGCCGCCACCGTATCGGGCGATGTGGGCGCCACCGCAGCGCGCG
Organism: Rhodanobacter sp. UBA5168; assembly: GCA_002413455.1. Classification (GTDB taxonomy): domain Bacteria; phylum Pseudomonadota; class Gammaproteobacteria; order Xanthomonadales; family Rhodanobacteraceae; genus Rhodanobacter. Next base: position 7,464 of record DHXA01000237.1, on the reverse strand, counting down.
CGGCGTAGGTCGCGCCCGGTGCCGAGACCGGCGTGACATGGCTGGCGCGCGCACCGACTTCGGCGAGGATGCGGCTACGCCGCGAGCTGTCCATCGCAGTCAGCGCGCTGCCATCCTGATAGGGCAGCACGGCGTGCTTGCGCAGCACGGCCTTGCCCGGCTCGGTCTGCACGAAGTCGACGAAAGCCTGCGCACTGGCGGCCTTCGGGCTGCTCGGATTGGTCACCAGATACAGCGGAATGAACAGGGGATAGCTGCCATCGGCGACGTTGGCGACGGTGGCTCGCTTGCCGTTGACCGGGATCGCCTTGAGCTTGCCGTTGCCACTGATGCCCGCGAGCGTGGTCACACCCAGGCCGTTCGGATTGAGCGCGATGCCTTCCTCCAGCTTGCGCGTGTTGACGTACAGCCGCGGCGCGGCCACCGGCTGGTTGCCGCGGCCGAACAGCAGGCTGCGCAGGCTGAACTCCACGCCGTCGCCGGGGCTGGCCACCGCATATACGTCGATCGGCGCATTGTTGCCGCCGACCTCGCTCCAGTTGTGGATCTTGCCGTAATAGATGTCGTGCACCTGCTTCAGCGTGAGGTTGCTGACCGGGTTGGACGACTGGGTGATGATCACCAGCGCATCCCAGGCCACCGGGGTGAAGGTGAGGTTGGTGTTCTGCGCGCTGCCATCGCCGGCGCGCGCGCTGCCGGCCAGATCCGCGGTGCCGTTGGCCACCGCGTCGATACCCGATGCGGTGTTGAACGGCTGCAGTTCAATATGGCCGTGACCGCTCTTTTCCCACGCCGCTGCCACGTCGTCGACCACGCCGTTGGCGGTGGCGACGTCGCCGCGCCAGATCAGGGTGGGGCCGCTCGCGGGTGCGCTGGCCCTGGCCTTGGCTTTGGGGTGACTCTTGGCAAATGCCGGGGCAGTGACGACGCAGGCCCCGATCAGGGCGACGGACAGCAGGCGGGCAAGACGGACGGACATGGTGGTGGGGAACCCCGGCATGATTAGGTGTGGATGTAATGGCGCGAGTATGCCGCCTTGCGGGCGCACATAGAGTGAACCCGAAAGGATATTGCATCGGCCTGAACACAAAACATCAAGCACTTTCATGGATTTGCGCGAGGCAGTACGCCAGCCTGTGCGCCGGGACACGGCGGGCCGGCGATCCACGCCACGGTTTGCCGATGTCGGCTTTGCGCCGTGTTTCAGTTCACCACCACATAGCGGGTGCCATCGGTGTCGGCGACCACCAGCACCAGCTGGCGCGGCTTCACGCCGGCCAGCCCGCGCAGCATGCGCAGGCTGGTGATGCGCTGGTTGCCCACGCCGATCACCACGTCGTCGGTGGTCAGCCCCGCGCGCGCGGCACCGCTCCCCGGTTGCACCGCGCCAATCGCCACGCCGTAGAGGCCGTCGCTGCGCTGGCGCTCGTCGAGTTCGCTGAAGCGCACGCCGCTGAGGCGCGGATCGAGCTGGCCGCCGTCGATGCTGGCCAGCTTCTCCGCGGCGAGCGTGGCGCTGACCTGGCGGTCATGGCCGTCGCGCAGCACGCCCAGTTGCACCGCGCTGCCCAGCGGCAGCAGGCCTTCGGCGTTGCGCAGCTCCTGCTCGCTGCGCAACGGTTTGCCATTGAGCGTGGTCAGCACGTCGCCCGGCTGCAAGCCGGCGCGTGCAGCGGACGAGTCGTCGCTGACCCCGGTGACCACCACGCCGTTGTTGTCCTTCAGCTTCAGCAGTTGCGCGATGCGCGGCGTGATCGCCTGCGTCTGCACGCCGAGGCTGCCGCGCTGCACCTTGCCGTGCGCCAGCAACTGGCCCATCACTTCCGTGGTGATGGCGCTGGGAATCGCAAAGCCGATGCCGACGTTGCCGCCCGACGGCGAGAAGATCATCGTGTTGATGCCGACCAGTTCGCCGCGCAGGTTCACCAGCGCGCCGCCGGAGTTGCCGGGATTGATCGACGCGTCGGTCTGGATGAAGTTCTGGTAGCCGGAGCTTTCCCCATCGGAGCTGCCCAACCCCGAACGCCCGAGCGCGGAAACGATGCCGGCAGTCACCGTCTGGCCAAGGCCGAACGGATCGCCCACCGCCACCACGTAATCGCCCACCTGCAGCCGGGTCGAATCGGCCAGCGGCAGCGCCTCGAGATTTTGCGCGGGGATCTGCACCACCGCCACGTCGGTGTCCGGGTCGGTGCCGATCAATTTGCCCTTGAACGTGCGCCCGTCCTGCAAGGTCACGCTGATGTCGTCGGCGCCGCCGACCACGTGGTTGTTGGTCAGCACGTAGCCCTTGGCCGCGTCCACGATCACGCCCGAGCCCAGGCTCTGCTCGACCCGCTCGCGCGGTGCCGCGGGCAGGCCGAAGAACTGGCGCACCATCGGGTCGTCGAAATACGCATCGCGCACCTGCACGCGCGTCTTGGTGGAGATGTTCACCACCGCCGGCGTCACCCGCGCCAGCATCGGCGCCAGCGAGGGCATCGGCTGGCCGTCGACCGCCGCCGGCAAGGTGGCGGCCACCGCGCTGGCCGGCGCGGCGCCGATGGCGGCGGACACCAGCAGACCGGCCAGCCAGTGCCAAAGTCGGAAACGTTGTGGCGACATGGATTCCTCCTCTAAGGGCGACAAATGCGGCGCTGGTTCGACCGGTACGGGGCGCGGCGGTTCCATCGGTCCGAATGCGGCCGTGGGCACTTTACTTCCAGCGGCGTCAGGGTTAACTTGCCTATCCGATAGCAACCACAACATCTTGTGTTCAAGTGCCAGCGCTGAGACAAGCACTGGTGTCGACCATCGCACTCTTGAGGGGGAGTCGTTGTCGTCGGAAACAAGTGGCACAAGGTCGGAGGGCAATCCTCACGACCTGTTGGCTGCAGCGGACACAACGTAAACGACACCGTCGTATCAAATAAAAATCAACGGGGGCCGCAAGGCCACACCGAGAGGTCTTAGAAGCCGATGAGCACAATGCGTGCCCCAGCCACAAATTCAGCCACAGGTCGTGATGCCGTCGTGGAAATTCCACTACAACCCGCGTCGTACGACATCTGGGACAAGAAATATCGCCTGAAGGCGAAGTCCGGCGAGCCGGTCGACATCACCATCGACGGCACGTATCAGCGCGTGGCGCGTGCGCTGTCCGACGTGGAAGCCAGCGACGAGTTGCGCGGCCACTGGTACGAGCGTTTCCTGTGGGCGCTGCGCCGCGGTGCGATCCCCGCCGGCCGCATCACCTCCAACGCCGGCGCGCTGGCGCACAAGCCGGCCACCTCCACCATCAACTGCACCGTCTCCGGCACCATCCGCGACTCGATGGACGACATCCTGGAGAAGGTGCACGAGGCCGGCCTCACGCTGAAGGCCGGTTGCGGCATCGGCTACGAGTTCTCCACGCTGCGTCCGCGCGGCGCGTACGTGTCGGGCGCCGGTGCGTATACCAGCGGCCCGCTGTCGTTCATGGATATCTACGACAAGATGTGCTTCACCGTGTCCTCCGCCGGCGGCCGCCGCGGCGCGCAGATGGGCACGTTCGACATCAGCCATCCGGACGCCAAGGAATTCATCCGCGCCAAGCGCGAGGACGGCCGGCTGCGCCAGTTCAACCTGTCGCTGCTGATCACCGACGGCTTCATGGACGCGGTCGAGCACGACCAGGACTGGCCGCTGGTGTTCCCGGTGCACGTCAAGGAAAAGGACGAGATCGACGTCGACGATCCCACCAAAGTGATCTGGCGCGAGTGGCCGACCCACGAGAACTACGTCGACCGCGAGGACGGCCTGGTCGCCTGCAAGATCTACAGCCACATCCGTGCGCGGCATCTGTGGGACATGATCATGGTGTCCACCTACGACTACGCCGAGCCCGGTTTCATCCTGATCGACAAGGTCAACGAGATGAACAACAACTGGTGGTGCGAGCACATCCGCGCGACCAATCCTTGCGTCACTGCCGATACCTGGGTGCAGACATCCGAAGGTCCGCGCCAGGTCAGCGACCTGCTCGGCCACGGCTTCATGGCGCGGGTGGACGGCAAGGATCACACCACCGGCGCCGAAGGTTTCTTCCGCACCGCGACCAAGCCGGTGCTGGCCTTGCAGACCGAAGAAGGTCATCGCCTGCGCCTGACCGAAGACCATCGCGTACGCCGTGTCTCGCGTCTGACCCGCTGGAGCGTGGACACCGAATGGTGTGCCGCCGGTGCGTTGCGACCGGGCGATCGCGTGCTCCTCAACGATCACCGCGCCAACGCGCAGTGGTCCGGCGCGCTGACCGCGGAGCAGGGCTACCTGCTCGGCATGCTGGTCGGTGACGGCACGCTCAAGCACGAGGCCGCGGTGCTGTCGGTGTGGCCGCAGGCTGCCGTCGTAAACGGCTGTGTGAATGGCGCTGCCCATGCCTTGATGGCCGAAGCCCTGCGCTGCGCGCAGACGCTGCCGCATCGCGCCGACTTTGCCGGCTGGTCGGAAGTGAGCGGTCGTGGCGAATTCCGCATGAAATCCGCCGCGCTGCGCGACCTCGCCTTCGAGTTCGGCATGAGCGTTGGCGACAAGGCGATCACGCCGGCGCTGGAACAGGCATCGAGCGAGGCATACCGCGGTTTCCTGCGCGGCTTCTTCGATGCCGATGGTTCGGTGCAGGGCAGCCAGGCCAAGGGTGTGTCCGTTCGCCTGGCGCAGTCGGATATGCCACGACTGGAAGCGGTGCAGCGCATGCTGCTGCGCCTGGGCATGCCTTCGCGTATCTACCGCGATCGTCGCGCTGCCGATGAAAGCCTGCTGCCGGACGGCCACGGCGGTTCGCGCGTGTATGCCACCCAGGCCCAGCACGAACTGGTCATCGCGGGCGAGTCACTGCTGCGTTTCGCCGAGTTGATCGGCTTTGCCGACACCGACAAGGCGACCCGCCTCAAGGCGGCCCTGTCCGGTTACCAGCGCAACCTCAACCGCGAGCGCTTCGTCGCCACCGTGGCCTCGCTGCACGCCGATGGCGTCGAGGACGTCTACGACGTGCAGGTGCCCGGCATCAACACCTTCGACGGCAACGGCCTGCATGCACACAATTGCGGCGAGCAGCCACTGCCGCCGTACGGCTCCTGCCTGCTCGGCTCGATCAACCTCACCACCTTCGTGCGCGATCCGTTCGGCCCGAAGGCGCGTTTCGACTGGGACGAGTACCGCGAGGTGGTCAAGGTATTCACCCGCATGCTCGACAACGTGGTCGAGATCAACGGCCTGCCGCTGGAGCAGCAGCGCAACGAGATCATGTCCAAGCGCCGCCACGGCATGGGTTTCCTCGGCCTCGGTTCCACCGTGACCATGCTCAAGCACCGCTACGGCAGCGCCGAAGCCGTCGCATTCACCGAGGAAGTGTCGCGCGAAATGGCCGTCGCCGGCTGGGAAGTCGCGCTGGAGCTGGCCAAGGAGAAGGGCGCCGCGCCGATCCTGCTGCGCGACTTCACCGTCACCGGCGACATGCTGCGCAAGCGCCCGGAAATGGTCACCGATGGCTACAAGGTCGGCGACAGCATCCCCGGCCGCGTGCTGCACGCGAAGTACTCGCGCTACATGCAGCGCATCGCCAGCGTGGCGCCGAACCTGGTGGCCGAACTGGCCGAGACCGGCGCGCGCTTCACCCATCACAGCTCGATCGCGCCCACCGGCACGATCAGCCTCAGCCTGGCCAACAACGCCAGCAACGGCATCGAGCCCAGCTTCGCGCACAGCTATTCGCGCAACGTGATCCGCGAAGGCAAGAAGTCCAAGGAAAAGGTCGAGGTGCTCAGCTTCGAGCTGCTCGCCTACCGCGCGCTGATCAACGCCGAGGCCAAGGTGTTCACCGACGAGGCGGACAACAAGCTGCCCGACTACTTCGTTTCCGCCGACGACATCAGCCCGAAAGAGCACGTCGACATCCAGGCCGCCTCGCAGAAGTGGATCGACTCGTCGATCTCCAAGACCGCCAACGTGCCCACCGATTACCCCTACGAAGACTTCAAGGACATCTATTTCTACGCCTACAAACAGGGCCTGAAAGGATGCACCACGTTCCGCTTCAACCCCGCCGCGTTCCAGGGCGTGCTGGTCAAGGATTCCGATCTTGAAAGCACCCTCTACCGCTTCGAGCTCGAAGACGGTAGCGTTGTCGAACTGAAAGGCAATGAGCAGGTGGAATACGACGGCGAAATGCACTCCGCCGCCAACCTCTTCGATGCCTTGAAGGAAGGCTACTACGGCAAATTCTGAACCGTCGCACGCCATCGGCGTGCGACAACTCAAGTGGTCCATCGGAGGGGAAAATCAGCATGTCCATCGAAAACGAATTTGAAATGAACAACAGCGCCGCACCAGTTGTCGACGCACCCGCCGTCGTGCTGCCGCCGTTGCCGGACGTGGCGCCGCCCGCGCCCGTGGCCACGCCCGCAGCAAGCAAACCCGCCGCGAAGAAGGCCGCGCCGAAGAAGGCTGCACCGGCCAAGAAGGCGGCGCCGAAGAAGGCCGCAGCAAAGAAAGCCGCGCCGAAGAAGGCTGCGGCCAAGAAAGCTGCACCGAAGAAGGCTGCCGCCAAGAAGGCCGCACCGAAGAAAGCCGCTGCCAAGAAAGCTGCACCGAAGAAAAAAGCTGCCGCCAAGAAAACCGTGAAGAAGGCCGTCGCCAAGAAGAAGGTGGCCAAGAAGGCACCGGCCAAGAAGGTCGCCGCCAAGAAAGCCGTGAAGAAGGCGGTCAAGAAGGTTGCCAAGAAGGTTGCCAAGAAAGCCTCCGCCGCCAAGAAGGCGGTGAAGAAGGTCGCGAAGAAAGTCGCCAAGGTGGTGAAGAAGAAAGCCGCCAAGGTCGCAAAGAAGGTCAGCAGCAAAAAGTCGGCCAGCAAGAAGGCCGCACCGAAGAAGGCGGCAGTCAAGAAGTCCGCCAGCAAGAAAGCCGTCGCCAAGACGGCAAAGAGGTCCACTGCCAGCAAGAAAGCGAGCGTCAAGTCGGCACGGCCAGCGATGAAAAAGGCTGCCGGCAAGAAGGCCGCTGCAAAACGGAAGTAAGCAACACCGCATGCGGCCCGGCCATGCGCCGGGCCGCATGCTTTTTCGCACCACGCCGCGTCCACTCCGGCACCGACACCTAGAGAAGAAGAAAAACCATGGCGATCAAGATCAACAAGAAGATCACCGGCTACAACGTGGTCAAACCCGAAGACAAGGTTGCCGCCACCCCGGTCACCGCCGCCGCGCCGAAAGAGCCGCGTCAGGCCGAAGTGATCCAGATGCACGAAAGCGTGGAGCGCCCCGAGACCCTGGTCGGCTCCACCTTCAAGGTCAAGTCACCGCTGTTCGAGCACGCGCTGTACGTCACCATCAACGACATCGTGCTCAACGCCGGCACCCCGCACGAACTGCGCCGCCCGTTCGAGATCTTCATCAACTCGAAAAACATGGACCACTTCCAGTGGATCGTGGCGCTCACCCGCATCCTGTCCGC
>DHXA01000160.1:2777-3094 GCA_002413455.1 Rhodanobacter sp. UBA5168 | reverse complement strand
GGCCATCCGCTGCTGGTGGCGCTGGGTCGCATCGCGCAGGATTTCTGCCTCACGCTGGACGAATGCGACGCGATCGACGAACGCGACCCGCTCGACGACGCCGAGCCGCTGTCCGGTGAAACCTCGCTGCTGGCGCAACTGCAATCCAGCATCCGCTGCCTGCAGCCGGAACTGGTCGGCGCGACGTTGCGCGAGCAGGTCGCCGATGGTGCCAAGGCGGAGGATCTGCTGCCGCTCTTGCGCAGCGATCCCAGCCTGCGTGTGCACGCCTGCCACACGCGCCTGCGCGAGCTGGAGGTGCTGAAGAACAGCTTGCT
>DHXA01000160.1:0-2506 GCA_002413455.1 Rhodanobacter sp. UBA5168 | reverse complement strand
CGCTGCCTCGCCGACGATCCGACGCTGCAGCATCGCGACATCGTGGTGATGGCACCGGACATCAGCGCGTATGCGCCGTACCTGGCAGCCGTGTTCGGCGAGCCAGCGCAATACCGCAGCGACCCGCTGCACATCCCATGGCATCTGGCCGACGTCGGGCTGTCGCGCGCACACCCCTTGATGAGCGCATTTGCGCAGGTACTGGATCTGGCCGAGAGCCGCTTCACCGTCAGCGAAGTGCTGGATTTCCTCGACGTGCCGGCGGTGGCGCGGCGCTTCGCGATCGACGCCAGCGGGCGCGATGCGCTGGAGCGCTGGCTGCGTCGCGCCCGCGTGGCATGGGGACTGGATGCCGCGATGAAGGCCGAGGTCGGCGCGGCAGCGACCGACGCGAACTCGTGGCAGTTCGGCTTCGACCGCATGTATGCCGGGCTGATCGTGGGACAGGACGCCCGCAGCGAACTGCCCGACGGCCAGCTTCTAGACGGAATCCTGCCGCTGGATGGCGTCTCCGGCAGCGCGGTCGAGGCGCTGGGTCAGTTCGATCGCCTGCTCGGCGAACTGCGCCAGGCGCGCAGCGAATTTGCCAGCGCGCGACCGCTCGCCGCGTGGAGCCAATGGCTGCTGGAACTGATCGACGCGCTGTTCCTCGCCGACCTGCGCGACACCACCGAGAACAATGCGCTCGACGCGCTGCGCCGACTCGCCGCCGGCCTCGGCAGCCAGGCGGCGGAAGTCGGCATCCAGACGCCGCTGCCATGGAGCGTGGTGCGCGAAGCCGTGCGCGGTGCACTCGACGCGGTGCCGGAGCGTCAGGCGTTTTTGCTCGGCGGGGTAACGTTCTGCGGACTGGTACCGCAGCGCTCGATCCCGTTCCGCGTGGTTTGCCTGCTCGGCATGAACGAGGGCGAGTTCCCGCGCCCCGGCAACGACGCCGGCCTCAACAGGATTCTCAGCCAGCCACGCCGTGGCGATCGCGACACCCGCAGTGAGGATCGTTACCTGTTCCTCGAAGCAATGATGTCGGCGCGCGACGTACTGCACATCAGCTTCGTCGGCGAAGGCGTGCGCGACGGCAAGCCGCGCAACCCCGCCGCGCCGCTGGCCGAGCTGCTGCAATTCCTCGACGAGCAGCACGCGATCGCCGACAACGAAGAAGCCGATCGGCCCTGGCGCATCCATCATCCGCTGCAGCCGTTCGACGCACGCTATTACGAGCGCGATGCGCGCGGCCAGCCGCGACATGATTCACGGCTGTTCTCGTACGACTCCGCATTCCTCGCCGCACCGGCCAGCACCGACACGCCGCGCTTTCTCGGTGAAATCCTCGGCGCACCGAAGGTCGTCGCCGCCGCCGGCGGCGACATCACGCTCGGCGCCCTCAAGCGTTACTGGCGCGATCCGGCCAAGGACGCGCTGCTGCATGGTCACGGCATCAGCCTGCAGGCGCTCGACAGCATCGGCTGGCCCGATCGCGAGCCGCTGGAAACCGGGCTCGACCGGATCGAACGCGTCGATCACCGACTGCTGTTCGAAACCCTCGCCGCCGGTCGCAGCGAGCTGCCTGCCGAGCCACCGGCATGGCTGGCGCGCTCCGGCATGCTGGCCGGCGGTGCCATTGGCGCCGCGACCTACGCGCAACTGCGCGACTCGCTGCAAGGCCTGCTCGACGGCGCGCAGCCACTGTTTGCAGACGGTGCCGCGCAGCCGCTGGCGCAGGCGATCGACCTCGATCTCGGCGACGGCCTGCGCCTGACCGGCGTGGTCGACCGGGTCTTCCGTGGCGCCGACGGCCGCTTGCTGCTGTTCGACGCGCAGCCGAGCCGAGCCGCCGGCCTCAGGGAGATGCTGGCCTTCTATATTGACTGGGCCGCGCTGCGACTGAGCCATGCCGACACCGTGCACGGCAATTATCTGGAGCCGACATCCAACAACAAGAAGGCACGCAGCTCGGCGCTGCTCGATCCGATCCGCGCACAGGACGTCGCCCAGCTTCGGCACGGACTGCGCCGCCTGATCGAAGCGTATCGATCCGCCGAACAACAGCCGCTGCTGTTCTTTCCGCGCACCGCGCAGGCCTATGCCGCCAGCGAGCCGGAGGCGCGTCTCGGCAAGGCCGCGGCCGCCTGGTCGGGCGACGATTTCAATGGCGGGGAGCGCGACCACGCACCCGGCTACGCCGCCCTGCTGAGTCGCGGACTGGAACTGTTCGACCCGGACAGTCCGGCGCATCGCGCGTTCGAGACCGCTACCGAGCTGGTCTGCGGCGTGCTCGACCCGCAGCACACGATGCTGTTGAAAACGCCGGCATCCGAACCTGCCGGCGCGGGGGAAAAGGCATGAGCGCCATCGACACCGCCGCAAGCGCCGCCCCGCCCGCGCTCGACTGGCGCCGCGTGCCGCTGCACGGCCGCATCCTGATCGAAGCCAGTGCCGGCACCGGCAAGACCTGGAACATCGGCCTGATCTATCTGCGCCTGCTGCTGGAACGCGAATTGCGGGTGGA
>DHXA01000039.1:2037-17837 GCA_002413455.1 Rhodanobacter sp. UBA5168 | reverse complement strand
GTCGGCTATGCCCGTGCGCAGAACTTCGCTGGCGGCAAGGTGGCGCATGACGACGCGTGGGACTACCGCACCCCGAATGCCCTTGGTGCCGATCAATGGTCGCTCGATGGTCGCTGGAGCGTGTACGCCGAGAACGCGCAACTGGAGCAGGCCGGCGGCAGCATTGCCTATCGCTTCCGCGGCCGCGACCTGCACCTGGTGCTGGGCCCCGCGGGCAACGGCAGGCCGATCCGTTTTCGCGTGACCATCGACGGCAAGCCGCCCGGAGCCGATCACGGCATGGACACCGATGCCGATGGCAACGGCACGATTACGGCGCAACGCCTTTACCAGCTGGTGCGCCAGGCCAACGGCAGCGGCGAGCGGCTGTTCGAGATCCGCTTTCTCGACCCGGGCGTGCAGGCCTACGCGTTCACGTTCGGCTGACCGCTTTTGCTCTCGTGGGAGCGACTTCAGTCGCGATGCTCCTGCGCAATTCGAAAAGCGATCGCGACTGAAGTCGCTCCCACAGAAACGTAACCACGGAGGCTCCCATGTCACGCCTTGATGAAACCCTCGCGATGGATCGCCGCCGCTTCCTGCGCGCGAGCCTTGCTGGCGGGGCCATGCTCGTCGCCGGCGCCGGCATGATCATGCCGCGCTTGTTCGCTGCCGAAAACACGCCGGTAGGAAAGCCCGGCAACGTGTTGCTGCAGATCTTCGGCGACGATGGCCGCGATCTCGGCGCGCGCCAGGTGCCGAAGCTGGTGCTGACCGAGGCGCAATGGCGGCAGAGGCTGTCGCCGGCGTCTTACGAGATCATGCGCCGCGACGGTACCGAACGCGCCTTCAGCGGCGACCACGAGAAGCCCGCTGTCGCCGGCCTGTTCCGCTGCATGGGCTGCGCCACCGCGCTTTACGACGCAGCCACCGAGTTCGATTCCGGCACCGGCTGGCCCAGCTTCTGGCAGCCGATCGCCAGGCGCAACGTGGTCGAACACCGCGACCACATGTTCGGCATGGAGCGCATCGCGATCAGTTGCGCGGGGTGCGACAGCCACCTTGGACACGTTTTCAACGACGGACCGCCACCGACGGGATTGCGCTATTGCATGAACTCGGTGGCGCTGCGGTTCGTGCCGCGCCGGACCGGCTGAGGCAATGCAGGAGCCCAGCGTCGCCACAACGGCATCATCACGTTCGCGCGCGCATAACCAGACGGCCATCATCGTTCCGAACCGTCTGCTTGGAGATTGCCCGCATGAAACGCCTGATCCGGTCCGCACTCGCGTCGCTGTCTCTGGCGTCGCTATCACTGGCCATCCCCGCGCTGGCGCACGCCGCCGACGGCTACGTCACCGGCAATGTCAACCTGCGCGCCGGGCCGGCGTCGGACTATCCGCTGATCGCGCTGATTCCCGCCGGCACCGAAGTGGACGTGCAAGGCTGTACCGACGGCTGGGAATGGTGCGACGTGATTGCCTACGGCAATCGAGGCTGGGTCGCCGGTAACTACGTCGAATACGAATACCAGGATCGGCCGGTGCTGTTGCCCGCCTACGGCGCGCAGATCGGCATACCCATCGTCACGTTCGTGATCGGCAGCTACTGGGACAACTATTACCGCACCCGGCCGTTCTACCGCGAGCGCACTCGCTGGTACCGCCGCCCTGTCGTGCGCCGGCCGCCGCCACCGCCACTGCGTCATCCGTACCGGTCGCCGTCACGGGGTTCGTCCGGCCATGGCCGGCCACCGGTCAACCAGCCGCACCCGCCGATATCGCATCGGCCGATGCCGGGGCCGATCAGGCCGGCACCGGGCCTGCGTCCGACGCCGGCGAATCGGCCCCGGCCGCCTGGTGTCGAGCATCGCGACAACCCCGGTCGTCAACCACAACCAGCAGCAGCGCGCGCAATGCCGCACCCGTCCCAGCCCACGCGAAACGTCGCTGCGCCATCGGCCCATCGTCCGCAACAGACGGCCGGCCACGCTCCGTCGGGCAGGCCGGAAAAGGGGAACGCGAAAGCCCGCGACAAGAAGGACGATCAGCGCGGCCATTGATCGCAGCTGTCAATTGGACGTCCATAACGTGCCTCCTGCAGCGGCGATGGACGCTGCTGCAGGAGGCACGCGGGCGACCAGCGGCAGGTGGCGACGCGGCCATGTGTAGAGCCGGCGACAACGCATGCGTCACACCTCGTCCACGCCTGGCACAGCAATCTGCCTGCCTCCGGGGCCGAAGCCTCTTGCGACGGCGTTCGGTCGTCTACCAACGAAGGGAGTTGCCATGAAGACCGTAATGGAAGCCTACCGCCGGCAACTGGACCGGCAGAAGCAGAAGGGCGGCATCGGCTGGGTGTTGCTGTGGCTGCTCGGCGTTCCGATCCCTGTATTGATCGTGCTGTTCCTGCTGCGCGGTTGCACCTGATGCGCGTGCAGAAAACGCTCCATCGACCGCTGTCGAGCCGATCACATACACGGAGAAGGACATGGCGCAGGTAAACATCGAACGCACCGCGATCGTGGACGCGGTGCACCCGACAATGAACTGGGGCGCGATCATTGCCGGCTGGCTGGTCGCCGTGGGCATCGCGTTCATGATGTATGTCGCCGGTCTGGCGATGGGTTTTTCCGCACTCGATCCGTACGACGCCGGGGCCTCCGCCAAGGGTATCGGCGTGGGCACCTGCGCATGGCTGGTATCGACCTGGGTGGTTTCGCTGCTGGTCGGCAGCATGTTTGCCAGTTGGTTCGACGGCCGGGACGATCAGACCACCGGCGTCATGCACGGGGTCACCGTATGGGGGCTTTCGATCGCTGCATCCGGCCTGCTGCTGGCGCTGGGCATCGGCGGTGCGATCGGCAACGGCGCGAACCTGGTAAGCGGTGCCGCCGGTGGCATGCACGGCCGCGTCATGGCGCTGCACGGCAGCCGCATGGGCGGCAGCGACGCCGGCACCTTGCTGCAGGCGCAGCTGATGCAGCACGTCAGGCAAACCACTGGCGCCAACGTGGCGCCAGCGACAGCGGACGCCACGGCGCAGGGCGGCGGCATGGAGACGCACAATGCGCCGCCGAGGCTTGATCCACGCACCGCGAATGCAGCCACCATGGCGCTGCTGGCAGATCACCCCGACACCGCCAAGGCGCTGCTTGGCGCTGACACCAGCATGTCGCAGGCCGACATCGACAGCACCGTGCAAGGTCTCTCCGCCGAAGTGAACCGGGCCAAGGCAAACCGGAAGGCCGCCGCCGACGCCGCGGCCCACTACAGCGCCATGGCGATGTGGGTGCTGTTTGCAAGCCTGCTGCTGTCATTGCTGGCGGCGGCGCTCGGTGGGTGGATCGGCGCCTCGCATGTACATCGGATCTATCACCTGCGCCGGTATGCGCGCAGTGCGCCGCTGCGCTGACCGGCTCATACCCTCCATGGCCACCAGCCGTGGCCATGGAGGGCATAGCGATCCGCCGCACGCTCGAACCGATTGCGCACGCTGATCCCGCCGCACAGCAGATACAGCGGAAGGAACAGCGGGCCCAGCAGCATGTACTGATACACATGCGCGCGTTCGTGATCGGCCAGCGATACGGTCGGCTCGATGCAGCGACCGGCGCGTTGTGCATAGGTCAGATACGGCGTGTCCAGCCGTTCACCGGTATGCAGGATCACGTTGCCCAGAGTCAACGCACCACCGCGACCCCACGGCCAGCGCCGCACCACCAGCGCCAGCTCGGCCGCCTGCCAGCGCACGCGCGCACCGAACGCGAGACCGAGCAAGCCCAGCAGCAGACCAGCCAGGCTGTTGGGCAGCGTCCACAGCATGCCGAGCGCAAGCACGCCCCGCGGCACCGGGCGAAATCCGGTTGAACGACCCTGCATGCCCATGGGCGGATACCTGCGGTTGACTTGGATTTGCGCGCCACCGTCGCCATCTTGTCGACCATGGCGCCGTGTGCGCATCCCTTGCTGGAGTCTGCCATGAATAACCCGCTGGCCATTCCCTGTCCGCATTGCGGCGCACTCAACCGCGTGCCGGCAGAACGTGCCAGCGAACGGCCGAACTGCGGCCGCTGCAAGCAGGCGTTGTTCAACGGCCATCCGGTGGATCTGACCACGGCAAACTTCGACGCGGTCGCCGGCCGCGGCGACCTGCCGGTGCTGGTGGATTTCTGGGCGCCATGGTGCGGACCGTGCGTCGGCTTCGCGCCGGTATTCGTGCAGGCTGCGGGCAAGTTCGAGCCACGCCTGCGCCTGGCCAAACTGGACACCGAGGCGCAGCCGCAACTGGCCCAGCGCTTCGGCATCCGCAGCATCCCCACGCTCATCATGCTGAAGCAGGGACGCGAGGTCGCGCGGCAGTCCGGTGCCCTGAACGCGGCGCAGCTGCAGCAGTTTGTGGAAGGCGCACTGGCGCGCGCCTGATCGTCTCGATCAGTCCTTGCGCCTCACAGCCTTGCCGGCAAACGGCCTGCACCCGCCGCCTGCCAGTGCAGCCAGTCGATCACCGCCGCCACCGCCGTGCGCGGTTTCGCCGGCGGGCGCACGATCCAGTACGACGGCCCCAGCGGCACGCTGAGATCGCCAAACGGACGCAGCAGACTGCCATTCGCCACATCGTCCGCCGCCAGCCGGTGGCGCGCCAGCGCCACACCCTGCCCCTGCATTGCCGCACGCAACACCAGATCGGACGAGGTGTAGCGCGCACCGCCCTGCAGTGCCAGCTTCGCCGGCCCATGCGCCTGCCGCCACAACTCCCACGCCGCTTGCGGGTCGCGGTCATGCAGCAGGCGCAGGCCGGCCAGCTGCGCCGGCTTCGATGGACGTCCGGACATCTGCCACAGGGCCAGGCTCATCACCGGATACAGCGCATCGTCCATCAACGGTTCGGCATGCAGTTGCGGCCACGGTCCCTGGCCCATGCGGATGGCCAGATCGATGCGGCCATCGTCCAGCGCATCCAGCCGCTGCTCCACCTGGACCGACAGCTCGATCTTCGGGTGCGCCTTCTCCAGCGCGGGCAGCCGTGGCAGCAGCCAGCGGATCGCAAAAGACGGTGAGGCAGACAAGGTCACCGCATGGGCAGGGCGGGTCTCTCGCAGCGCCGCCACCGCCTGTTCGATCTCGCGCAAGCCGGCCAGCGTGGCTCGGCCCAGCGTGTCGCCCTGCGGCGTGAAGACAAGCGCGCCTCGCCCCGCCGAAGCACGCAACAGCGGCACGCCGAGCCAGCGGTCCAGTTCGCCCAGATGCCGGCTCACCGAGGAGTGCGCCATGCCCAGCTCGCGCGCGGCAGCACGGACGCCGCCGTGGGCATAGACCATGGCAAAGGCACGCAGTGCGTTCAGCGGCAGCTCGTTCATGGTCGGAATTCTAGACCATAGAACCACTCGCACGGACCAGTTTTTCCTCGCACGATGACCGTCATTCGACCGCTACCGAGGGACACATCACGATGGATCGCCTGATCGCCCTGGCCGGCCTGCTCTGCGTTGCCGCGATCACGCCCGGCCCGAACAACCTGGTGGTGCTGCGTGCCGCGGGGCATGCGGGCATTCGCGCGGCGGTGCCGGCCATCACCGGCATCGTGCTCGGTGGCCTGCTGTTGCTCGCCCTGATGGCAACCGGTGCCGGCATGGCGTTCGCGGCGCATCCATCGCTGAAACTGTGGGTCGGAGCCATAGGCTCGTTATATCTGGCCTGGCTCGGCGTATCGCTGTGCGTCGGAGGCGTGGCGCCTCGACACTCCCGCACCGTATCGGCGGATCCGGCCATGCCTGCCGGCACGCTGGGCCTGATCGGCTTCCAGTTCCTCAACCCGAAGAGTTGGGTCATGGTGCTGACCGTGCTGGCGGCGCTGCCTGCAACCAGCCTGCGCGACTACCTGCCGCTAGCCGGATTGTTCATGCTGGTTCCCACTCTGTGCCTGTTGCTGTGGGCCTCGCTGGGCGCATGGCTCGCACGCTGGCTGGTCCGACCCGTGGTCCGCCGCGGCGTCGACATCGTGATGGGCGTTCTGCTGGTCGCCTGCGCCTGGCTCTTGCTGATTGAACCCTGATTACCCGGTTATCAGTCCAAACACCCCGGAGATAAAACATGACCATTCCCCATGCACCTCCCGTCCGCCACGTGCTGTGCCTGGCCGGCAGCCTGCGCCGCGACTCGTGGAACCGGCGACTGCTGCGCGTAGCCGCGGCACACGCTCCTGCGACGCTGCATCTGGACGTCTGCGACGGGCTGGCTGCCGTACCGATGTTCGACGAGGATCTGGAACTGCGCGAGCCCGGCGGCCCCGCCGGCGTGCGCTCGTTGCGTGCTGCGATCGCTGCCGCCGATGGCCTGATCATCGCCACACCCGAATACAACCATGCCATGCCGGGCGTGCTGAAGAATGCGCTGGACTGGCTCTCGCGCGAATCTCCCGAGGGCGAGGTGCTGGTGGAAAAGCCAGTGGCCGTGCTCGGTGCCAGTGCGGGTCCGTGGGGCACGCGCCTGGCCCAGGCATCGCTGCGGCAAGTGCTGCACACCTGCGGTGCACTGGTGATGCCGACGCCGACCCTGTTCATCGCCAACGCCGCCGGCCGCTTCGACGAACATGCCGCGCTGGTCGACCAGGCCACCGGGCTATCGCTGCAGCGCTTCGTGCTGGCCTTCGAACAGTGGATGGCGCGTGTCGCGCCGGCGCTCGTCCGGCCGCAAGCCGGGTTGACGATCGTGCGCTGATCGCACGGGACGCACCCGGATGGCGGGCACGGACTCCCCGCCACCCATGCCTTTACGCACACTCCCGCCGCTGCGCAGACGGGTAGGCTTGGCGCTTTCGTCCGCGAGGAAACGACCCGTGCGCAAGTCCCTGCAATCTGCCCTGTTGGCGGCCTTCGTGCTGGCTGGATTCAACCCGGCGTCGACGCTCGCCGCCGATACCCACAAGCCGGCGGCGGCAGACGACGCCGGCAGCAACGGTTTCCATCTGCCGCCGTTTCCGGCGGATTCGCACGTCACGCAATCCACCACGGCGAACGGGAGGACACTCAAGTACACCGTTACCGTCGGTTCGCTACCGGTGCGCGACGCGAAGGGCATCATCACCGGCGAGGTGGTATTCACCGCCTACACCATGACCGGCAAGGACCGGCCGGTGACGTTCGCGCTCAATGGCGGGCCGGGTGCGTCGTCGGTGTACCTGAATTTCGGCGCGATCGGTCCGAAAAAGGTGAACTTCGGCGTCGAGGGCGACAACCCCTCCGATCCAGCGACGCTGCACGACAACCCCGGCACCTGGCTCGGCTTCACCGATCTGGTGTTCATCGATCCGGTCGGCACCGGCTACAGCCGGGCGCTGGTGGAAGACAAGGAAGCGACCAAGCAGTTCTACAGCACCGATACCGACATCAAATATCTCTCGCGCATCGTCTACGACTGGCTGGTCAAGAACGGCCGCATGACCTCGCGCAAGTACCTGGTGGGCGAAAGCTACGGCGGTTTCCGCGGCCCGCGCATCACCGACTACCTGCAGACCCAGCTCGGCGTGGCAATGAATGGCGTGGTGCTGTTGTCGCCGTACCTCGACCCGGCGGCGTCCGACGACGAAAACGTGTCGCCGCTGCCGTGGATGCTCACCCTTCCCTCGATCGCCGCTGCGCACCTGGAACGCGAGCACAAGCTCACTCCTGAAGCGATGGCCGGTGTGATCGAGTACACCCGCGGCGAGTACGCCGGCGACCTGATGCGCGGCCGCTCCGACCCGCAGGCGACTGCTCGCGTGATCAAGAAGGTGACCGAGCTGACCGGGCTCGATCCGCTGTTCGTGAAGCGATCCGGCGGGCGGCTGGAAACCCAGGCCTACCTGCGCGAGGTGTACCGCGCCGAAGGCCGGCTCGGCAGTCGCTACGACTCCAACGTCACCGCCTGGGACCCCTTCCCGTATGCACCGCATCAGCAGACCGGCGATCCGATCCTCAACGGCATCATCGCGCCGACCACCAGCGCGATGGTCGACTTCGTCACCCGGACGGTGGGCTGGAAGTACGACGGTCGCTACAACGCACTGAGCTACGAAGTGAACAAGTTGTGGCACGAGGACGACGACGCTCGCGAAGGCTCGGTGTCGCAGCTGCGAGAGGCGGTGGCGAACGACCCGGGCCTGCGCGTGCTGATCGCGCACGGCTGGGACGACCTGTCCTGCCCGTTCATGGCCTCGGTGCTGATCGTCGACCAGATGCCGGCGATGGGCGACTCGACCCGCGTACAGGTGAAGAGCTATCCCGGCGGCCACATGTTCTATGCGCGCGCGGACAGCCAGGCGGAGCTGACCCGCGACGTGCGCGCACTGTACGGCGTGAAGTAGGCGCCGCGGGGATCCGGTTCAGCGCGCCACGGTGCTGGCGCGCACCAGGTATTGCACGCTGAACATCTGCTGCGGATCGGTCCACACGCGCAGCACCGCCAGCCCGGCGCGGGCGGCCAGCGCGGCGAAATCCTCCAGCGAATACTTGCAGCTGTATTCGACCTGGATCGCCTCGTCCGCGCGAAACGCCACATTCACCCGACCCACTTTGACGTGCTGATCGCGAAGGCTGACGATGTGCGTCTCGATGCGTCCGGCCATCGGGTTGTAATGCGCCCGATGCGCGAACGCAGACAGTTCGAAGTTGCTGCCGATCTCGCGATTCAATCGGCTCAGCATGTTGAGGGTGAAACTGGCGGTGACGCCGGCACGATCGTTGTAAGCCGCCTCGATCACCGCGGGATCCTTCTTCAGGTCCACTCCGATCAGGATGCCGCCGGCGTCTCCCATCTCGTTGCGCATCTTGCGCAGCAGAACGGCCGCCTCGCGGTTCTCGAAATTGCCGATGGTGGAACCCGGGAAATACACCACGGTGCGACGCGGCGCACGCGGCGGGATCGGCAGCCGCAGCGGCTTGCTGAAATCCGCGCACAACGGCTGCAGTGGCAGCCGTGGAAATTCGATGGCCAGACGTTCGACACTCCGCCGCAACGGCTCGGTCGAAAGCTCCACCGGCACGTAAGCGACGGGCGCATGCAGATGCTGCAGCAGCATGCCGGTCTTGCGCGCATTGCCGCTGCCGTACTCGACCAGCCGCACGTCACCGCCGAGGGTATCGGCGATGCTTTGTGCGTGTTCGTCCATCAAGGCGATTTCGCAGCGCGTGAGGTAGTACTCCGGCTGTTCGCAGATCTCGTCGAACAGTGCGGAACCGCGTTCGTCGTAAAACAGCCACGACGGCAACCGTTTGAGTTTCGCGCTGAGACCGCGCTGGGCGACCTCGAGCAGATCGCTTGTCGGCGGGCGACGATCGTCATCGCTGAAGCCACAGGGTTGCACACTGCTCATCGGTCCTGTCCCAGTCGAAGCCCGGCGAATTGCCAGCGGGCGTGGGGTGGAAAGAAATTTCGGTAAGTGGCGCGGATGTGGTCGCGTGGGGTGACGCAGGAACCTCCACGCAATACCCATTGACCGCACATGAATTTGCCGTTGTATTCGCCCAGCGAACCGGGCAGTGGCCGGAAAGCCGGGTAGCTGATGTACGGCGAGGCCGTCCATTCCCACACATCCCCATAGAGCTGCAACAGACCCTCGCCGGCGCCAGCCGCGCGCGGCTGGAAGCGTTGCTCATCCTGCAGGTTGCCGTCGATGGTAACGCCCTGTGCGGCCGACTCCCACTCCGCCTCGGTAGGCAGTCTCGCGCCGGCCCAGCGGGCAAAAGCCTCGGCCTCGTAATAGCTCAGATGGCAGGCCGGTTCGTGCGGATCGAGCGCACACACGCCGGCAAGAGTGAACTCGCTGGCCAGGTCGTCCTGCCAGTAAAGCGGGTGCTGCCAACCCTCCCGCTGCACGGTGGCCCAGCCATCGGACAGCCACAGGCCCGACTCGCGATAGCCACCCTCGCGCACGAAGGCCAGGTACTCGGCATTGGTCACCAGCCGGTTGGCCAGTGCATGCGGATGCAGCAGACTGCGGTGGCGCGGAGTTTCGTTGTCGAACGCGAAGCCCTCACCGCGGTGGCCGATCTCGACGATACCCTCGCGGCCCTCGACGAAGCGCAGCGGCACCGTGTTCGCGACCGTCGTCGATACGACGGACGCGCGATACGCCGGCTGCAGCGGGTTGCACCAGAGCGCATGTTTGATGTCGGTCAGCAGCAGTTCCTGATGCTGTTGCTCGTGCTGCAGGCCCAGCTCGACCAGGACCGTCAGCTCCGGATCGTCCTGCCGGCTCAGCAGGCCGCTTATCGCGTCGTCGATGTAGTGCCGGTACCCGCGCACTTCGTCCAGCGAGGGTCGCGACAGCAGGCCACGTCGCGGCCGCGCATGCATCGGCCCGACCGACTCGTAGTAGGAATTGAACAGGTAGTTCCAGGCCGGATCGCGCGGTCGATACGCCGGATCGCGGCCCAGCACGAATTGCTCGAAGAACCAGCTCGTATGCGCCAGGTGCCACTTGCCGGGGCTGGCATCGGGCATCGACTGCAGCAACAGATCCTCGGCGCTCAGACCGGCACACAATTCCAGCGTGCGTTGCCGCACGTGCCGGAATCGCGTCGTCACGGTGGCAGCGCTTGGCAATTGCCGCGCCGTCATCACCGCTGCTCCGTCAGGGCCAGGGGCATGGCTTCGCGCCGGGGCGCCGGGTGATGTCTGGGGGTCGAAAACATGGCCGCCAGCATGCCGTGCCGACCGTTCACTTCTTGTGATAAGAAGATGGCAGATACTTTTCATCGCCGTCGCATACCCGCGCCGATAGCGGCCGGCATGCACTACTCCCCCGTGACTGATCACGGTACGCGTTCAGCCCGACCGACCGAGGTAACGCCCAATGAAAATGATCGCCCCCACCCTGCTGCTCGCCCTCACCGTTGGCGCCAGTGCCGGCGCCGTGCAGGCGTCCGAAACCGCAGCCGCACGATCACCGCTGCCGGCGGCCGATTGCATCGATACCACCCAGATCAACGAATGGCACATCGTGGATGCGCGCACCGCCATCGTGCGTACCGGCCCGAAACGCTACCTGGTGACCTTGCAGAGCGCGTGTCCGCGGCTGGGCATGGCGCCTGCCGGCCTGATGTTCCGGCCCAACCGCTCCAACGCGGCCGTCAACAGGGGCCACATTTGCGGCGAGGTCGGCGAGACCGTGCGCTCGCACAACCAGCCACCATGTGCGATTGAATCGATCAGTAAAATCGACAAGACCCGCTTCGATGAAATGAGCGCACGGGCCAAGCGCCATGGCAGCGGTGCGGACCAGCCGACAGCCGTGCCCGCGCACTGACCCCACCGGTGCCAGCCGCGCAGAAAACAGAAGAGCCCGGACATGCCGGGCTCTTCTGTTTTCTGCTGGTAACGTCGCGTACCTCAGTTGCCGTCGTAGCCGTCATCCTGATCGTAGCCATCGTCACGGATGTACCGTGTCTGCGGATGGTCGTACACCACCGTGCGGGTTTCGACCACACGACGCTGCACGATCGGCGGGCCGTCTTCGTAAATCACGGTGCGCGGCGGGCCATAAACCGGTGCGCCGTAATACACCGGCGCCGGACGCATGGAATCGGCCACCAGGCCCAGTACGGCACCGGTGACGATCGCTCCGGCAATCCAGCGGCCACCGCTCCAGTGCCCACCACCATGACCGTAATAGCCGCCGTGGCCACCGTAATGACCACCGTAGTAGCCGCCGTGGCCGCCGCCGTGATAGCCATGCCCGCCGCCCCAGCCACGCGCCGAAGCGCCGAGCGGCATGGCCAGCGCCGCCACCATCGCGAGACTGAGTACTGCCAGCTTGCCTGCGCCACTGAAACCTGCACTGCTGAAACGTCGAGTCATGAGCTTTCTCCGTTGTACGGACGGATGCTCGGCTGATCACACTTAATGTGGACTGAAGGGTTCACTTTTTTATGCGTGCCGTATCCCAGGGATTTACCCCGGGGTCGGCCTTGCGCCGCCGCAGCAGCCAGCAACCGTGGATGTCGGCGCGGCGGGCGAAGTCGAACGGGATGCTGGGGGCGGTCCAGTCCTCGATCTCGAAGCGCTGTTCCAGCTCCGCCCGATCGAGCTTGAAGCGGCGGAAATTGTTGGAGAACACGATCACGCCATCGCGGGTCAGCCGTTCGTTGCAGGCGTCGAGCAGCTTGACGTGGTCGCGCTGCACATCGAAATCATCGGCACGTTTGGAGTTGGAAAAAGTGGGCGGGTCGACAAAGATCAATCCGTAATGGCCGCGGTCGCGCTGCAGGAATTCCAGCGCGTCGAACTGCATCAGCCGGTGACTGCTGCCACTGAAACCGTTCAGCGCGAGATTGCGCGAAGCCCATTCCAGATACGTGGCGGACAGATCCACGCTGGTGGTTTCCAGTGCGCCGCCGGCAGCCGCATGCACGCTGGCGGTGGCGGTGTAGGCAAACAGGTTGAGAAAACATTTCCCATCCGCCAGTTCGCGCACCTTGGCGCGCACCAGCCGATGATCGAGGAACAGGCCGGTATCCAGATAGTCGGTAAGGTTGACCAGAAATTTCAGGCCGTCCTCTTCCACCTCGATGAACTCGTTGCGCTGGTCGAGCTGGCCGTATTTGGAGCCGCCCTTGCCGCGCTCGCGCGTCTTGATCGCGATGCGCTCGCGCGGCACGCCGAGCACCTCGCCTGCGACGCGGGCGATCTCGCGCAGGCGCAGGCGGGCGACGTCCGGCGGCACGTCGGCCGGCGCACGGTATTCCTGGATATGCAGGTGATCGTTGCCGCCGGTGTCGCCGTAGACGTCGATCGCCGCCGCGTATTCAGGCAAGTCCTGATCGTAGGCGCGCCAGCAGTGGATGCCTTCGCGGGTGAGGCGCTTGCGCAGATGCTTGACGTTCTTTTCGAGCCGGTTCTTCAGCATCTGCGCACCGGCCGACAATGGCTTGGGGTCGCGCGGGGCCTCGTCGCGCTTGCTGAGGTCGAAGGTCAGCAGCACGGTTTCCAGGGCGCCGTTGTACAGCGCATAACGCTTGTCCGCATGCAGTTGCATCGCCCGGCCCAGTTCCACGTCGCCGGCCAGCACGGCGGCGCGCCAGCCGGTGAAGCGGGCACGCAAGGTATCACCCACGGCGCGATACAGCTTCGGCATCTCGGCGCGTTCGCCCAGGCGCTCGCCATACGGTGGGTTGGTGATCACCAACCCGTACTCGACGCCAGGCGGCGGTGCGGCATGCGCCACATCTTGCTTGTCCAGCGTGAAGAAGCCGGCGACACCGGCTTCCTGTGCATTGCGTTTGGCCGTCTGCACCATGCGCGGGTCGGCGTCGCTGCCGAAAAATACGCTGCGCAATCCGCGCAGACCGGTGTCGGCGCGCTGCTTCGCCTCATCCAGCAGGCCTCGCCACAGCGCGATGTCGTGCTGCTGCCAGCCGAGAAAGCCGAAATACTCGCGGCGCAGGCCCGGCGCCACGTCGGCTGCCATCAGCGCGCCTTCGATCAGCAAGGTGCCGGAACCGCACATGGGATCGAGCAGCGCGCCGCCGGCGGCGTACACCTCCGGCCAGCGCGCGCGCAGCAGCATCGCGGCGGCGAGGTTTTCCTTCAGCGGCGCCTCGCCCTGCTCTTCGCGCCAACCGCGCCGGTGCAATGGCGAGCCGGCCAGATCCAGCGACAGCGTGGCGCGATCGCGGCGCACGCGTACATTGATACGGATGTCCGGCTCGTCGGTATCGATGCCTGGCCGGTTGCCGTCGCGCTGGCGGAACTGGTCGACTATCGCGTCCTTGGTGCGCAGACCGATGAACTGGCTGTGGGTGAGTTTGCTCATCGCGGTACCGGCATCCACCGCGAAGGTGGCATGCGCGGCCAGGTGCTGGCTCCAGTCGATCTCCTGCACACCGCGATACAGCGCGTCGTCGTCGGCCGCATCGAACTCGGCCAACGGCAGCAGGATGCGGCTGGCCAGGCGCGACCACAGGCAGGCGCGGTAAGCGATTTCCAATGTTCCGGAGAAATGCGCGCCGGCCAGTGCCTCGCGCACGTCGCTGGCGCCGATGGCGACCAGTTCGTCGCGCAGCAGGTATTCCAGGCCCTTCGGGCACGTCGCGAAATAGTGGCTCATGCGATGGTCGCCAACTGGTCCAGCATCAGCCGGAACTGCGCGGCGATCGTGTCCATGCTGCCAGTCAGCCGGTGGTCGTCGTCCAGCACCAGCAGCGGCAGCCGGCGCTGGGCGGCGAACGCCTGCACGCCCGCCAGCGGACAGACCTCGTCGCGCCAGCCGTGGATCAGCAATGTCGGCGCGTTGCTCCGCAGCTCGAACTTGCGCGCATAACCCGGGATCTCGCTCGGCGTGGCCAGCAGCAGCAAACCGGCCACCGGCACGTCCAGCGAGACCAGTCCGGACACGAACGCGCCCATGCTGGAACCGACCAGCAGCGGCGGTGTATCCAGTGCCTCGACGGTGGCGCGCAGGCGGGCGATCCGCGGCGCCACCGAACCGGCATGGCCGCGCGCATCGTCGGTGCCGTAGTCCGGCCGCTGTGTGCGCCAGCCCAGCGATTCGGCCAGCACCGCCAACGCGCTCACCTTGGTGGCGTCCGGACTGGAGTCCGAGCCGTGCGAAAGAATGATCTGGCCGCGCATGGCGGTCTCCATGAAAACTGCAGAATGCAAGGCGTTCATGGTAACAGGCGACGTTTCCGGACGGCCTTGCCGCATGCGAAACTGCTGCGCATGAGCCTGAGCATCCGTGACCAGCCGCTGCCCTACGTCGAAACGCTGCCTGAGCGCTCCGCCGACGCGGTCGAGCTGGTGGTGATCCACTGCACCGAGCTGCCGGACCTGGCCACTGCACGCGAATACGGCGAAAAGGTGCTGCACCCCAGCGGCGCCGGCAACAGCGGGCACTACTACATCGATCGCGACGGCGCTGTTTACCGCTACGTGCCCGGCACGCGCGTGGCGAACCACGTGCGCGGTCACAACCCGAACTCGCTCGGCATCGAACTGGTCAACCTGGGCCGCTACCCGCACTGGTGGGACTCGCGCCACCAGCAGATGACCGAGCGCTACGCCGCCGCACAGATCAGCGCGCTGCGTGAGCTGCTGGTGGTGTTGCGCGGCGAATTCCCCAATCTTCGGCAGATTGCCGGCCACGAAGAACTGGACACGGCGCTGATGCCGGCCAGCGACGATCCCACGCTGCAGGTCAGCCGCAAACTCGATCCCGGCCCGATGTTTCCATGGACCGAAGTACTTGACGGCGGTGGCCTGACGCGCATCGCGGCGCGCTAGATTCCCGGTGCAGGCCACTATAATCGCGCCTCCATCTCCGCAACGAGCTTTCCCCATGCCGCCAAACCACGTCACCGAACTGGTCGAGTTGCTGCAACTCGAACGGCTGGAGGACAACCTGTTCCGCGGCCAGAGCCGCGACATCGGCACCCGCTTCGTCTTCGGCGGCCAGGTGCTGGGACAGGCGCTGGCGGCGGCACAGGAAACCGTGGACCCGTTGCGCGAGGCGCATTCGCTGCACGCGTATTTCCTGCGCGCGGGCGACATCGAGGCGCCGATCGTCTACAACGTCGAACGCACCCGCGATGGCGGCGCGTTCTCGTCGCGTCGTGTGGTGGCGATCCAGCATGGCCAGGCGATCCTCAACGGGTCGGTGTCGTTCCAGGTACCCGAACAGGGCGTGGAACACCAGACCTCGATGCCCGAAGTGCCCGCACCTGCAGATGTGGAACCGCTGCATCCGCTACCGCCGGGCGAACTGGCCCGGTTGCCGGTGAAACTGCAACGCTGGATGGGCATCGACGGTCCGTTCGAGTTTCGCCAGGTATCGCCGCGCGATGA
>DHXA01000039.1:0-1789 GCA_002413455.1 Rhodanobacter sp. UBA5168 | reverse complement strand
CCGCCGATCCAGCACATCTGGTTCAAGCTGACCTCGCCGATCAGCGACTCGGCGATCCTGCACCGCGCCCTGCTGGCGTATGCCTCGGACTTCCATCTGATCGGCACCGCCACGTTGCCACACGGTATCTCTTACCTCACCCACAACGTGCAGATGGCCAGCCTCGATCACGCGCTATGGTTCCACCGGGCATTCCGCGTCGACGAGTGGCTGCTGTATTCGTTCGACAGCCCCACCGCGCAGGGCGGCCGCGGCCTGGCGCGCGGGCAGATCTTCAGCCGCGACGGCAGACTGGTCGCCTCCACCGCGCAGGAAGGCCTGATCCGCGTGCGCGGCGACTGATCGCGTAAACTCCACACATGCGCCAGATCTATACCTCACCCCGCCAGGAAAACATCGACCGCGTGATCGCCCTGATGGCCGAACACGGCATCGAGGCCAGCGTGGCCAATCGCTCCAACTACAACCGCCCGACCTGGCAGCGTTTCAGCTACACGCAGCGGCAGGACGACCGTGGCAGCTGGGCGCAGGTGTGGATTACCCACGCCGACGATTACACCCGGGCGCGCGCGCTGTTGCGCGAAATCGGCATCGAGCCGGTGATCCGCCATGGCGAGGAGCTGGCCGCTGCGCGCAACCCGACGCCGGCCACGCGACGGCAATACACGGTGGCACGCGTGCGGCGGATCGTGCTGCTGCTGGTGCTCGCGGCATTCGCCATGGTGGTGTTGCGCTACCTGCGCGTGGTCTGACGCATTCCCGGTGGTGCGTTGCCGCTGCGCGGGCATAGAATCGGGCCATGTCCCGCTCCGACCAAGTCCGCCTGTTCCAGACGCTGCCCCATGCGTGCGGTTACTACGCCGACCGCACCGCGCAGAACCTGGTACTCGACCCGGCCGCCCCGCAGCTCGACCAGTTGTACGGCCCGGCACTGGAACGCGGCTTTCGCCGCGCCGGCGGCCACTTGTATTTTCCGCATTGCCCGCGGTGCCATGCCTGCACGCCGTGTCGTATCGACGTGGCGAATTTCGAGCCCGACCGGGCCCAGCGGCGCTGCCTGAAGCGCAATGCCGAACTCTCGATCACCGAGTCGATCCCAGGCTACAACCGCGAGCGGCATGCGCTGTACGAACGCTACTTGCAGAATCGCCACGCCGGGGGCGGCATGGACGATGCGGAGGCCAGCGATTTCCGCCGCTTCCTCACCGCGCCGTGGAGCCCCACCCTGTTTCTGGAGCTGCGCCTGGGCGAACGCCTGCTGGCCGTGGCCGTGACCGACGTCTGCCTCAACGGGGTTTCAGCCGTCTATACGTTCTTCGATCCCGACGAGACCGCACGCAGCCTCGGCACCTACGCCATCCTGCAACAGGTGGAACTGGCCCGTCGCCGCGGCATACTCTGGTTGTACCTGGGCTTCTGGATCGACGGCCATCCAAAGATGGATTACAAGCGACGCTTCAAGCCTTTGCAGATACGTACCGCCGAGGGCTGGCAGCCGATGCCAACGGACGACCCCCTCTAGCCATCATCCAGCCGGCGCCGGCGGCAGCTTCTTCGGGTACGGAAACAGTTCTACCAGCGGAATCGACAACCCGTCGTCGCCCACCACCCGGCAATGCCCGCGGTTGAGCTGGCGCGGTTCGCTGACGCCGCAGCTGTGCGCGATGATGCCGACTTCCTTCATCACGTTCTTCGCGTAATGGAAGACGCGCTCGCTCTTGTCCATCACCACCAGGCCGCGCTGCAATTTCGGGTTCTGCGTGGTAATGCCGGTGGGACAGGTGTTGCG
>DHXA01000151.1:17726-21129 GCA_002413455.1 Rhodanobacter sp. UBA5168 | reverse complement strand
TGGTCACCGTGCTGCCGGTGCTGGTGCTGTTCCTGGCGATGCAGCGCTACTACCTCGAAGGGCTGCTGTTGGGCAGCGTGAAGGGATAGTGCGGTGTCGGTGCGCGCATGGTGATCGTGGTGATGGGGGTTTCCGGCAGCGGCAAGAGCACGCTGGCGCGGGCGGTGGCCGACGCATGGGGCTGGGATTTCCAGGAGGGCGACGAGCTGCACCCACTGGCAAACATCGACAAGATACGGGCAGGCCTCGCGCTCGATGACGACGATCGCCGGCCGTGGCTGGAGCGCGTGGCGGCGTGGATCGCCGCCGAACTGGCCCATGGCCGCGACGGCGTGGTGACCTGTTCCGCACTCAGGCGCTGCTACCGTGACCGGCTGCGCCGCGCCGGCGCCGGGGTGCGTTTCGTCTGCATGGAGCTGCCGCCCGCCGAACTCGAGCGGCGACTGCGCCAGCGCCGGCATTTCATGCCGGCCTCGTTGCTCGACAGCCAGCTGCGCACGCTGGAGGTTCCGGATGCCGCGGAAAACGTGCTGGTCGTGGCGGGTGAAGACGCCACGGCGGATATCGTCGCGGCGGTAGGGCGCTGGCTGGAGCAGGGCGATGCCAACGGCTGAGCCGGGACTGCCGCGCCTCGTCCCGCTGGGACGAGGGCGCGGCTTCCGCTGCCTAGAACTTGCCGGCGCGGAAGTCGGCGATCGCCTGGTGGATCTGCTCGGGCGTGTTCATCACGAACGGCCCGTAGCGCGTCACGCTTTCGTTCAGCGGCTTGCCGGCGACGACCAACAGCCGGGAGGGATGGTCGCCGCCGGCCAGTTGCAGTTGCTCACCGTCGGACAGCACGCCCAGCTCGCTGCGCCGCAGTGACTCGCCGCCGACCAGCGCGGAGTCACCTTCAAACACATAGGCGAAGCCGTGATGCCCGGCGGGAAGATCCAGCGTGAACCGCGCGCCCGGTCGCAGGCTGATATCCAGGTACACCGGGGCCGTGACGATGCCCTCGACCGGGCCAATGGTGCCGGCCAGCTCGCCGGCGATCACCTTCACCTCGACACCCTCGGCCGGACGGACCACGGGAATCCGCTCGGGGCCGATGTCCTGGTAGCGCGGCGCGGTCATCTTGTCGGCCGCCGGCAGGTTCACCCACAGCTGGAAGCCCCACATCAGGCCGTCTTCCTGTTGCGGCATTTCCGAGTGCAGGATGCCGCGGCCGGCGGTCATCCACTGCACGCTACCGGGCGTGAGATCGCCGCGATTGCCGTGGTTATCGTGGTGCTGCATATGGCCGGCCAGCATGTAGGTGACCGTCTCGAAGCCGCGATGCGGATGCTCCGGAAAGCCGGCAATGTAGTCGCCGGCGTCGTCCGAACGGAACTCGTCCAGCAGCAGGAACGGGTCGAGCATGTCCAGCCCGGCCTGGCCGATGATGCGTTTGAGCTTCACGCCGGCACCATCGGACGTGTCGGTGCCGCGGATGCGGCGGGTGATGTGGCGATCGCTCATGGCTTGCTCCGGTAAAGGATGATGATCGCCAAGATGGCCCCCTCGCCGCGCTTATCCAAGCACCGGCGCAGGAACGGATCGTTTCATTCCGGCAACGCCGGGCAAACGTAGCGCGCCAGT
Source organism: Rhodanobacter sp. UBA5168 (assembly GCA_002413455.1). Taxonomy (GTDB): domain Bacteria; phylum Pseudomonadota; class Gammaproteobacteria; order Xanthomonadales; family Rhodanobacteraceae; genus Rhodanobacter. The sequence goes on along the minus strand of DHXA01000151.1, from coordinate 19,509 downwards.
GCGATGATCAATGCACCCAGTGGCCGCTGCGCTGGCGCGGCGGCGCGTTGTCGTCGTCGTGCTTGTCGGGGCGCTGCTGCAGCACCATCGTTTCCACTTCCGCCTCGGTGGCCGGCTTGGCCTGCCAATACTGGTTCACCGCGCCGAGCACGGCCGGCACCTGCGACAGGCATTCGTCGTACTCGTCGTCGCTGAGTTTCTCGAACTCGGTGTCGGCGCTGAGGATGCCTTCGTCCACTGCCAGCGCCATCACCGGGCCGAGCAATTCCATCAGCTGCGGATCTTCGGCCAGCCTGTTTTCCCATAGCGCGGCGCGCAGATCGATGCCACGACTGAAGCCCTCGCACCAGCCGGCAGCCGACAGCATCGGGCCGGTTTCCAGCTCGACCTCGCCGAGGATGGGCTCGTAGGCCTCGACATCGAGTTCGGCGCTGATCGAATCGTTGAGCTTGGCCAGCAGCGCCAGCACGCGATTGCCCTCGTCCTCGTCGGCGAACGGTTCGTGCAGCACTTCGGGCAGCCATTCGTCCGGCAGTACCAGCAACGGGCCAACCGCAAGCGCACTGAGCAGGCCGTGCACGCCGTCGAGCAGGAGGTCGCCCTCGCCGGTGTGCGCGCGCAGGTAGCGGTCCAGTTCATCCAGTTCGTTGTCGTCCAGCGAACTGGGCCATTCGGTCTTTGCGGTCATTCAGATGTCCAGTTCCAGCGTCACCGGGGTATGGTCGGACGGACGCTCCCAGCGACGCGGTTCACGGTCGATCGCCGCCGCTGTGGCGGCGGATTTCAACGCCTCGCCGATCAGGATCAGATCGATGCGCAAGCCCATGTTGCGACGGAACGCGGCTTGCCGGTAGTCCCACCAGCTGTAGTGTTCATTGCCGGACTCGAACAGGCGGAAGCTGTCGTGCAGGCCGAGGTCGGTAATGGCCTTGAGCCCGGCTCGCTCCGGCGGCGAGCACAGGATGTCCTCGCCCCAGGCGACCGGGTCGTAAACGTCGCGATCGTCCGGACAGATGTTGAAATCGCCCAGCACCACCAGGTTGGGGAAACGCTCCTGTTCACGCGCCAGGAATTCGCGCACCTTCGCCAGCCAGTCCAGCTTGTAGGCATATTTCTCGTCGCCGACCGCCTTGCCGTTGACCACGTACAGGTCGACCACGCGCAGATCGCCGATCGTGGCGGCGAGGATGCGGCGCTGCGGATCATCCAGCCCGGGAATGTCGGTGACGACATCGGTGGGCTCGTCGCGGGCCAGGATCGCCACGCCGTTGTAGGTTTTCTGACCGGAATACACCGTGCGATACCCGGCCGCAGCCAGTTCGTCGACCGGGAATTTCGCATCTTCCAGCTTGGTTTCCTGCAGCGCCACGATGTCCGGCTGCGCACCGGCCAGCCACTGAGTCAGGTGCGGCAGGCGCACCTTCAGCGAGTTGACGTTCCACGAGGCAATTTTCATCGCGGCATTGTAAGGGAAGCACCAGCGGGGTTATCAGGGCTGGCACATGTGCCGAAATCGAGGCCGGGGCTACTGGTTTTTTCCCGTCGTCCAGGCCATCGGAATGGCACTGCGGCGGGATTCGAACCAGAAAATGACGGGTTGCGGGCTGCTATCGAGGATTTTATGCAGGAAAACCACCGAAAGCCGGCATTCCAGTGTATGCTGGCTAAGCAAGAGTCTGAGGCAACTCCGATTTTCTTGCCCTTATTGCGGTCAAGTGCACTTCGCTCCGAGCCGCAAATCATCCATAGCTTCAAAGGTAATGTTACATGTCGGATCGTCAGA
>DHXA01000151.1:13149-17521 GCA_002413455.1 Rhodanobacter sp. UBA5168 | reverse complement strand
AGGAAGGCCAGCGCGTCACGTTCGTCGTCACCAAGGGCCAGAAAGGCCTGCAGGCTGAGGAAGTCCAGGTTGCCTAAATCCTTCGGGATTTGAGCGATCTTGAAAAGCCCGCTTCGGCGGGCTTTTTTTTGTCTGGCTGTCGCGCACTGCCCACCCAAAGAGGGCCGTCCGCCAGATGGCGATATCGGAAGGCTATGGCCGAAGCCCCCAGGGTTAACGGCTGGGGGTAATTACGATCGAGAATCAGGCCAGCCCGTGACTGCGCAACAACGCCTCCGGCTCTGGCTTCCTGCCGCGGAATGCGATGAAACTTTCCAGTGCGGGCCGGCTGGCGCCGACGGCAAGAACCTCGCGGCGGAAACGATCGCCGGTGGCGCGATCGATCACGCTGCCGCTGTTTTCCGCGCGCTCCTCGAACTCGCCAAATGCGTCGGCACTCAGCAATTCAGCCCACAGATAACTGTAGTAGCCGGCCGCATAGCCGCCGGCGAAGACATGACTGAAGCCGTGCGGAAAACGCTGCCACGCCGGCGGATGCAGCACCGCCACCTGCTTGCGCACGCTCTCCAGCACGGCCAGGGTGCGCGCGCCCTCGACGGGGTCGTATTCGAGATGCAGCAGAAAATCGAATAACGCGAATTCCAGCTGGCGCACCAGGAACAGGCCGGCATGGAAATGGCGCGCGGCCAGCATGCGTTCAAACAGCTCGTCCGGCAGTCGCTCGCCGGTTTCGTAGTGGCGAGCGAACAGATCCAGCGCTTCACGATTCCAGCCAAAGTTCTCCATGAACTGGCTGGGCAGTTCCACCGCGTCCCATTCGACGCCGTCGATGCCGCCGATCGACGGCAGCGCGATCTCGGTGAGCAGGTGATGCAGACCGTGGCCGAACTCGTGAAACAGGGTCAGTACGTCATCGTGGGTGAGCAGGGCCGGCTTGCCTTCGGTCGGTGGCGCGAAATTGCAGGTCAGAAACGCCACCGGCAGCTGCAACTGCGCGCCATCGTCGAACCGGGCGCGACACACATCCATCCACGCGCCACCACGCTTGCCGTTGCGCGCGTACAAATCCACATAGGCGCCGGCGAATACGCGGCCGTCGGCGTCACGCACGTCGTAATAGCGAACGTCCGGATGCCAGACATCGACGCCGTCGCGCTGGGCGAGCGAGATGCCATAGAGTTTCTCGGTGAGTCCGAACAGGCCGTCGATCACCGCCGGCAGCGGGAAGTAGGGCTTGAGTTGCTCCTCGTCCAGGGCGTACTGCTGCTGGCGCAGCTTTTCCGAGGCATAGCCGACGTCCCACGATTCCAGATTGTCGAGCTTGAGCTCGGTGCGGGCGAATTCGCGCAGCGTGGCCAACTCCCGCTGTGCCACCGGCTTCGCGCGGGTGGCCAGGTCGTGCAGGAACTCCATCACCTCGGTCGGCGATGCGGCCATCTTTGTCGCCAGCGATTCTTCCGCCGCGTTGGCAAAACCGAGCAGCTGCGCAGCCTCGTGGCGCAGCGCCAGGACCTTCTCGATACGTGCGCCGTTGTCGAACTTGCCGGCGTTCGGACCCTGATCGGAAGCGCGCGTCTGGTAAGCCCAGTACACCCGCTCGCGCAACCCGCGATCGTCGGCGTAACTGAGCACCGCCTGCACGCTGGGCTGTTTCAGGGTCACCAGATAGCCATCCAGACCCTGATCCTCGGCGTACTGGCGCAACACCGCGCGGCCGGATTCGGGAATGCCGGACAGATCGCGTTCGTCGGTGATGTGCTCATGCCACGCTTCGCTGGCATCGAGCACCGCATTGGAGAACTCGGTGGAAAGCTTGCTCAGCGCCACGCCGATTTCACGGAAACGCGATCGCGCCGGCTCTTCCAGCGCCACGCCGGAAAGCCTGAAATCACGCAGTGCATGTTCGACCAGGGCGCGCTCAGGACGCGGCAAGGTGGCAAAGTCCGCGGCATCGGCCAGTGCCTGCACAGCGGCATACAGATCGCGGTTCTGGCCCAGCTCGATCGCGTGCTCGGTGAGCTTCTCCTCGGCCGGACCATAGACCTTGCGCAACGACTCGCTGTCGGCCACCGAGTGCAGGTGCGAAACCGGTGCCCAGGCGCGCGCCAGGCGCTGCTCCAGGCGCTCCTGAGTCAGCATCACCGTGGCGAAATCGCGCGGCGCACCGGGTGCGATGAGCGCGTCGATGGCGGCGCGGTAGTCAGCCAGGATCGTATCGACCGCAGGCATGACATGCTCGGGCCGGATCTGCGAGAACGCCGGCAGGGTGTGGTCGGCCAGCAATGGGTTGTCGTGACTCATGAACGCTCCTTGGCAGACCGCCAGCGTGGCGATCACGCGAGGCGAAATCAAGCGGCGCATCGTGACGGCGCCCGCTGTCGCTGCCGCACCGGGCTCGGGCCCGCATCACATTCGCTCCACCGCGGGGCTCGCTGGCCGCTACCATGCGCAGATGAAATCCCTGCGCAGCTTCAAGGGCATTACGCCCATCCTCGGTGAACGCGTCTACGTCGACCCGGCCGCCAGCGTGATCGGTGACGTGGTGCTCGGCGACGACGTCTCGATCTGGCCCGGCACGGTGTTGCGCGGCGACGTCAACCACATCCGTGTTGGTGCGCGTACCAGCATCCAGGACGGCGCCATCGTGCACGTCGCCCACGCCGGCCCGTATGGTCCGGGCTTTCCATGCCTGATCGGCGAGGGCGTCACCATCGGCCACGCCGCCGTGGTGCACGCGTGCAGCATCGGCGACTACTGCCTGATCGGCATGCACGCCAGCGTCCTCGACGGTGCGGTGGTGCAGAAGTACGGCTTCGTCGGCGCCGGTGCGCTGATCCCGCCGGGCAAAGTGGTCGGCGAGCGGGAGCTGTGGTTGGGCAATCCGGCCAGGTTCGTGCGCCTGCTCAGCGACCGCCAGATCGAGCAGCTGCACTACTCGGCCGATCACTATGTGCGCTTGAAAGACGAGTACCTGGCGGCTGTCTGATGCCGGTGCGACGCGTATGGTTCCTTGGCGGCCGCAATCGCCTGCGCAATCCCACGGCCGAGCAGGTGTTCGGTGCATGGTCGGGACTCGAGGCGGATTCCGCCGGGCCGGCCGCGGATGCCGGGGTGATGCCGACTTGTTCTGCAGGCCTACATCGCCGCCGCGTTCCTGCCGGCCGCCTGCTGGATGCGTTCCGCCTCTGCTTCATGTTGTCTCATCACGATGTTGCGCGCCGCCGAGAGCTTGCCTCCTAGCAAGGTCAGGGTGAAGTTGTCGCGGTCGAACTCGCGCAGCAGATCGATTTCCCTGCGTGCCTCTTCCAGGTCCTTCTGGTTGATCGTGCGCTCGATCTCCACCGCGGCACGCGGGAAGGATTCGCGCAGTGCGTCCCTGGCTGTCGGGTTCTCCGGCTCCAGCTGCAGCACGCTGAGGTAGAACTCATAGGCGTTGCTGCCGGCCGGCGCGACCAGGCGCCCGTCATGCATCGCGTCGCGGGCCAGCCCCAGCAGAATCCCGGTGCCGCTCTGTGCATCATCGTCAGGCGCGGCGGCCGCCTCGACCGGTGACCCTCCCGCTTCATTGAACGAGGCATTCGCCATGGCTCGGCTGTACCAGAAGATGCCGCCAGCAGCGGCCAGGACCAGCACGGAGACGAGGGCCAGCGCGTATCGATGCGATACGGCGAAATGGGAGTGGGGCATGACACCTGCTGCACAAGCTGATGGCCGCGCGCAGGAGTGTCCGTCATCGACGTGCTCCCGGCGGATACCGCCACGTTAGCCAGCTTGTATTGCAGCCTTGTGGCGGCACGGCATCAACGCGATGCCGTCGCCGTTTCCAGTTGCGCCAGCCAGGCCAGTGCATGCATGCGGCCGGTGCCGCACATCATCGGTTCGGCGCGCAGGCTGCTGCATACCGAAGGGCGCTCGGGCCGGCCGAAGATGGCGCAGCGGTTGTCGTCGGTCAGTTGAATGCAGCGAACGCCCGCGGGCTTGCCATTCGGCATGCCGGGGATCGGCGAACTGATCGACGGCGCGATGCAGCAGGCACCACAACCGACGCGGCAGGACGGTGCGCTCACGCCGCGTGTTGCCGCAGGGATTGATAGACCGGTCCGGTATCCGGCCGCCGGCCATGCCAGAGCTCGAACGCATCGGCGGCGGTTTCCACCAGCATGCCGAGCCCGTCGAACGCGTAGCGTGCGCCGGCGGTTTTCGCCCATGCCAGAAAGTCGCCGGCGGCGGCGCCGTAAGACAGGTCGTAGCACAACGCACGCGCACCGATCAGCGAGAACGGCAGTTGCAGCGCCGCACCCAGCACGCCGGCCGAGGTGGCATTGACGATCAGGTCGTAGCTACCGATGCTGGCCAGGTCTTTCCAGTAGCG
>DHXA01000151.1:0-12890 GCA_002413455.1 Rhodanobacter sp. UBA5168 | reverse complement strand
TCGCCGATCGCATCGGCCAGCACATCGGCTGCTTCCGGCGAACGGTTGACGATGGTCAGTGTCGCCACGCCGGCATCCAGCAGATTCCACGCTACGCCATGCGCAGCGCCGCCGGCACCCAGCAGCAGGGCCGTGTGCCCGCGCAGGTCCATGCTGTGCCGCTCGGTGAGGTCGCGCAGCATGCCAGCGCCGTCGGTGTTGTGCGCGGCCAGCCGGCCATCGGCCAACCGCGTCAGCACGTTGGCGCTGCCGGCGCGCTTGGCGGCCTCGCTGCGCTGATCGGCCAGCGCGAACGCGGCGGCCTTGTGCGGCAACGTGACATTGGCGCCCCGACCGTCTTCGGCAAAGAAGCGCTGTACGGCGGCAGCGAATTCGGCTGGCGCCGCGTCGATCGCCCGATAGTCGATTTCGAGGCCGAACTGCTGCGCGAACGCCCGATGGATTTGCGGCGACAGGCTGTGGGCGATTGGATGGCCAAACACGGCGAACTGGACAGCTGGCATGCGGATTCCCTGGGTGGTCGCTGGCGGTCATTCTACAAGTCGGGCTCTCCACGAGGCTCATCCGCGCGGCATCTGTGTGGAAGCCAGTTGGGCCGCGACGGCTCTCGCCGCGCAACCACAGCGGCACCACGACCGAATCGCTCCCACCACCGACAACCGCAGACAAGTCGCAACCCGTGAGATGACGGCCGCGCAATCTGCGGTCGTCACCGCCGCTTAAGGACACGACGCATGCATACGCCACCCCTGCCTTCCCCGCACCATCAACGCCTGCTTGGCGCCGCCATGCTGTGGCTGCTGGGCGGCGGTGCATTGCTGCTGACCACCCTGGTTCCGCTGCATACCGAACTGCTCGGCTGGACGCCGGCATTCTGGCTGCTCGGCGCGCCGCTGGTCGTGCTGCTGGCGCTGGAGCCGGCGCTGCCGCGTCATTTGCTGGCGCTGTGCCAGCCGCGGCGGCGCACGCTTCACGCGGCGGTATGGCATTGAACCGCTAGCGAAAAAAGCTTCGCCTCTCGGCAGTAAGGCAAGCGGGACGTCAGCCTGCCACGCCCTGCCGCTTGCGCTCCATCCGGCGCAGGAATTCCCGCATGATGAGCAGGTAAAGTTCATCGCCCAGATGGGCGTCCTCGACACCGGCATCGATCGACGGATTGTCGTTGACCTCGATCACCACCGGCTTGCTGCCGACCTGCTTCAGGTCGACGCCATACAGGCCGTCGCCGATCGGCTGGGTGGCCTTCAGCGCCAGCTTGACCACTTCGGCTGGCGCGTCGCTCACCGCGATGGTTTCGAAGCCGCCGGATTTTGCCGTGCCCTTGGCGCCGTGGTTGTAGATCTGCCAGTGGCCCCGCGACATGTAGTACTTGCAAGCGTACAGCGGCTCGTGATTCAGCACGCCGATGCGCCAGTCGAATTCCGTGTAGACATATTCCTGCGCCAGCAGCAGCGCACTGTGCTGGAACAGCCCGCTGGCCGCCCGCGCCAGCGCATCCTCGTTTTCCACCTTCACCACACCGCGGGAGAACGAGCCGTCAGGGATCTTCAGCACCAGCGGAAAGCCGAGCTTGGCGATCACGTCCTTCATGCCCTTGCTGTCGTCGCGGTAGAGGATTTCGGTACGCGGCACCGCCAGCTTGCGCGACACCATCAGGTCGTTGAGGAAGATCTTGTTGGTGCAGCGCAGGATCGAGGTGGGATCGTCGATCACCACCATGCCTTCCTTCTCGGCACGATGCGAGAACCGATACGTGTGGTTGTCGCTGGCAGTGGTCTCGCGGATGAACAGGCCGTCGTATTCGGCCAGGCGCTGGTAGTCGTTCTTGCCGATCGGATCGACCTCGATGCCGAGCTCCTTGCCGGCCGCGACAAACGCCTTCAGCGCCTTCTTGTTGGACGGCGGCATCTGCTCGGCCGGATCGATCAGCATCGCGACGTCGTAGCGGTACAGCTTGCGCGCGCGCGGCTTGCGCCACAGCTTCTTGGAGAAGCGGTCCAGTTCCTCGGCGAACGCGTCCTCCTGCGCGTCGTCCAGCGTCTGCAGGCCGACCGGCTTGATCGCGCTGACCTGCCACACGCGGTCGCGCTCGAACTCGATGCGCAGCAACGGGCAGGGAAACGACTCGAACACTTGCCGTGCCAGATCCTGCAGCGCCGGGTAGGCCGTCTCGCCGAAATAGACCAGGATGCCGAAGTCGGTGGTGTCGCGGCCGCCGGCCGGAAGAAAATTCGTGAGTTTGGTGTTGAGGTCTTCGATATCCACGCCGTACAGCGAGCGGCGGCGCAGGTCGTTCACCGTGCGCACCGAAGGCATTACCTTGTGCCCGCGCGCCTCGGCCAGCAGCGACACGTAGTAGCCGGTGCCCAGATATTTATAGCTGCGGCACAGGTTGATCACATGGGTGCGCTCGTCGTCGCCACCCACCGGCTCACGCAGGTAGTCCATCGCACTCATCACGTCCACGGACGGGTAGTACGAGCTCCAGTCGGAGGTTTTTTCGACAACGATGACCAGACGGGTCATGACACCACTCGGGCGATGCGGTTACGGCGGAAGGGCCCGCTGGGGGCGGCAGAATGACGCAAAGGGCGCAGTTTGGCACAGGGCCGGCGGCGCACAAGCGAAAGCGCTGAAGGCTGAATAAACGGCGGCGCACGCAGATTTCGCGCACGTCCCGCGGTCTTGGCTGCTAGAGTCCGCGCCAACCATTTCGTCCCACCCTCCGCTCGACTCGCGCGCCACGCCGCGCCGGAAGGAACCCAGGCATGCATCCACCCCCAGTCAGCGCCAGCGTGCGCGTGCGTCGCGCCGAATCGTCCGATCTGGATGACCTGGTGGCACTGGAGGAACGCACGTTCGACAGCGACCGGCTGAGCCGCGCGCAGTATCGCCGCCACCTGGACAGCGATTCGGCCCAGGTGCTGGTGGCCAGCGCCAACCATCGCAACTTCCTCGGCACCGCCGTGCTGTTCTTCCGCAAGGGCAGCGGCGTGGCCCGGCTGTACTCGCTGGCGACGCAGCCGGAGGCGCGCGGCAAGGGCGTCGGTTCTGCGCTGCTGGAAGCTTCGGCGCACACGGCCAGGCGCCGCGGATGCCGCGCCCTGCGCCTGGAAGTGCGCGCGGACAATGCGCTCGCGATCAGCCTCTACGAGCGACTGGGATTTCGGCGTATCGGCGGTTACGCACGCTATTACCAGGATGGCGCGGATGCATGGCGGTACGAGAAGGCGCTCGCGTAGACGCGCGCCCGATCCGTTCGCAGCGCCGTGACGGCGCCGCGGCGGCTTCCACCTCAGCCGCCCAGCGGCTCTCCGATCTTGTGCTCGGTCGCCTCGTCGGGCCTTGCCACCAGCGCGCCGGTGCGCATCAGGCTGATGCTGTAATGGCCTTCGTCGACCAGCGGCAGGAACGCGCCGCTGCCATATACGGTGTCGACTTCGGGCAACCACTGCGGATACCGCCGGCTGAGGCTGAGCAGATCGAACGCGCCGGCTTCACCGAAGCCGATCACCGTGCGCGGCGCTTCGGCTTCCTGCGCAGGATCGTCGTAGCGCCCGGACAGGCGGTCAAGCCGGTACAGCGGCGGCACGCCGGCCAGCAGGGCGGGCAGTTTCCATTTCAACACGACCGCCTCGACCCGCCAGGCGTCACCGGACAATTGCACCTGACGCGTGCTGCCATCGGGCCAGTTCAGGGTAAGCGCCCAGCGTTGCGGCGACAGGATGCGCGCGTCGATGTCGACCACCGGCGCCTCCTCGGCGAGCAAACGGTAGCCGCGCAACGCATAGCCGGTACCGGCCAGCAGCAGGGTGAGCGCGAAGCAGACCAGGCATAGCAGCGCACGCCAGCTGGCGGCAAGGTGGCGGCCACCGTGCAGGTGCTGGCGCAGAGCCATCAGCTGCACCAGCGTGACCAGCAGCAGGATTCCCGCCAGCACCAGCAGCACGGTCATCGGCATGCGCAACCACGTGTTCCATTCCATCGCTTTGTCCTTCACCGCCTCGACGTGCAGTTTGTACACCCATCATAACGGGCGATGCCGCGCTGCTGCGGCCGACGCCGCGGGCATCGCTATACTGAGAGGGTCTTCAGGAATCTCCGCCATGCGCCGATCAAGCTTGCTGCTGCCGTTTTGTCTCGTTGTCGCCACGCTTGCCGGCTGCGGCAACAAGGGCCCGCTGGTACTGCCGCCGACCCGGCCGGCTGCGGCGACGACCGCGCCGGCACCGGCGACGACCGCCGTTGCCGCCAGCAGCGACGTGCCGGCCGCCGACCAGCAGTGAGCGGCGCGCTCATGCAGTTGCCTTTCTCGAAAATGCACGGCATCGGCAATGACTTTGTCGTGCTCGATTGCCGGCGCCACCGCTTTGCGCTGGATGCCGCGCAGATCCGCGCGCTGGCCGACCGGCACACTGGTGTCGGCTTCGATCAGTTATTGAGCGTTGAGCCGTCGCGCAATCCGTCCTGCGCGTTCTATTACGGCATCTGGAACGGCGACGGTTCGGCATCCGGCCAGTGTGGCAACGGCGTGCGCTGCGTGGCGGCATGGCTGCACCGCGCCGGTGCACTGGCGCTCGGCGACAACGTCCTGATCGAAAGTCCGTCGGGCCCGGTGACGGTGCGCCTGCTCGGCGCAAACGAGGTCACCGTGGACATGGGCGAACCGCTGTTCGAGCCGGCGCGAATTCCGTTCGTGGCTGAACCGGCGGCGGATCGTTATGGCATCAGCGTGGGCGACGCCACGCTGCAAGTCGGCGTCGTGTCGATGGGCAATCCGCATGCGGTGGTGGTGGTGCGCGACCTGGCCGATCCGGCACTGCTGCGGTTTGGCCCGCTGCTGTCGAGCCACGAACGCTTTGCGCAGGGCGCCAATGCCGGCTTCGTGCAGCAGCTCGATCGCAGCCATCTGCGCCTGCGGGTGCATGAGCGCGGCGCCGGCTGGACGCAGGCCTGCGGCACCGGGGCCTGTGCCGCGATGGCGGTGCTGCACCGACGGGGCGACGTCGCCGACTGCGTCTGGGTGGAACTGCCCGGCGGCACCTTGCAGATCGACTGGAAAGGCCCGGGCCATCCGCTGTGGATGACCGGCCCGGCCGCGTTCGCCTTCGAGGGCGAATGGACGATTCCGGACGGTCCGGCCTGACGCGGCGGTTGAAGCGCGCCCGCGTCCATCGCACACTCCAGCCGGACAGCACGCCTTCCTGCGTGTTCCGCCCTGGTTCGAGGACACCTCCGCATGACCGCAACAACGCTGCTCGACGACGCCACCCAGGCCCGCGTGGTCGCCGCCTACCTGAAACGGCATCCGGAGTTTCTCAGCGAATACCCCGACCTGGCCGCCAAGCTGACCATGCCGCGCGCGCAGGGTGCGGTGTCGTCGCTGGCGGTCTATCAGCTGCAAAGTTTGCGCGACAAGAACGCCGAGCTGGAACGGCGGCTGGCCGAACTGATCGGGATTGCCGCCGAGAACGAGCAGCTGATGGAGCGTGTGCATGCGCTCACCGTGGCGTTGCTGCGCGCCAACACGATGGAAGTGACGGCGCGCAGCGTGGTCGCCAAGCTCAGTGCGGATTTCCACACGGAACAGGTGCGTCTGGTGTTGTTCGGTGACGAACCGCAGTTGCCGCGTGCCGAGTGGTTGCAGCAGGTGTCCGGCCCCGAGGCGTTGCCGGAATTTGCCGAGTTTCTGGACCAGAACGAGCCGGTCTCCGGTCGCTTGTCGGCCGAAAAACTCGACCGCCTGTTCGGCGCAACGGCCGCGCAGATCCGCTCGGTGGCGATGATGCGCCTGGGCGACTCCGGCATGCTGGTCATCGGCAGCCATGATCCGGATCGTTTCCAGCCTGGCATGGGGACGCTGTTCCTGAAGATGATCTCCGCCACCATCACCGCCGCGTTGGCGCGCTCGCGGGATCTTTCCTGAGCCGGCGATGACGCCCGAACAACAGGTCGAGCGCTGGCTGCTCCGTCTGGCCGACGAGCGGCATGCCTCGCCGCACACCGTCGCCGGCTACCGTCGCGACCTGGCCAAGCTGCTGCGTTTCATGCGGGCACACGCATTGACCTCGTTCGATGCGCTGGATGCGAACCTGATGCGCGCCTTCGTCGCCGGCGAACATCGCAGCGGGCTGGCGCCGAAAAGCCTGCAGCGCCTGCTGTCGTCCTGCCGCAGCCTGTTTCGCCAACTCAATCGCGAGGGCTTGCTGGCCGGCGAACCCATGCTCGGCGTGCGCGGCCCCAAGGTGCGCCGCAAGTTGCCGCAGGTGCTCGACGTCGACGAGGCCGCCGCGCTGGTCGAGACCGACAGCGGCGGCAAGCTGGCGGTGCGTGACCGCGCGATGCTGGAACTGTTCTATTCCAGCGGGCTGCGCCTGTCCGAACTGGTCGGCCTGCGCTGGATCGACCTGGATCTCGACGGCGGCGAAGTGCGCGTGCTCGGCAAGGGCAGCAAGACCCGCATCGTGCCGGTCGGCCGCCACGCCGTCACCGCGCTGCGCGCGCTCGGTGCCGAGCAGGGCATGCCGGCGGACAACCCGGTCTTCCGCGGCCGCGCCGGCGCACCGATCAACCCGCGCACGGTGCAGTTGCGCATGAAAACGCTGGCGCTGCAGCAAGGCATTCCCAAGCACATCCATCCGCATCTGCTGCGCCATACGTTTGCCAGCCACATGCTGGAATCCTCCGGCGACCTGCGCGCGGTGCAGGAACTCCTCGGGCATGCCGACATCGCCACCACGCAGATCTACACCCACCTGGATTTCCAGCACCTGGCCAAGGTTTACGACGCAGCGCATCCGCGGGCCAGGCGCAAGCCCTGACGGTCGCACCTCAACGCTGAAAAGCGCCGGTTCCTTCTCCCGCTTTTCGGCTGGGCGGCGTCCGCTGGCCATTCCACCGACATTGAAGCGAAACCGCAGCGGCCCCATGTCGTCCGTTCAAGCACATTCTTGCGGAGCTTCCATGGAATCGTTTCACGCCACCACCATCGTCTGCGTGCGCCGCGAAGGCCGCGTCGTGATCGGCAGCGATGGCCAGGTCACCCTGGGCAACACGGTGATGAAGGGCAATGCGCGCAAGGTGCGCCGGCTGGGCAAGACCGGTGAGGTGGTGGCCGGCTTCGCCGGCGCCACTGCCGATGCGTTCACTTTGTTCGAACTGTTCGAACAGAAGCTGGAAAAGCACAACAACAACCTGACCCGCGCCGCGGTGGAGATGGCCAAGGAATGGCGCACCGACCGCCGCTTCGGCCGGCTTGAGGCGATGCTTGCGGTGGCCGACAAGGACGCCTCGCTGCTGATCTCCGGCAATGGCGACGTGGTGGAACCCGAACACGGCCTGATCGCGATCGGCTCAGGCGGACCGTTCGCGCAGTCCGCCGCGATGGCGCTGCTCGAGAACACGGACATGGATGCGCGCACCATCGTCGAGAAGGCGCTGAAGATTGCCGGCGACATCTGCATCTACACCAATCACAACGTGTCGATCGAAGAGCTGTAAGCGCGGCGCGCCGGCTCCTGACCGACACCGTTCGCGCACGCCGTTGCGCTTTCCCACGCACCCCTATTCTCCGGTGAATCCATGTCCGAACTCACTCCCCGCGAAATCGTCAACGAACTCGACCGCTACATCATCGGCCAGCACGACGCCAAGCGCGCCGTGGCAGTGGCATTGCGCAGCCGCTGGCGGCGCATGCAGCTGGAGCCGGGCATGCGCGAGGAAGTGACGCCGAAGAACATCCTGATGATCGGACCCACCGGCGTGGGCAAGACCGAGATCGCGCGGCGCCTTGCCACGCTGGCGAATGCGCCGTTCGTGAAGGTGGAGGCGACCAAGTTCACCGAGGTCGGCTATGTCGGCAAGGATGTGGAATCGATCATCCGCGACCTCGCCGACGTGGCCTACAAGCTGACCCGCGAGCAGGCGATCAAGCGCGTGCGCACGCTGGCCGAGGATCGTGCCGAGGATCGCATCCTCGATGCCTTGCTGCCGCGCCGGCAGACCACACCGACCGACTGGAGTCACGATGCGCCCGCCGCCCCGGCCATTGAAAACGATACCCGCCAGAAACTGCGCAAGCAGCTGCGCGAGGGTGCGCTGGACGAGCGCGAGATCGAGCTCGATTTCGCGATGAATGTGGGCGTGGAGATCATGTCCCCGCCGGGGATGGAGGAGATGGGCGCACAGCTGCGCCAGATGTTCCAGAACATCGGTGGCGCCAAGACGCAGAGCCGCAAGCTGGCGATCAAGCTGGCGCGGCCGCTGTTGATCGACGAAGAGGCCGGCAAACTGCTCAACGACGAAGAGATCCGCGCGCAGGCGATGGAGGCAGCCGAGCAGAACGGCATTGTTTTCATCGACGAGATCGACAAGGTCGCCCAGCGCGGCGATCACGGCCACGCCGGGGTCAGCCGCGAGGGTGTGCAGCGCGACCTGCTGCCACTGGTGGAAGGTTCGACCGTGTCGACCAAGTACGGCCCGATCAAGACCGACCACATGCTGTTCATTGCCTCCGGTGCGTTCTCGCTGGCGAAGCCGTCCGACCTGATTCCGGAGCTGCAGGGTCGGCTGCCGATCCGGGTCGAGCTGTCCGCGCTCAGCGTGGACGATTTCAAGCGGATCCTGCGCGAGCCGCACAATGCGCTTACCAAGCAATACACCGCGCTGCTGGCCACCGAAGGCGTCGGGCTGGAATTCACCGACAGCGGTATCGACCGGCTGGCCGAAGTGGCATTTCAGGTGAACGAACGCACCGAGAATATCGGCGCACGCCGGCTGCATACGGTGATGGAACGCCTGCTGGAGAAGATCTCCTACGAAGCCGCGGACAAATCGGGCGAGAATTACCGGATCGACTCCGATCATGTCGACAACAGCCTCGGCAGCCTGGTGCAGAACGAGGACCTCAGCCGCTACATCCTTTAACCGGAAGCGACGCTGTTATGAGGCTCTAACAAGCCGGTCATCCCAATCTGTTAAAATGGCGCCGTGAGCAACATTATCGAATTGAAGAACACCGGCCAGCGTGCCCTGCTGCGTGAAGCGCAACAGAAGCAGACCCTGGTGCGGTTGTGGCGCGAGGATCTCGAGCACGGCAGCTTCTGCGGGTACGTGGGTGGCGTCGGGCGCGAGTTCTTTCTGCTCTGGGTGGTCGGTGACGGCATCACCTACGACGGCATGTACGTGATGCGCCATCGCGACATCTCCGAGCTGGAAGCGCCGGACAAACACCATGCGTTCTTCGAGAAGGCGCTGGCGCTGAAGCACATCCTGCCGCGCCCTCCGCGCGGGTTTCCGCTGGACAACATTCGCGAGGTCATCCAGGCCGCGGGTGCGCAGGCGCCCGTGATCGGTGTGCACGTGGACAGCGAGGACGAAGCCGAGGTCTGCTACATCGGCCGGCTGGTCAGCGTCGAGGAAGACGGTTTCAACATGCAGGAACTCAGCCCCGACGCGGAGTGGATGCGCGAGGCCTCGTTCTTCTCCTGGGACGAAGTCTCCACCGTCAGCATCGAGGACAGCTACGCGCAGTCGCTGCTGGCGGTGGCCGGCGCCGCACCGGCGCTGGAGCAAGGCGACGATTCCGGGATCGGCCGCGCGCACTGAGCGCGCAGGCGAGCTTTCTTCCACCTGCAGCTGTTTCCCCGCCTGTAGGAAGTCATCTCTCCATCGCCAGATAATGAGCGCCAGCGGTTTCGCCCCCCATCGCAGCAGCGGTTAAGCTCCCTCGATAGCCGCGAAATCAGCGGCACGGCATCCGGGACGGGAGCACCCATGACACGCATCGTCGTCGTCGGCAGCATCAACATGGATCTGGTGACCCAGGCGCCACGTTTCGTCGGCCCCGGCGAAACCATCCTGGGCGAACGCTTTCTCACCGTGCCGGGCGGCAAGGGCGCGAACCAGGCGGTGGCCGCGGCGCGGCTGGGCGCCGAAGTGGCGCTGGTCGGGGCCACCGGCGATGACGCGTTCGGCCAGCAACTCCGTCAAGGCCTGGCCGCCGAAAACGTCGACCTCGCCCACGTTGCCCAGCTCGACGACTGCGCCAGCGGTACCGCCTCGATCACCGTCGCCGGCGGCGAGAACCAGATCATCGTGGTGCCCGCCGCGAACGCGCGCGTTACCCCAGCGCAGGTCGAACAGGCGCAGGCACTGATCGCCCGCGCCGACGCCGTGCTGGTGCAGATGGAGATCCCGCTGGAAACCGTGGAAGCCACGCTGCGCCTTGGTCATCGATTTGGCGTCCCGGTGATCCTCAACCCGGCGCCGGCACAGAAGCTGCCCGCCGCGTGGCTGCAGCTCGCCCGCTACGTCACGCCGAACCAGCACGAACTGGCGATTCTGCTGGGCGCGGATCCGGATGAGGCTGACTCAAACCGGGATTTCCTCGTGCTGATGCGGCGCGCGCCCTGTCCCGTCGTGCTCACCCGCGGTGCCGAAGGCGCGTGGTATCGCGAGCAGGGCGAGGCGATCCATCAAGCCGGCTTCGACGTCGCCGTGGTCGACAGCACCGGCGCCGGCGATACGTTCAACGCCGCGCTGGCCGTCTTCCTGAGCGAAGGTTTGCCTACCGCCGTGCGCAAGGCCTGTGCCGCCGCCGCGTTGTCGGTGGGCAGGCTCGGTGCGCAAGGTGGCATGCCCAGCTTGCATGAAGTGGATCGCCTGCTGGCGCGGCAGAGAGACTGATTACTTGCTGATGCAGAACGTTGTTTTCAGCTACGGGAGGAAGGAATGCGCCTGCCTCGCTTTCCATAGAACGACTCGGTACAAAGTTACTTGGCAAACACTGACAGACTGTTCCAGGTTACTTGCAATCTGACCCATGGTAAGGAGACGACACGGTGAGACACGCATACCGGCACACCCTGGTCCTTGCCCTGGCAATGCTTCTCATCCCGTACGAAAACATGGCCGCCGCCATACCGGAGGCAACCCACGCTCCTGTCGATGCCGCCGCACCAGGCCGAGCCGACTTGGATACTTCCTGGGCACAGGTGCTGGACGAAAAGATCCCGATCGCCCAGCGACAACAGGCATTGTCCAGGATCGAGCAAGCGACTCAGACGGGCGACCAGCATGATTTGTACTTGCTCGGCTCGCTTTATCACATGGGCCAGCATGCGCGCGGCTCATTCGTGCAGCCCGACCTCGTCAGAGCCAGCCTTTATCTGGGAAACGCCGCCATGCGGGGTAGTGTGCTGGCGATGGCAAAAATGGCCGAGATCAAACTGGCCATGCATGAGTATCGGGAGGCGATGAACTGGGCGCAGATATACGGCCACTACGAACTGCTGCTGCCAAGGAGCGAGCGCCCGCACGACGGCTATGCAGCAGAACTGGTGCGACGCATCGCCGACAAGCTCGGACGAGCAGCCATGCCCGAGATCATGAGCGACGTGAACAGCTTCCTTGCCTCGAACGACGCGCAGATCAGGGCCGGCACGGACAGCAGGTTCGCGGCAGAGCATGTGACTCCAGCCCCAAAGTCAAAGGTATACCTGCCTCCGAACGGTCACTTCGCACCACGCGCAGGGTTTGCCGATTATTTGCTTGCGTTCAATGCCGACGGCTCACTCGCGGATATGTGGCTGCTGGATGCGGTACCGAATCCGGATTTGGGAATGACCTTGCGCAGATACGCCCAGGAGATGACTGTTCCACCCATGGCCGCGGGGAAGGGATCCGCTCTGCGCTACGCCTGGATGCCGGTCATGTATGACGACGGAAGATATCGCGCTGGTGTCGTCCATTGAGCCGGTAGATCTCGTTCCGCCAAATTGACGGGCGGGCTTCCGCACCCGGGCGGAGCGAGCCATGTTGATTCGAGCGAACCGACCCCACGCTCTTGCCGGATATCGACGCAACGGAAAAGTTCGGCGATCATCACCCTACTTGCCGATGCAAAACGAGCCGAAGATCGCCCCAAGCAGGTCGTCGCTGCTGTAAGTTCCGGTGATTTCACCGAGCGCGTGCTGAGCGTGGCGCAATTCCTCGGCGGCAAGTTCGCCGGCGCGGCTGCCGGCCAGCACATGGGCGGCCTGATCGAGATGCACGGCGACTCGTTGCAGCGCCACGACATGCCGGCGGCGTGCGCTGAAGGTGCCTTCGCCGCTGCCGGCGCCGGCCATTTGCTTGAGTTCATGGCGCAGTGCATCGAGTCCGCCCCCTGTTTTGGCCGACACCCACAGCCAGCGCGCGTCATCGCGCCGCTCGCCGTAGGGTGCACTGCCGTCGAGGTCGATCTTGTTGATCAGCAGTAGTCGCTCGACGTGTTTCGGCAGGTTGTCGAACAGGGCGAGATCGGTTTGCGCGTGTTCGCTGTCGGTGACCAGCAGGGCCACGTCGGCGCGTAGCAGTTCGCCGTGGGCGCGGCGCACGCCTTCGCGTTCGACTTCGTCATCCGTCTCGCGCAGACCGGCGGTGTCGGCCAGTTCCAGTGCGATGCCGTCGAGACTGAGGCTTTCGCGTAGTACATCGCGGGTGGTGCCGGCGGCGGCGTTGACGATGGCACGGTCGCTGCCGGCCAGCGCATTCAGCAGACTGGACTTGCCGGCGTTGGGACGACCGATGATCGCCACACGCAGGCCATCGTTGAGGCGCAGGCCGCGCTGTGCTTCGCGCAGCAACTCGGCCAGTTCGTTGCGCGCGGCGTGGAGCTGCTGGCCGATCGCCGGGTCGGCGAGGAAATCGATTTCCTCCTCCGGAAAATCGATCGCCGCCTCGATGTGCACGCGCAACGTGATCAACGAATGCAGCAAGGCCTCGACCTTGCGCGAGAACACGCCTTCCATGGATTGCAGCGCGGCGCGTGCGCCAGCCTGCGAGCGGGCCGCGATCAAGTCGGCAACCGCTTCGGCCTGGGCCAGGTCGAGCTTGCCGTTGAGGAAGGC
>DHXA01000034.1:4357-6910 GCA_002413455.1 Rhodanobacter sp. UBA5168 | reverse complement strand
AATCATTGAGCGGCTGCTTTGCGCCGTGCATTTGAAGCAGCGGACCGGCCGTTGTTGGCCGATAGTGTTGAAAAACTCGTTTCGAAAATTCGAGTTCGTTCAAAGCGAGAAAATCCGGCTGCGACAATCGCTTTCTGTCGGCCTGAATGTGCAAATTTGTACAGAATCGAATTGTCGTTGCCGTCGCGATCCAAAATTTGGACGTCTATTTGTAAAGACGGAGTTTTTCAACAGAATAGGCCGAACTGAGACATTCGCAACCATGGAAGGTCCCGCTCGAAGCGGGACTTTTTGCTCTTGGCTCTTCAGCTCTCGCTACCGCGCAGCGGCAGCGCACCGGGTGCGGGCCAGGATGGCCCGCTGCTTTACCCGGGGCTCCTGTGCGGCGGTGAAGGTGGGGACGACAGGCCGCGTAGCGGGAGTCGACAGGAGGTCGGCTCCTTTTCGCCAGCACAGGGCGACGGCATGGATGCCGGAGTTGAGGCAACGCAGGAGCGGTTGCCCGATGCCCGGCAAGCGCCAAGCGAGGTGTCGTTCTCTCTTGGGTACTTCCCTTTTGGACAAGCAAAAGAGAAGTACCTCGCCCTCCGCAGGAGGGTGAAAGCTGTTGGTTTTCTACATCAAGAGCATCGCGCACAAGGTGCGCTCCTACACGAGCGCTAGAGCAAGAGCATCGCGACTGAAGTCGCTCCCACAGGTTGTTGCTCGCTCGTACGCGGCCCGAATCAACTCTCGGGTAGCAAGACGCTTGCAGACCAGCCCGTCGCCTGCAACCCATCCAGCAATTCGACGACAGCCTGCCGCGCCTGCACGCCGTGCGTTGGGAGAACCAGCACGTCGCCATCGTGCGCCCACCCAAGCAACCCACGCACCGCATCAATCTCGTCGAGGCATTCGACAATCGCCTCCATCGGCACGGCGTTCTGCACCAGTGCGTCGCGCAAAATACCCGCGACCTCGCCGGCCACGCGGCCACGCATGAAGCCTTCGATGTCCTTCAGCACCACGCGTTGCGGATGGAAGCCGGCGGCAACCGTCGCCAGCTCGCGAATGTCGGCATTCTCGCGATTGCCCGCCTGGCCCAGCACCAGACCGAGACGTCCGTGGCCCAGCGAGGTCGTCGCGACGCCGAGCAGACCGCGCAGCCCTTCCGGGTTGTGCGCGTAGTCGACGAATACCTGCAGCGCGCCGAAGCGCCAGTGCTGCAGGCGGCCGGGGTTGTCGGCATGCGCGCTGCCGAAGCGGGCCAGTACGCTGGCGATGATTTCGGCAGGAATGCCTAGCGCCGCGGCGACCAGCGAGGCCGCCGCGATATTCGCGATGTTGTAGCTGGCGCTGCCGGCGAAGCTCAGCGGCATCTGCGCGACAACGCCGAGATCGTGATCGACGCCTTGATGGAACAGGTGCAGATGGCCATCGCGCACGCCGCAGGTGCTGCCGTCCTGTTCGCGCCGGGCGCGCAGCAGCGGATGCGCATCGTCGAGCGCGAACCAGCCCAGCGGCACCGACAACGCAGCGGCCTGCCTGACCAGCACAACATCGTCCGCATTCACCACCAGCAGCCCATCGGCGCCTAGCACGCGAGCGACGGTGAGCTTCACCGCCGCTAAGCCGTCCAGGTCGTGGATGCCGTATTCACCGAAATGATCGTCGCTGACGTTGGTGACCACGGCCACGTTCGCGCGCTGCACGGCGAGGCCGCGACGCAGGATGCCGCCGCGCGCGGTCTCCAGCACCGCAGCCTCGACCTGTGCTTGGCGCAGCACCTCTCGCGCACCGGCGGGGCCGGAGAAGTCGCCGGAGTCGATCGCGCGACCATCGACGAACACGCCGTCGGTGCAGCTGTACCCGGTGCGCCAGCCATGCGCCTGCGCCATCGCGGCGAGCAGTCGCACCGTCGTCGTTTTGCCGTTGGAGCCGGTCACCAGCGCCACCGGAATATCGTGCAGTGCCGTCCACGGCACGGCATCGATGGCGGGAAGTTCTTTCCGCGGCCAGCTGCGGACACCCGTCCCTTCGCCGATCGAGAACACCTCATCGTCGATCAGCACGGTAAGCCCGCGCGCCTCGGCGGCCTGCACCAGCAGCGGCATTTCGGGCTGCCGTTCGGCCGCAGCGAACGCACGCAGCGTGTGCAGCGCGGAAGCTTCGTCCCAGGCGGCGGGATGGCCTGGCGCATGCAGTCCCACATCCATCGCGAGCACGACCGCGAGCGTCGCCAGCCACGCCCATTCGTTCACTTCGGTCGCACTGAACAACTGGTCGATCGGCGCTTCGAAGGCAAGCGCTGCGCCCCCGGCATGCCGACGCACGACAAGCGGCGTGTCACCCCAGCCGAGTGCGCGGCGGGCAAGCTCCACCCGCGCACGCCAGCCATCCAGCAGCGCGTCGTCGATGGCGACACCGACGGTTTCCAGCACCGCGCCGGCGCCATCGAAGTACAGGTTGGAACCGGTGAGGCGACGCGAATCGTCGAATGGCAGGGAAACGGACGAGATGCTCAATCATCACTCTCGCGCGAGAAACGCACGCCGCGTTCGTCGCGCACCACGT
>DHXA01000034.1:0-4087 GCA_002413455.1 Rhodanobacter sp. UBA5168 | reverse complement strand
GCCGCGCCGGATTCCGCGCGGACTTCGGACGCGCCTTCGGGACGGAACTTGATGATCTGTTTCCACGAACGCACCAGCGCATCGGCGAACACCAGCAGCAGATCACCGGAGCGACCCATGTTCAGTGCGGCGTCGATCGCCTTCTGCTCGTCCGGGATGATCGAGATCGCCGCGTCCGGCACGCCCGCCGCGCGCAGCGCGCGCGCCAGGATG
Organism: Rhodanobacter sp. UBA5168; assembly: GCA_002413455.1. Taxonomy (GTDB): domain Bacteria; phylum Pseudomonadota; class Gammaproteobacteria; order Xanthomonadales; family Rhodanobacteraceae; genus Rhodanobacter. The sequence goes on along the minus strand of DHXA01000034.1, from coordinate 3,874 downwards.
CCCGGCACCTCGTCGCCATCGCGTCCGCGCAACGCGTCGTCGCGGCGGCAGATGTAGTGATCGAAGCGGCCGGCCACGGCATCGGCAATCGCGATCAGATCCTCGTCGCGGCGGTCGCCGGGACCGGCCAGCACCGCGATGCGCCGACCCGTCGTATCGAGGCGCCCGGCCAGGTCGGCCATCACCGCCACCGCGTGCGCGTTGTGGCCGTAATCGAACAGCACCTTGAACGGGTGCTCGCTGTACACGTTCATGCGCCCCGGCGCCTGGAAGAACGTGGTGTCGAACGTGCGCAGGCCCTGGCGAATCGCGTCGAGCTTGATGCCCAGCGAAAACGCCATCGACGCGGCCACCATCGCGTTCTGCACGTTGTGCAGCGCGCGGCCTTCCAGCGTGGCGGGAATCAGATGCGTCCACAGCAGCGGGATGTGGCTGCCCTTGTCGTACAGCGTGATCATTGCGCCGTTGACGCCGGCCTCCAGCGCGCAGGCGCGGCCGCCCGCGCGCACGTGCTCGCGCACCAGCGCATGCGAGGGATTCATGGTGACGTAGCAGATCACCTTGGCATCGGTGTAGCCGGACATCTTCAGCACCAGCGGGTCGTCGGCATTCAATACCGCGCAATCGGTGGCCACCTCGACCACGATGCGCTTCACTTCGGCGAGCTGTTCCAACGTGTCGATGCCCTTGAGTCCCAGATGATCGGACTGCACGTTGAGCACCGCGCCGACGTTGACCTTGGCCACGCCCATGCCGGCGCGCAGCAGGCCGCCGCGCGCGGTCTCCAGCACGGCGATGTCGATGTGCGGATCGGACAGCACCATGCGGGCCGATACCGGCCCGGTCATGTCGCCCTCGACCGTACGCTGGCCGTCGATGTAGACGCCATCGGTAGTGGTCAGGCCGGGCGTATAGCCGGCCATCTTGGTGATGTGCGCCAGCATGCGCGCGGTGGTGGTCTTGCCGTTGGTGCCGGTGAGTGCGGCGATCGGCACCCGCGCCGGCGAGCCCGGCGGAAACAGCATGTCGATCACCGGGCCGGCCGCATCGCGCGGCGTGCCTTCGCTCGGGCTCACGTGCATGCGGAAACCTGGCGCCGCATTTACTTCGCAGATGCCGCCACCGATGCTCTTGTAGCTCTCGGCGATATTCGTCGACAGGAAATCGACACCGCCCACGTCGAGCCCGATCGCGCGGATCGCGCGCACCGCCATGTCGCGGTTGTCCGGATGGATGATGTCGGTGACGTCGGTGGCGGTGCCGCCGGTGGACAGGTTCGCGGTGGAACGCAGGAACACGGTCTCGCCTTCCTGCGGCACCGATTCGGCGTTATAGCCGACACGCTCCATCATCATCTCGGCCTGTGCATCGAGCACCAGCCGGGTCAGGACTTTCTCGTGGCCGATGCCACGGCGCGGATCGGCATTCACCAGCTCGACCAGCTGCGCAATCGTGCTGTTGCCGTCACCGACGACGTGGCCCGGCGTGCGCCGCGTGGCGGCAACCAGTTCGCCGTTGACGACGAGCAGACGATGGTCGTCGCCGCTGAGGAAATTCTCCACGATCACCGAACGCGAATGTTCGCGCGCGGCCTTGAAACCTTCGATGATTTCCTCGTCGGTCATCAGGTGGATCGAGATGCCGCGGCCATGGTTGCCGTTGAACGGCTTGGTCACCACCGGCACGCCGAGCCGGCGTGCCGCGCGCAATGCGCCGTCCTCGTTCTGCACCAGTTCCTGCTTCGGTACCGGCAGACCGAGCGAGGCGAGGATCTTGTTGGTCTCCTCCTTGTCGCTGGCCAGCTCCACCGCGATGTGCGGCGTGCGTCCGGTCACCGTGGCCTGGATGCGCTGCTGGTATTTGCCATGCCCCAGCTGCACCAGCGACTGCTCGTTGAGTCGCAGCCAGGGAATGTCGCGTTCCTCCGCCGCGCGAATCAGTGAGGTGGTAGATGGGCCGAGCGCGCGACGCTGCGCGTAGCGGATGAACTCGTCGCGCGCAGTCGTCCACTCCCACCCTTCCGGTACGCTGCCGCGCGGCTGCAGTTCCGCCGGCAGCAGCGAGGACAGCAGGCGCAGGGCCAGCTCGCCGGCAGCGATACCTTCCTCTTTCTGCACGTATTCGTAGACCACCGAATACACGCCCGGCTTGTCGGCGCTGCGCGTCTTGCCGAAGGTGACGTCTTCGCCGGCGACGTTCTGCAGCTCGATCGCCACGTGTTCCAGCACGTGGCCGAGCCAGGTGCCTTCGCCTTCGCGCATGCGGCGGATGAAGCCGCCGGGCTCGCGATACGAGCAGCCGTGTTCGGCCAGCCCCGGCAAGGCGGCGACCAGACCGTCGACAAAGGCCGGCCCCAGTTTGCCGGTCGGCCACTGCTCCAGCTCGCCCAGATCCAGCTCCAGCCGGATCACCGGGAAGTGCGCATACAGCGACGGGCCGACGAAGACGGAACGTTCCAGAATACGCATGAGCTTTTCCTTGAGCCGGAGGCTCGCTGCTACAAAATGTGAGGCCGAGGGCCGGCTTCCGTGGGTCTGGAGCCGGAGGCCCGTTTCAGGCCGTTTGCTTCGGTATTGCCAGCGTACCCGCCGAGGCATGGCGCGTCTGCATGTTGAACGTGGCGCCGGCGATCAGCACGTGGATGGTCATGCCCAGCATGCACACGGGGTCGTGTTCGCCGGCGTCGGCCATCGAGGAGAACTGCAGGTTGCCCGCATCCAGCACGGTCACCGCGCCACTGCCCTCCACTTCGACGGTGTTGTCCGGACGGATGAACGCCGCGGTGTCCTCGTCCAGGCCGATCCCCACCGCGTAGGGGTTGTACGCCAGCGCGGCCATCAGCCGGCCGAGCCGGTCGCGCTGGCTGAAATGCTGGTCGATGATGAAACGGTTGGTCAGTCCCAGACCCGGCGCCAGCCGCACGCTGCCGGCGGTGGGCGACAGGCCTTCCTTGCCGAACGCGATCATGTGCTCGCTGAGGATGCTGGCGCCCGCGCTGGTGCCACCCACGTGCACGCCGCGTGCATTCAGCGCGCGGATCCGCTGCGCCACCGGCGTACCGCCCAGCATCGTGGAAAGCCGCAGCTGGTTGCCGCCGGTGAAGAAGATGCCGGTGGCCTGGTCGAGCCGCTCGAGACGGTTCTTTTCCACTGCATCGCGGCGCATGTCGAAATCGAGCACGCCGACCTCGCCGGCGCCCAGGCCGGTGAACAGTTTTTCATAACGGGGTCCGGTGTCGGCCAGCTGGCTCGCCGTCGGAATCACCACGATGTTCGCCTCGCTGCCTCCGCACAATTGCACGAAGCGTTCAAGAATGCGTGGATCGTTCTCTTTTTCCTCGGCGCCGCCGATCGGTACGATCCAGCCGCGCTGCTCCCCTTCCATCACCCTGCTGGGACTCATCTGGTTCTCAACTTCTTCTTTCGATTTCATGCGGTTCTCTGAGTCCGTCGGATCATGCGATCCATGCTGACGCATCGAACGTCTAGATGGCGTTCTCGAACAGGCCGCGATGTTCGATGTGGCCGGCGCGCACGTGCACGACGCCACCGGCCATTACATCATGCGCGGCGCCCGCCTCGTCCAGCGCGACCAGGTCCGCATCGGCGCCGACCCGGATCCGCCCCTTGGCCGGCAGTCGCAACAACCGCGCCGGGTTGCTGGTGAACGCCGGCAACGCGCGCTCCAGCGGCACGCCACGCTGCAGTACCTCATGCAGGGTTTCCAGCAGTGCGCCGGATTCGCCCACACCCATGCGGCAGACGTGGCCCTCGGCATCGAACACCGGCAGGCAGCCACCGGCATCCGAACTGACCGTGATGCGCTCGGCCGCTGCGCCGCTGTCGAGATAACGCATCAGCGCATCGGCCGCGCT
>DHXA01000038.1 GCA_002413455.1 Rhodanobacter sp. UBA5168 | reverse complement strand
CGCGAACAGCAGGGTGAACCACAACCACAGGCTGACCCAGAAGATGAAGCCGGTCGGTGCCTCGCCGTGACCGGCGAGCGCCTGCACCCACAGCAGCGAGGTCAGCACGCTGCACACGAACACCACGAACATCACCGGGTTGCGGAACTGCAACCGCGGCGACAGCTTGCGGAACGAATCGGCCATGGCCGTAAGAACCAGCTCGCGATTGAAACCGCTTACTGCATGAGTTTGAGAAGTCATTGGATCAGTGCCCCATGGCGGACATGAGTTGCTCGGCGATCGGCCCCAGGGCCAGCGCCGGCAGGAAGGTGAGTGCGCCGATCACGATCACGACGCAGGCCAGCAGCGTGACGAACAGCGGCGTGTGCGTCGGCAAGGTGCCGGCGGATTCGGGCACGTGGCGTTTGGCGGCGAGCGAGCCGGCCATCGCCAGCATCGCGATGGCGAGCGGAAACCGCGCGAGGAACATGCACAGGCCCAGCAGCGTGTTCCAGAACGGCGTGTTCGCGGAGAGACCACCGAAGGCACTGCCGTTGTTGTTCGACGCCGAGCTGACCGCATACAGCATCTCGCTGAAGCCGTGCGCACCGGGGTTGGCGATGCCCGCCACGCCGGCCGGCACCATCACCGCGATGGCGGTGCAGATCACCACCAGCGCACACGGCAGCAATACCGCGAGGCTGGCCATCTTCATCTCGTACGCCTCGATCTTCTTGCCGAGGTATTCCGGCGTGCGACCGACCATCAGCCCGGCGATGAACACCGCGACGACGGCAAAGGCGAGCATGCCGTACAGGCCGCAACCGACGCCGCCGAAGATCACCTCGCCCAGCTGGATCAGCCACATCGGCACCAGGCCGCCGAGTGGGGTGAACGAGTCGTGCATCGCGTTCACCGAGCCGTTCGACGCGGCCGTGGTCGCGGTGGCCCACAACGTGGAGTTGACGATGCCGAAGCGCGTCTCCTTGCCTTCCATGTTGCCGCCGGCCTGCAGCGCCGAGGCATGCTGGTCGACGCCCAGACTGGCCAGCGCGGGATTGCCGGCCTGCTCCGCCGCCGTGCAGGCCAGCAACAGCGGCACGAAGATCAGCAGCATCGCCAGCAGCAGCGCCCAGCCCTGGCGGCGGTCGCCGACCATCATGCCGAAGGTGTAGCAGAGCGCCGCGGGAATCAGCAGGATCGAGAGCAGCTCGAGAAAATTGCTGAACGGCGTGGGGTTCTCGTACGGATGCGCCGAGTTCACGTTGAAGAACCCGCCGCCGTTGGTGCCCAGCTGCTTGATCGCGATCTGCGAGGCCGCCGGGCCCATCGGCAGGGTCTGCGTGGTGACCGGGACGTCGCGCGTCACGTCATTGCCGGCCGCGTCCTTCTGCGGGTTGCCGGCGGCGTCTTTCACCGTCTCCGTGTAGCTGGTGGCCTGCACCACCGGCACGTCCACGTAAGGCTTGAAGTTCTGCACCACGCCCTGCGATACCAGCAGCAGCGTCAGCAGCAACGACAGCGGAACCAGCACGTACAGCGTGCTGCGCGTGAGGTCGACCCAGAAGTTGCCGATGCTGAGCGCGCTGCGCCGGCTGAAGCCGCGCACCACGGCCACCAGCACCGCGATGCCGGTCGCCGCGGAGAGGAAGTTCTGCACCGCCAACCCCAGCATCTGGGTCAGGTAGCTCATCGTCGACTCGCCGCCGTAGCCCTGCCAGTTGGTGTTGGTGATGAAACTGATCGCCGTGTTCATCGACGAATCGGCCGACACCGCGCCGAAATGCTGCGGGTTGAGCGGCAACCACCCCTGCAGGCGCTGCAGCGCATACACGACCAGCAGGCCGAGCACGTTGAACAGCAGCATGGCCAGCGCATAGCGCTTCCAGCCCATGTCCTCGTCAGGCGCGATGCCGCACAGGCGATAGATGCCGCGTTCCACGCGGCCGCCGAAGCGGGTGACGCGATTGGGCGCATCGGCAAAGACATGCGCCATGTAGCTGCCGAGCGGTTTTACCAGCAGCAAAAGCACGGCCAGGTAGAGGCCGAGCTGGAGGTAGTCGTTGGTGGTCATTCGAACCACTCCGGCTTGAGCAGGGCTACGCACAGGTAGCCGGCCAGCGCCACCGCGATCAGCGCGGCGAGGACATAGAGAACATTCATGGTTGGGAACTCATGCTGATGAGGAAGGCGGACGCGAAAACCGGTTTACTTGCGCGGACTCAGCCGATCGCAGATCAGCACAAAGCCCAGCGTCGCCGCGCACAGCACGAGCAGGAACAACAGGTAGACGAAATCCATCGGCGTCGACTCAAGGGAAGGACGACGCGCACTGTAGGAAGTGCCGTATAAGAACGGGGTAGCGATTTGGCCGCTTCGCGTATAGAACGCGTAAATTTCCGGATGACCGGACGGAACCGGCGCTCAGGCCGTCATGTGCAGTGAACCGCCGTCGTTCACCACGGAGTCCGACGGCAACCGTTCGATCAGGTAACCGGCGGAATCCCACGCATCGAGCCCACCGAGCAGCGGTCGCACGTTGCGGTAACCGACCGCCATCAGCAGCTTCGCGGCCTTGGCGGCGGAAACTTCATTCGGGCAGCTGCAGTAGATCAC
>DHXA01000152.1:8131-8340 GCA_002413455.1 Rhodanobacter sp. UBA5168 | reverse complement strand
CTGGTCACCAATTCCGACTTGCCCTACCCCGAAGGTGTGGCCTGCGCCGAGGTGCTGAAGGTCGGTGCTGGCGGTGGCGAGGGCGTCAGCGCCGCGGAGGCTGCTGAATCCAACCGCGCCGGCCTGCTCGCGGTGCTGTGGGGCTCGATCGTTTCGGCGGTGTTTGCGGTGGTGGTCGCGACGCGGGTGTTCGCCGGCGATGTGGTGCA
>DHXA01000152.1:1046-7820 GCA_002413455.1 Rhodanobacter sp. UBA5168 | reverse complement strand
TCGTCGGCGCCGGCACCATCGGCGTGGCCGCGATCTGGACCCTGGCCAAGCTGGTCAAGCCGGTGATCACCGGCTTGACCTCCGCCATGGCCGCTTCGCGCGTGCGCGGCGCGGGCAATGCCGCCTCGCTGCCACGTACCGAGCATGACATCCCGATCGGGCAGGTCGGCCTGATCTCGCTGGTGTGCCTGCTGCCGATCGGCTGGCTGATCGCGAACTTCGCGACGACCTCAGGCCATGGGCTGGGCGATCACGTGGTGGCGCTGGTGGTGGCCGGGCTGATCTTCGTGGTGTTGATGAGCTTCTTCGTGTCCGCCGTGTGCGGCTACATGGCCGGCCTGATCGGTTCGTCGAACAGCCCGCTGTCGGGCATCGGCATCATCGTGGTGATCAGCGCGGCGTTGCTGCTGGTATTCGGCATCCGCTCGACGCTGCCCGCCGGCAGCGAGAACGCGCTGGTGGCATTCGCCCTGTTCATCACCTCGATCGTGTTTGCCGCAGCGGCGATCGCCAACAACAACCTGCAGGATCTGAAGACCGGGCAACTGGTCGATGCGACGCCGTCCAAGCAGCAGTGGGCGCTGGTGATCGGCGTGATCGCCGGTGCGGCGATCATTCCGCCGATCCTCGACCTGCTCAACCATGCCTACGGCTTCGTCGGCGCGCCCGGCCCGCAGCGCGCCAATGCACTGCCCGCACCGCAGGCCGGATTGATCTCGGCGCTCGCGCAAGGCGTGATCAAGAACAACATCGACTGGAGCCTGATCGAGATCGGTGCGGCAGTCGGCGTGGTGATGATCATCATCGACGAAGTGCTGCGCCGCACGACCAAGTCCGCGCACCTGTCGCCGCTGGCGGTGGGCCTGGGCATCTACCTGCCGACCCAGAGCACGCTGATGGTGGTGGTCGGTGCGGTCGCCGGCTGGTGGTTCGACCGCCGCGCCGACCGCAACTCGAAGAATCCCGAGGCGACCAAGCAACTCGGCGTGCTGCTGGCTTCCGGCATGATCGTGGGCGAGGGCTTGCTCGGTGTGGTGATCGCCGCCTTCGTCGCGTTTTCCGGCAAGGATTATCCGCTCGACCTGGTCGGCGATGCATTTGCGCACGGCCCGGCACTGTGGGTCGGCGGCGCGGCGTTCATCGTGGTGATGCTGCTGCTGTACCGCTGGGTGGGCAGGCTGGGGCAGGGCTCGACGAACGCATAGCGCAGGTCCGTTTACGCGGAATCAGGTCGCCGTGCGGCTGGATCGTGTAGCGGCCGGCGTGACGGTTCCTGAATTCGCCGCAGATTGCCAGTCGGATTCAGTATGGCAACCTAGCGGGTCTTTACAGGGGGCGTTGGTCGCGTGGAGCAGGAAAAAGTCGAGCGGGTTCAAGACGTCGGCGAAGTCCTGACGCCACCGAGCCAGCGCACCGTGCTGCTGCGCCGGCTTGCCGGGCCGCTGCTGTCGGTGGCCATGTTGTGTCTGGCGCTGTGGGCGCTGCATCTGCTGGCCAGAGAGGTGAACTATCACCAGGTGCGGCGGTACGTGCAGGGCATCTCGCATGGACGACTGCTGCTGGCCGTGCTGCTCACCACGCTGGGCTATGCGGTGATGACGCTGTACGACCGCTTCGCGCTGGCCTCGATCGGCCGCCCGTTGCCGTGGCGTCGGGTCAGTCTGATTTCCTTCATCAGCTATGCCTTCAGCAATGCGGTGGGCATGTCGCTGCTGGTGTCCGGCTCGATCCGCTACCGCTTCTATATCCAGAGCGGGCTGTCCACCGCCGAGGTGGCACGCGTCGTGCTGTTCTGCGCGCTCAGTTTCTGGCTGGGCCTGCTGGGGCTGACCGGCGTGACCCTGCTGCTCGTGCCGCTGCCGCCGGAGCTTCCACTGGCCGCTTTCGGTTTGCCGATGGGCGTGCTGCTGACCTTGTTGCCGCTGGCATGGCTGGCTGGTGGCCTGGTCCGGCGTCCGCTGCGAGTGTGGCGCTGGCGCGTGAGCCTGCCGTCACCGGTGACGGGCCTGCGACAGATCCTGGTCGGTGCGTTCGACTGGGGTCTGGCCGCGGCGGTGCTCTACGTGCTGATGCCGAACCAGCTGAACAACGGCTTCGGGCATTTTCTGGCGATCTTCGTGATCGCCCAGATGATCGGCCTGATCAGTCACGTGCCCGGCGGCCTGGGCGTGTTCGAGGCGGTGATGCTGGCCGGCTTCGGTGCCACCGGCAACGAGGCGCTGGCGGCGCCGATCCTGGGTGCGCTGGCGCTGTTCCGCGTCATCTATTACCTGTTGCCGCTGTGTTCGGCCACCGTGCTGGTGCTGCAGCGCGAAGCGCGCGGATTGCGCCGCAAATCGCTGTGGGCGCCATGGTTCACCGGCCTGCTGCCGTCGTTCTTTGCCGGGCTGACCCTGGTATCCGGCGCGGTGCTGCTGTTCTCGGGCGCGACGCGTGCCTTGCCTGAGCGCATGGCGATCCTGCGCGAGGTGTTGCCGTTGTCGGTACTCGAGGTCTCGCACCTGCTGGCCAGCGTGATCGGCATGCTGCTGCTGATCCTGGCCCGCGGCCTGCAACGCCGGCTGGATGCGGCGTACGTGTTGACCCTGGTGCTGCTGGTGGCTGGCGCGGCGTTTTCGCTGCTCAAGGGCATCGATTACGAGGAGGCCACCCTGCTGACCTTGCTGGCGATGGCCTTGGCGCCGGCGCACCGGCTGTTTCATCGGCGCGCGTCGCTGTTCACCACCACCTTCTCGATCGGCTGGATCGTAGCGATCGTGGCGGTGCTGGGCTGCGCCACCTGGCTGGTGATGTTCAGCTACAAGCACGTCGACTACAGCGCCGACTTGTGGTGGCAGTTCAGCTTCTACCAGGGCGGCGCGCCGCGGGCGTTGCGCGCACTGGTTGCCGCGGTGGCAGCGGGCCTGCTGTTTGCGCTGGCCAGCCTGATCCGCCCCGTGCGGCTGCGTCGCGAACTCCCGGGCGAGGCAGAGCTGGCGCTGGCGCGGCCGCTGATCAAGCAGTTCCCCTCTGCGCAGGCGCATCTTGCGCTGATGGGCGACAAGACCCTGCTGTTCGACCCCACGCACAAGGCCTTCGTGATGTACGGCATCGAAGGCCGCAGCTGGGTGACCATGGGCGACCCGGTTGGCGTGGACGAGGACGCGCGGCGTGAACTGGTGTGGACGTTTCTCGAACAGTGCGAACGCGCCGGCGGCTGGCCGGTGTTCTACCAGGTATGTCCGGCAGACCTGGATCTGTACCTGGAAGTGGGCATGAACCTGCTCAAGATCGGCGAAGAGGCGCGCGTGCGGCTGGATGCGTTCAACCTGGACGGCAAATCCAGAAAAGTGCTGCGCAACACGATAAACAAGTTGACCCGCGAGGGCCTGCGCATGGAGATCGTATCCGCCGATGCGGTGACGTCGCTGTTGCCGCGCTTGCAGGAAGTCTCCGATGCCTGGCTGAGCGGCAAACGCGTACGCGAAAAGCGCTTCTCGCTGGGCGCGTTCGATCCGCATTACCTCGTGCGCACGCCGATGGCCCTGGTATGGCAGGGGGATCAGCTGGTGGCGTTCGCGAATCTGTTTCTCAACGAAACCCGCGAGGAAGCATCGGTAGATCTGATGCGACATCTGCCAGACGGTCCCAGCGGCATCATGGATTACCTGTTTGTGGAACTGATGCAGTGGGCTCGCGGTGAGGGCTACCAGTGGTTCAACCTTGGCATGGCGCCGCTGGCCGGGTTGCAGAACCGGCGCCAGGCGCCGTTGTGGAACCGCTTCGGCGCGCTGGTGTTCGGCCGCGGCGAGCGCTTCTACAATTTTCGCGGCCTGCAGCACTACAAGAACAAGTTCGATCCCGAATGGGAGCCGCGCTACATGGCGGTGCCCGGCGGCATCGCCTTGCCGATGATCCTGGCCAACGTCGCCAGCCTGATCTGCGGCGGACTCTCCGGCGTGGTACGCCGATGAAACGCAGGAGCTGGATCATGTTGGCAGTGACGGGTTCGTGTCTGCTGGGTATCGCGCTGGTCTGGAATCCATGGTCGCGGGTCAGCCTGGAAAAGGCCGCCGTGGTGTTGCCGGTCGCCGGCATCAGCACACCAGCGCCAGCCGGCAAGGACGACGTCATGGCGATCATCTATTCCGGCGACGGTGGTTGGGCCGATCTCGACCGGCGCCTCGGCATCGCGTTCATCGACCGCGGCATTCCAGTGCTCGGGATCAACACGTTCAAGTACTACTGGCGCGAGCGCACGCCGGCAGAGTCGGCGCAACAGCTCGATGCGCTGATGACGAAATATGCCGGCCTGTGGGGCAAGCAGCGGATCTGGCTGGTGGGTTTCTCGTTCGGCGCCGACGTGCTGCCGACGATCATCGACAAACTCAGCCCGGCAAACCGCGCACGCATCGCCCAACTGGTGCTGCTGTCGCCCAGTCGGGATACGACTTTCGAGATCGAACTCGAGGGTTACATGATCAGGCAGGGCTGGTTCAAGGAACACCTCAAGAGGCTATTGGAGCACGTCAATCCGATCCGGCACTACGACACGCTGCCGCCGCTGCAAGCCTTGCACGGTCGGCCCCCCACGATCTGCTATTACGGCCTGGACGACAGCGACGACAGCATCTGCGACGAGCCGGATCTGCCGGCCTGGGTGACGGTTCATGCCAAGAAGGGCGGTCATCATTTCGATGGCGGCTACCAGCCGCTGGCGACACAGATGCTGCAGGAGTTGCCGGCCGCTGCCTCGACGGTCGACAGCGCACACTGAATCGCGGCTGCGCATTTGCCGGGTTGCCGGCGCATTATTGGCAACCACGGCAGGGCGCGGTGTCTGGCCGCCACGTCAGCGAGGTGATTCCCTGTTGGATTGGCTGGGTTACCGCAAGGAATTGATCGGGCGCATCGGCGAGATCGGCAAGCTGAGCCCGGATACGTTGAAGGGTTATCAGACCCTGTCCGGCGCCGGCGGAAAAACCGGTCACCTGGATGCCAAGACGCGCGAGTCGATCTCGCTGGCGGTGGCAGTCACCACCCGCTGCGATGGCTGCATCACCGTGCATACCGGCGAGGCGCTGAAGCACGGCGCCACCCGCGAGGAAATCGCCGAGGCACTCGGTGTGGCCGTGGCGATGAATGCCGGTGCCGCGATGGTGTACTCGGCGCGGGTGCTGGATGCGGTCAACGCACACAGCGGCGCTTGAGTCTGCGTGCGAAGGCGCCGTCGGCAGATGAACTGGCTGCAGCCACGTACAATGCCTCTCCGTTTCACGGTTGAAGACATGACGTGACTGCTGCCGGTTTTTTTGCGGCCGCGCCGGATGCGGCGCTGGCGGCTTTGTTTGTTCCCTTCGAATCCTCGGAGCTGCAGCTGCCGGCCGATGGTCGCGTGCTGTTCCTGCGCGCGCGCGCCGGTGTGCGGCTGCGCGAGATGGCGCAGCCCGGCTGGTTGTGCGAGCAGAGCTTCATGCCGTTCGCCGACGAGCTGGCCCGCAACGGCATGCGCGTGGGTGAGCCGGGAGTCGACGAGAAATTTCCGCTGGTGCTGGTGTTGCCGCCGCGCCAGCGCGACGAGGCGCGCGCGCTGTTCGCCCGCGCCCTGCGACACATGGCGCCAGGCGGCATCGTGCTGGCAGCGATGCCGAATGCCGAGGGCGCGAAGTCGGGCGAGGCGGATCTGGCGAGATTGACCGGCGCCGTGCAGCGCCAGTCCAAGCACAAGTGCCGGGTGTTCTGGAGCATGCCGAACGCCGCCGACATCGATCAGGCTTTGCTGGCCGAGTGGCTGGCGCTGGACGCGCCGCGCGCGATCGTCGACGGCTACGTCAGCCGTCCCGGCCTGTTCGCATGGGACCGCATCGACCGCGCCTCGGCGCTGCTGGCTGCGCATCTGCCGGGCGACCTGCACGGCCGCGTGGCGGATCTCGGTGCCGGTTACGGTTACCTCGCCAGCCAGATCATTGCGCGTTGCCCGAACGTCAGCGCGATCGACCTGTATGAAGCGGAGGCCCGCGCGCTGGAAGCGGCGCGGATCAATCTGGCCAGGGCGCAACGCGAATGCGGCCATGAACTGGCCGTGGCGGTGCACTGGCACGATGTCACGCGTGGCCTGCCGCAGCGCTACGACGCCATCGCCAGCAACCCGCCGTTTCACCAGGGCCGTGCCGACCTGCCGGAACTGGGCCGCGCCTTCATCATCAGCGCGGCCGAGGCGCTGCAGCCGGATGGCCGTCTGTTCATCGTGGCGAACCGGCACCTGCCGTATGAGGCGGTACTGACGGCGCGTTTTCGCGATGTGCGCACGCTGGTGACGCAGGAGGGATTCAAGGTGATCGAAGCAGTTGGGGTGAAGCAATGAAACTGGTCAAATTGATCGCGAACCTGGGTTACGGCAGCCGCAAGGATGTGACGCAGTTGTTCCGTGCCGGGCGCATCACCGATGCCGACGGCGAGGTGCTGTACGCCGACGACGTGGTGGCGTACGAAACCATCCGTGTCGACGACGAGCCGCTCGATCCGCCGCCCGGTCTGGTGCTGATGATGAACAAGCCGCTGGGCGTCACCTGTTCACGCAAGGATCCCGGCCGGGTCGTCTACGACCTGTTGCCGCCGCGCTACAACGTGCGTTCGCCGGTGCTGTCCAGCGTGGGCCGGCTCGATCGCGATACCACCGGCCTGCTGCTGTTTACCGACGACGGTGCGCTGCTGCACCGGATCATCTCGCCGAAGGCGCAGGTGACCAAGGTCTACGAGGCCACGCTGGCGCAGGATCTGCGCGGCGACGAAGGC
>DHXA01000152.1:0-809 GCA_002413455.1 Rhodanobacter sp. UBA5168 | reverse complement strand
GCCGTGCTCGACGTATTGGGGCCGCGGCATGCAAGGCTTACCGTCACTGAAGGCCGCTATCACCAGGTACGCAGGATGTTCGCCGCTGCCGGCAATCACGTCGAGACGCTGCAACGCATTTCGGTTGGTGGACTCACGCTGGGCGAGTTGCCGCTGGGTGAATGGCGTGCGCTTGGTGCTGAAGAGACCGCGTTGATTTTCAACGGCGCCGCCTGACTCAGTACGATCCGGCTACAGCATGTGCACGGCCGTGGGAATCGCCGCGCCAAACCACTTGTGCCGTTCGTCGCGGCAGCTCGGGCTGCCCATGGCGTACTTGCGGCAGATGGTGGGGCGGTCCTCGTAGATCGTGCAGCCTGAGGTATTCGGATCGACGGCGACGCACCAGCCGTCCTCGCCCTTGGCCAGGGTTTCCATGCCATGGGTGTCGCGATCGACCAGCCACGCGGGCACGTGATCTTCCGGCATCAGCACCACGGTGAGGCGGCAGCAGACGGCTTCGCAGGTCGTGCATTGCACGCTGGGGTCGACGCTTTCCGCGTAGGGGTCGGGGAGATTGTTCACTCGTCAGCATGACAGGGTCGGGTGTTGCACACATGAACCGTCTGCCGTGAAGGCGGTGTGCTTAGCCGTCTTCATCGCGCCACAGTGCCTGCCAGCCATCGGTGCCGAGGCGTTGCAGCGTCTCGATATTGCGCCGGTAGATGCTGTCGGTGTCGCTCATTGCATCCATCGCGCGTTCGATGCTCGATTCGCGCAGCAGATGAAGCGTGGGGTAGGGTGAGCGGTTGCTGAAATTCTCGATCGCG
>DHXA01000117.1:4328-5388 GCA_002413455.1 Rhodanobacter sp. UBA5168 | reverse complement strand
GCGACACCTTCACCGAAGGCGAGGCGATCAACTTCACCGGCATTCCGAACTTCGCGCCCGAACTCTTTCGCCGTGCGCGGCTGCGCGATCCGCTGAAGATGAAGGCCTTGCAAAAGGGCCTGGCGCAGTTGTCCGAGGAAGGCGCCACCCAGTTCTTCCGCCCACTGATGTCGAACGACCTGATCCTGGGCGCGGTCGGCGTGCTGCAGTTCGACGTGGTGGCGTACCGGCTGAAGGACGAGTACAACGTCGACGCCAGCTTCGAGCCGGTGACGGTGACCACCGCGCGCTGGGTGCATTGCGACGACGAAAAGAAGCTGGCCGAGTTCCGCGAGAAGAACGCGATGAACCTGGCCATCGACGGCGCCGGCGAGCTGGTCTACATCGCGCCGACGCGGGTCAACCTGCAGCTGGCGCAGGAGCGCTGGCCGCAGGTGCGCTTTGCCAATACGCGCGAGCATGCGGCGTCGGTCGAGGTGTGAGGCCGCGGCTCTGCGCGGCACCGGATTCGCCATGACCGACGTCACTAGGCGCCTCTAGCTGCGGCTGCTAGCGTGCATCTCCACTACACAGGGGAATACAGCACCATGCACGACGCATCCGTTGCTTTCGTCACGCCCGCCGGCGCATCGCGCTGGAAACGCTGGCTGGTGTTCTCGCCGCTGGCGCGCATCGTGATCTTCGCCTTGTTGTTCATCGTCTTCAGCTTCGTGGTGGGCGGCTCGATGCTTGTCCTGGGCTGGGGCGGCAAGGATGCGCCGGATCTCGAACATGCCCTGGCACAGTTCCTGATGCGCGCACTGCCGGCGCTGCTCGCCTACCTGCTGCTGGTCAAGCTGGTGGAGCGTCGGCCGATCAGCGAACTGGCGCCACGCCGGCTGCTGCCGGACGGAGCCAAGGGAGCGCTCGTGGGCCTGCTGCTGTTCAGTGCGGTGGTCGGCGTGCTGTACCTGCTGGGCAGCTATCACATGACTGGCAGCAACCCGGACGCGAAGTGGCTGCCAGCCCTGCTGATGGTCGGGCTGGGCGCGGGCATCGGCGAGGAGATCATCACCCGCGG
>DHXA01000117.1:629-4065 GCA_002413455.1 Rhodanobacter sp. UBA5168 | reverse complement strand
TGTGGAGCTCGGCCGCCATCGCGATCGAGGCCGGCCTGCTGTTCGGCATGCTGTATCACGTGACGCGCTCGCTGCCGCTCTGCATGGGGCTGCATGCGGCGTGGAACTTCGCCCAGGGCACGATCTACGGCATCCCGGTTTCCGGCACTCCGGCCGACGGCTGGCTGGTGTCCACCCGCAGCGGCCCGGACTGGCTCAGCGGCGGCGTGTTCGGTGCCGAGGCATCGGTGATCGCGCTGGCGCTGTGTTCGCTGTGCACGCTTGGCCTGCTGATCGTCGCCTTGCGGCGTGGCTCGATCGTGCCGTGCCGGCCCTGGCAGCGGTTGCGGCAAAAAATCAGCCACCGCTGAACCCGCAAAGCCGGCTATGGTTTGGCGGCGGCACGGGCTACCCTGTTGAAGGGCAACGTCGTCGACTCGGCTGCCCTGCAAAAGATCGCCCTCCCGGACACCGTGGCCCGCATGCAGCAACCTACCCGACCAAAAAATAATTCCTGGCTGGCCGATCAGCCGCTGCAGCGCAAGATGGGGCTGGCGATCGGCCTGGTGCTGGGCCTGTTCCTGGTGACCAGCCTGGTCACCCTGACCTCGCTGCTCCAGCAGGATAACCACCGTCATTGGGCGACGCATACCCATCAGGTGCTGCTGGAACTTGATCATGTGCAGAGCGCGCTGCAGGCCAGCCAGATCGGTGCGCGCGGCTACATGCTGACGCAGCGCGCCGATCAGCTGGCCATGTTCAACAACGCCACCAACGACCTGCATAAGCGCATTACCCACCTGCGACAGATGACCGCCGACAACCCACTGCAGCAGTCACGCATCGATACGCTGGAGAAGCTGGCGTCGCAATGGCAGCTCGAGATAACCACCAATGCGATCGACCCGGTCACCGGGCTGAAGATCACCGATTCGACGGCCTTGGCCCAGGAGCTGCGGCGCATCCAGTCGAACTATCTGGAGCACCGCACGGTTCGCACCGAGGAAATATACGCCACCATCAATCAGATGATTGCCGAGGAGAATCGCCTGCTGTCGGCACGCAACGAGCAGTTGGACAGCACACTGACCACCACCAAGGCCATCACCGCGATCGCCATACTGCTCGGCATTCTCCTCGGCATCGTCGTGATCCGGCTGACATCGCAATTGGTCACCCGGCCGCTGCGCCGGCTCACCGATCTGATGACGCGGCTGTCCAGGCATGATCTCGACTTCGATTTCCGCCGGCTCGACCGCCGCGACGAGATCGGCGAAATCGCCCGCGCGCTGCAGATATTCAAGCAGATGTCGCTGGACACCGAGGCGCAGGCATGGATCCGATCCCAGATATCGGACATTTCGCATGTGCTGTTGCAGGCAACCACCCAAAAGGATTTCGCGCAGTGGCTGACCAGCGAGCTGGTTCCCCTGTGCAAGGCCGGCGTCGGTCTGTTCTATTCGTTCGACGACACACTCCAACGCCTCGACCTGCTGGGCAGCTACGGCCTGCGCCTGAGCAACCGTTCGACCGGTCACTACGTGCCCGGCGAAGGGCTGGTGGGCCAGTGCGCGATCGAGCGCAAGGCCATCATGCTCGACGACGTGCCGGAGAATTACCTGCACATCGATTCCGGCAGCGGCGAGGCCCTGCCGCGTCACGTCGCGATCCTGCCGGTGCTCTACCGCGACACGCTGATCGGCGTACTGGAACTGGCCGGCTTCGTGCCGCTCACCACGCTGCAGCAGCAGTTGCTGGACGAGTTGCTGCCGATCGTGGCGTTGACCCTGGAAAACCTCAACCGCGCGATCCACACGCATGGCCTGCTGCTGCAGACGCAGGAACAGGCCGACGACCTGCGCGTGTCCGAACTGGTGATGCGTCAGCAGAAGGAAGTGCTGCGCGACAACAACGAGGCACTGCGGACGAAGACGGCCGAACTGGAGGAACAGTCCGAACGATTGATTGCCTCGGAAGAAGAACTGCGCGTGCAGGCTGAAGAACTGCAAGCGTCCAACGAGGAATTGCGCGAGAAGACCGACAGCTTGAACCGGCAGAAATACGTGCTGGAGGACCTGCAGCAGGAAACCGCCGACAAGGCTGCCGAGCTGGCCCGCGCAAGCCAGTACAAGTCCGAGTTCCTGGCCAACATGTCGCACGAGCTGCGCACGCCGCTGAACAGCCTGCTGATCCTGTCGCGCAGCCTGGCCGACAACGACACCGGCAACCTCGACGACGAACAGATCGAATCGGCGCGCATCATCCACGACGCCGGCAACAGCCTGCTGCACCTGATCAACGACATTCTCGACCTGTCCAAGGTCGAGGCCGGCAAGATGGAACTGGTGATCGAGGACCTGACGCTGACCGACCTGGCGCAGCGGTTGCGGCGCACGTTTGCGCATGTTGCCGCGGAAAAGGGCCTGGGCTTCACGCTGGACATCGACGCCGGCCTGCCTTCGACCCTGCGCACCGACGGCAGCAAGCTCGAGCAGATCGCCAATAACCTGCTCAGCAATGCATTCAAGTTCACCGCCCATGGCGCCGTGAGCCTTCACGTCGGGCGCCCCGGCAACGAAGCCGGCGTGCCCGAAGCGCTGCTCGGCCGACCGTTGATCGCGCTGACGGTGAGCGATACCGGCATCGGCATTCCGCCGGACAAGTTCCAGCGCGTGTTCAACGCGTTCGAGCAGGTGGACGCCGGCACCAGCCGCCAGTTCGGCGGCACCGGACTGGGTCTGGCGATTTCGCGGCGGATGGCGCAGCTGCTCGGTGGCGATATCGTGCTGCACAGCGAAAGCGGCTGCGGCAGCCGCTTTACCGTGCTGCTGCCCGAGACGCCACCAGCGATATCCGAGATCGCTGCGGACGCGCCGCGTGCCGGTACCGCCCGACCCAATCGAGCCGCGTCACCGCATCTGTTGCCGGAGATGATCGACGACGATCGCCGTTCGCTGCTGCCCGGCCAGACCACGATCCTGGTGATCGAGGACGATCCTGCGTTCGCGCGCATCCTGATCGACATGATCCATCGCAAGGGCTACCGCGCGCTGGCCGCCGTCGATGGCGAATCGGGCCTGCAACTGGCGCGCGAACATCACCCTACCGGCATCCTGCTGGACGTCACACTGCCGGCGATGGATGGCTGGACGGTACTCGACAAACTGAAGGCCGACGACAGCACACGGGCGATCCCGGTGCACTTCATCTCCGCCATCGACGGCAGCTCGCGCGGGCTGGATCGTGGCGCCGTCGGGTTCCTGACCAAACCGGTCAGCCGCGAATCGATCGGCATCGCGCTGGAGCGCCTGCTGCACTTCGCTGCCGGTCAGCGGCGACACCTGCTGATCGTCGATGACGATGCCGGCTCGCGCACCGCCGTGCACGCCATGCTGCGCGCCGACAGCGTGCAGATCGACGAAGCGTGCTCGGCCGAGGAAGCGCTGGAGAAGATCGC
>DHXA01000117.1:0-409 GCA_002413455.1 Rhodanobacter sp. UBA5168 | reverse complement strand
GAATTGCTGGAGAAGCTGGCGAGCACAGCCGGCGGCGTGCCACCGGTGGTGGTGTATTCCGGTCGCGATCTGAGCCACGAGGAAAGCCTGAAGCTGCGCCAGTACACCGATACCATCGTACTCAAGGGCGCGCGCTCGACCGAGCAGCTATTCGACGAGGTCAGCCTGTTCCTGCACAGCATCCAGCAGGCGCCACCTCGGGCCGGCGCCGGATCGGTCGCCGCCAGGGAACTGACCGGCCATCGCGTGCTGCTGGTGGATGACGACATGCGCAACCTGTTTGCGCTGTCCAAGGTGTTGCGCGGCTGGGGATTGCAGGTGAGCCTGGCGCAGGACGGCCCCAAGGCGTTGAAGGTGCTGGCCGACGATGAGGCACCCGAACTGGTGCTGATGGACATCATGATGCCTG
>DHXA01000134.1 GCA_002413455.1 Rhodanobacter sp. UBA5168 | reverse complement strand
TGGTCCGCGAAGACTGGCCGCCCACTTGGCTATTCATAAGCGCCACTCATGGCGTGAGCGCAGTCGAACGGAACCACCCCAAAGCGATGGACTTGCTGCAAACCGCTGCGCGCGAGGGTGACCCGATCGACAACGACAACATTCCGTTCTAGCGAGAGCTACACGCATGCACTTTGTTGATGATTACCAGAAATTCGGATTCCGCCCCTCTGAGATTGTCGGCCTTCTGGAGGCCCATGAAATCCCCATCGATCTGGGCGACAAGGCTGCAGATCCTGTCATCCGTAGCAAGCCCATGCCCGAGTGGAAGCGGATCATGGCGCTGGAGCCTTGCCTTCCGGTCAGTGATTGGGTTCACGCATTGATCGGCGCGGACCCATACGAAACGGGCTATCTGCACGAAGACCTGCAGGCGGACTTTCAACGGTACGAAGACATGCTGCACCGAGCCTGAGGTTTCCCCACGTTTTCATGTTGCCACGGCCATCTGATCAAGCAATGGGGGAGACGGCTTTCGTATCTGCGCCATGAGTTCTTCAAGCCTGGCATTTGACCATCGTCGCACCAGCGCCTCCCGGCCCAGCCGCATGATGGAGTAGAGCCGGCGCTTGGATCGAAAAGGCGCCAGCCATTGGTCGATGCCTGCCGTTTCGCAGGCCATACCGACCAGCCAGCTGGCGAAGGCTGCCATCGTGTGGAGCAACAGCAGCACCTCGATGCGATGGCCTTTGCGGGTCAAACTGTCCTCAAAGGCATGACCGTAGCGGTGGGATTTGAGATCGCGGAAGGACAACTCGATCTGCATGCGTCGTGCGTACAGTGCCACCAGCTGGCAGGCGCTCAAGTGACTCAGTGCCGGTGAGGCAACGAGTAGCCACGGCTCCCGCTCGCGCGCCGCGTTTTGTTGGCTCTTTTTGGTGCGCGATGGCACGCCCTGACGGTTGTGTTGTTTACGTCCCTTCGGGGGTTTGGCGTGCACGACCACGCGACAGCACCAAGGCTTCGCACGCACCGTATCCATCAGCCCCAAGTCGCGTGGCGCAGCGACGGCCAACTCATAGAGCGCCCGGCACGGCACCCACGCACCCGGCGTATCCACAGCCTCGGCGGGCTTGACCAGCGTGCGGTGGCGCAGACGTCCAAGCCAATACCAGCCCATCGCTTCGACGGCCCGGAACCATGGCGCGCGAAAGCCGGCATCGGTCACCAGGATCGGCTGTACATCTTCGGGAATGAGCGTCGCCAACCGTTGCAAGAAATGTTTCTCTGCCGCCGGCGAACCCTGCTGCCCATCGGGGAAGACCATGTCCAATATCGTCAGCGTGCGCCCACCGACGGGAACCGCCGCGCGTAAAAGATGCCAGCGCTGATCCGCCTTCAGGTTGCACCAGTCCAGCACGATCACCGGATGCCGACCGCGCAGGAGCCAGCGTGCCATGGACGCATGCATGTGCTCCCGCTCAGCGTGCAGATGTCGATTGCCCAACAATCGATCAAGCGCCTTCAAGGGCGCACGGATGCGCTCTGCCCCCGGCCATGCGCGCGCGACATCGATCAGGGTCAGGCGACGGCCTTGGATCAGCGCCTCGACCGCTCGCAACAACACGCGACGGCGCAGGGCGTGCATCGGCTGCAGTGCATCACCCAGGCACTTTTGCAATACTTTGGTGGCGCGCATGGTGTGGTCTCCTCTGGCTTCGTAACCCGTGAGGAATGACCGCATCATGCGCGCACTGTTCCTTTAATCAGTACGCAAGTTGCTGATTGATCTAGAAGATTCGTGGGGAAACCTCAGGCACCGAGCGATTTCGCGTAAGGAGGTGCAAGCAACAGAGAGCACAACCGCACGCAACGAAAAAACCTGGACGATCACAGCAGAATCATTGGTCGCATGGTGCCAAGCCAAGGGCATTTCGTATCCGTTGCCACCGCATGTGTCCGCCAAGCCGCACGCAACGACACCATTGCCCGCAATAGCAGGTCGATGGCCGTGGGGTGACCACAGCACAAAAGCATTGGAGCTTTTGGCCGACGCAGCCAAGCAGTGGTGGAGCACTTACGATTCAGATGAACCCAGCACGGCACCCACCAATAATGAAGTGATCGAGTATCTGACCTCGAAGGGTGCGAGCACCAAGCTGGCCGACTCGATTGCATCAATTTTGCGTGCGGATGATCTGCGCACCGGACGCAGGAAAGGAAGTGCGGACTAGATGGGGACACCCCTTTCAAAGGTCGCAGCTGCGCCATTTTCTCCGCGCCAACGTTGTGAAAGGACTGACCCCATTCCTATGTCGACGCTCGGAAAGGGGTAAATCGCTTCGGCTATTCAGCCGCCGAAATGTGACCAGAATGACTAGCCATGTCCAGCAACGCCCAAACAAGGGCAGAGGAAAGCAACATGGCTTCACCACTCCCCGAAACCGGCTACCTACGTCTGCCTCACATACTGGGCAAGCCGGCTACTGAGAACGCCCCGGCGATTCCCGCCCTGTTTCCCGTCTGTCGCTCCACCTGGTGGGCGGGCGTGAAGTCCGGCCGCTATCCGCAACCCGTCAAACTGGGAGCCCGCATTACCGCGTGGCGGGTGGAAGACATCCGCGCGCTGATCGAACGGGTGGCAGCATGATCGCCGTCGAGCGAGTGGAAGGGCCTGTCGTGGACATGGTGCAGGCGCGCGCCTTCCTGACCCGCCTGGGCGCCGCGCACACGTTCCAGACGTTCGACGACGGTCCCCGGCACCGCGCTGGCTTAGCCCGCATCCTGCAAGGCGACCTGGCCCAGCACGGCGCCACGCTGAGGCGATTGAACGCCGCGGGCGCGGGCATCTTTGTCATGGTGAACCGTGGCGACAATAGAGGCCGCAAGGCGGCCAATGTGCAGCAGGTACGCGCATGTTTTGCCGATCTGGACGGTGCACCGCTGGCCCCCGTGCAATCTTTTCCCTTACAGCCGCATATCGTCGTGGAGTCATCACCCGGACGCTGGCATGCCTACTGGCTGACCGATGACACGCCGCTGGAGCGATTCAAGCCGATGCAGCAGGCCATAGCACAGCGCTTTGGATCTGATCCGAAGGTGTGCGACTTGCCCCGCGTGATGCGCCTGCCGGGTTTCTTTCACCACAAGGGCGAGCCGTTCCTGTCTCGCGTTATTGCGCAGCATGATGGTGCACCGTATCCGCATGCGGCGATGGTCGAGGCGTTCGGGCTGGCGCCGCCCCACAAAGCGCCAGCAGTAGCACGGCGCACATTGGCGGCGGTTATCCCCGAGGGCGACCGCAATAACGAACTGTTCGGCTTGGCGCGTGGATTGGTGTGCAGCGGTCTTGATCCTGCGGCCGTGAATCAGCGACTGCAGAAAATGAACGCCGAGCGCTGCCAACCACCGTTGTGCGCCAGCGAGGTGGACACAATCGCAGCCCACGCCAGCGCCTACGGATCGAACGGATTTGCCATGCTGCCGCATGCGCTGCTGGACTCGCCCGTGTGGAAGTCGCTGCCACCGGCAACCATCCCCGTCGTGGTAGCTGCCTACCGTCAATTGAACAGCCACAACAATGGCAACATTGCGTTGCCTTGGCCTGACTTCAAAGGCCAACATGGAATAGATCGCCCGACCACTTTTTACCGATATGTGGCGCGTGTGGTGGATGCCGGCGTGCTGATCCGAACTGGGGGCGGCAAGATGACCCAGCACGGTAGGCAGCCGTCGCGGTTCGCGATTGCGCCCGAGTTCCTGCCACGTCCGCATAGAACGGTAAGCGTGACAAGCGCATGTAACGCTGAGAGTGCACCTAAGAATATAAACAGGCTTGAAGCTGTAGAGGCTTCCGATGCACTCGGCACTGAGAGGAACGCACCATGACCCGAACGACAACGCTACCTTCGGACGTGCTGGCCGCACTTGCTGCGGCTGACCGCAAGCCCGGCTGGAACAGTCGCCCCCGTGACGTGCAGCGGTTCGAGCTGGGGAGCTGTGACTTGTACGTGGTGCCATTCCGATGCTGGGCCTATCGACGGCAGGAGCAGCAAGCTGCCGCATGGTGGCGTGCGCACGGTGGCGAGGCAGAGCAGGCATGAGCGGCTGCGGCTGGCGCCCGCATATCGAATCCGCGCTGTGCTTGAGCGTGGGCAGTCTGTTCAAGGCAGGCGCGTTGCTGGCGGGTGCCACAACGTCCGGCAGCTGGCAATGGAGCCGCGACGGCAAACAGGTCGCCAGCATCGGCTACAGCGCCAGCCTGACCGCGGAGAGCGGCGATCTGCGGTTGTCCTACACCTGGAAACCGGACGGCAAACCGCAAGACGTGACCTGCACCATCCGGCTGTCATCGCTGCCCCTGCAGTACGGCGGCAGGCGCTGGTACATGCACTGCCCGTACACCCAGCGGCGCGTGCTGAAGCTGTACAAGTTCGGGGCAATCGAACAATTCTGCAGCCGCACGGCGATCCGTCCGCGACCGACGTACGCCAGCCAGCGCACGAGCGGCAGCGACCGAATTATGGCGCAACGCTGGGCGATCCGGCGCAAGATAGGCGACACCTTCAGTGACCTGTTCGGCGAGCCGTACAAGCCCAAGTGGATGCGCTGGCGCACTTTCGAACGCTACGCCGAGCGTGACGCCGAGCTGGCCGAGCGGGAAAGCGGCTACTTGCTGCGGCTGATCGGACGCTTGCAGGGATACGAATAACAGGTGGGTTAGCCTATGAATTTAGGCATGTGCAAAACACTGCCTGCCCTTATTGGCAACCGAGGCTACGATCCACCGGCCTGCGCACGGCGGCGGGAAAGGCGGCGGCAAGCGGCAAAGCGTGGAAATGCCGTCATCGGCCATTTTTGCGCCAGCTGGCCACAGCACGTCGCCGCCAACGGGATTGGGTGGACGAGGTGGGCGATTGAGTGTGCTGTCCAGCATTCGCCTGTTGGTAAGCGCTGGGGAGCCAACGTTAAAAAGACAGGAACGAAGAGAAAGGACTCTTTTCGACAACTGGCACCGTCGATGTGGGCCATGGGTGCGGTGGCTGTGATCATGCTCCACGACAGTTATAGGGATTGGGGAAACACCACGGAGGTTGCGGCCCTAAGCGTGGCGTTGCTCTGCGCACTAGGTCATGTTGTCGCCTTGCTAACCAAGATGCGATCCCGACCGTGGGTATTCTAACCCTTTTCGCGAAGCTACTAAGTGGCTTCTGTGATCACACGGCTCTGCTGCGAGCGGGAAACTCTTTTACGCAGTCGCATGCAGGGGAGTTCTACTAAGCTATGCATGGAGGCGCCGAGCAAGAGCGCGCCAACGAAGGCGGACGCCATGGCGGCCGCGTTTTGAGGGAACAGTTCGGCAAGTTTGACGAGGACGTACCAGTGGAACAGATAGATCGAATAGCTCCAACGGCCAATGAGTCTTAATGCTTTGAAGTTCCATATCTGCATCCAATAATCTGATCGATCCACATTTACGATCACGAATGCCGCCCAAGCAATGCCGATCGGTACAAATTTGTCCATGAGCCATTTAGGGTCAGACGAGCCGCCAAGCTTCACTCTGAAGTAGTTGGTGGCGAGAACCATTCCGCCCAACACCGTGATGTTTAGCGCTGCGCACATCCACGGCTTTGCCGCCGGCAAAATGGGGTATGCGATGGCAGCTGTCACTCCAGTCAAGAAACAAGGCAAATACCAGCGCAGTTGTATGGAACTCACCGTGGTTTGGTTTGACGGGAAAATATATAGAGCAAAAAGGGCTGCAGTGATCACTAATAGGATGGCCGGCCAGATACCCATTCTTCGATAAATGATGCTTATTGGTATGATGAGAATCGCCAACAATGCATAGAATTTCATCTCCACAGGGATCGTCCATAGGTGTGCAAATCCGGCTTTTAAGGTTGCCGCATCAAGCATATCCGAGGTCGACTGGATGCCGGCCGTTCCCAAAATGCGGTAGCCGAGTACGGCCACAAAGTACAATGGAATGATCCGAAGCAGTCGCCCCAAAACGTAATCTCCCATTCTCTCGCGAGATAGTTCGCCGACGAGAAGATGGTTCGTCAATAAAAATGCGCTAAGGATGAAAAATAACCAGACGCCAATTTTCGGGGCGCCACTGAGATACCGGAAGGTGTCAGGAAAGAAAAAGACGGAACAGTGGAGCGAAAGGACGATCAGACAGGCGAGTTGAATCGCCCCGGGTTCCGT
>DHXA01000129.1 GCA_002413455.1 Rhodanobacter sp. UBA5168 | reverse complement strand
AACCGCGACTGGACCGACAGCGCCGAGATCGTCGCCGCGGCCGTGACGCGACTGCGCAAGCTGTTTCCCGACCTGCGCGTGGAGACGGTGGCGCCGAATGAGGCGGTGCTGCTCTACGTGCATCCGGCACTGATCGAGCAGGCGCTGTTCAACATCCTGGAAAACGCTGCG
Organism: Rhodanobacter sp. UBA5168; assembly: GCA_002413455.1. GTDB lineage: Bacteria > Pseudomonadota > Gammaproteobacteria > Xanthomonadales > Rhodanobacteraceae > Rhodanobacter. Next base: position 3,710 of record DHXA01000129.1, on the reverse strand, counting down.
CGTTTCTCGCCGCCCGACGAGCCGGTTCGGGTCAGCGTGCACAGCACCGACGAACGCCTGCTGATCGACGTCAGCGATCGCGGCCCCGGCATTCCGGAAGACGAGCGCGCGCGCATCTTCGACATGTTCTACTCGGTATCGCGCGGCGACCGCGCGCCGCAGGGCACCGGACTCGGCCTGGCGATCTGCCGCGGCATGATCGGCGCGCATGGCGGCAGCGTGGAGGCCTTGCCCGGCGACGGCATCGGCACCACCATCCGCATCAGCCTGCCGTTGCCGGCGCCGCCCGATACGACCCCATGACGCCATTCCCATGACGCAACCCCTATGACTTCAGCCGCACCACGCATCCTGGTGATCGACGACGAGGCGCAGATCCGCCGCTTTCTCGACATCGGCCTGCGCGCGGAAGGCTACGAGGTGCTGCTCGCCGCCAACGCGGCCGAAGGGCTGGCGCTGGCGGCCACGCAGTCGCCTGATCTGGTGATCCTCGACATCGGCCTGCCCGATCGCGAAGGCCACGACGTGCTGGCCGAACTGCGCCAGTGGAGCCAGGTCCCGGTACTGATGCTGTCCGTGCGCGATGCCGAGAGCGAGAAAGTGCGCGCGCTCGACCACGGCGCCAACGACTACGTGACCAAACCGTTCGGCATCCAGGAGTTGATGGCGCGCGTACGCGCACTGCTGCGCAGCCGCCCCGGCGAACCGGAGCTGCCACCGCGCTACGACGACGGCCATCTCGCGGTCGACATGGCACGCCGCGAAGTGCATCTGGACGGCGTACTGCTCTCGCTCACCCGCAAGGAATACGCCGTGCTGGCTCTGCTGCTACGCCACAGCGGCCGCGTGGTGACCCAGCAGCAAGTGCTGCGCGAAGTGTGGGGCGCCACCCATGTGCAGGACACCCACTACCTGCGCATCGTGCTCGGCAAGCTGCGGCAGAAGCTCGGTGATGACCCGGTTTCGCCACGCTGGTTGAAGACGGAGCCGGGGGTGGGGTATCGGTTTCTTGGGGGTGGGTGAGACCGCCGCCAAGATGAGACAGTCGTAGTCTCTTTCAATCCGCACGATAGCGGCCATTTGAGGTGCGCTTTGACGGGCTTTTTCGAGACCAACATCGCGCATTTACTCACCGAGTAACCCAAGGATTAGGACTGACATCATCCTTCCCTCGCATGAAGAGCGGCGTACCACCACTGAATGAGAAGTTGGAGCGATAAGCAACATCCAAGTTCCAATGCGCGACTATCTTGGCCTGTTCTTTCGGTAACTTGAACTGGGACTCGTAATACCTTGCTAGCGCTAATTCTGCCGCCGGATAAGCGCGCTTAATTCGTGCATACAGGCGAGCAGAAGAAGGTCCAGTTTGCGACCATTGCAACAATCCGTCGTCAGCCTGATCCTTAGAGTTGTACGTGTCTTTATCCGACAAAGCCCAAGGGCGATACGCAACATTTCTCCAGATATGCTGCGAATACATACGAAGGCTCGCGGTGGGTTGCAGCGTACCTTCCTCAGGGCTATAGCCCAGCGTCTGGTCCAGAAGTTTGGCAAGCTCTCTGACTTCCTCCGGCAGGATGCGTGGCGCCCTAGCCTGACCCTGTCCCGGCCAGAATTTGATTTGGCATGCTGACTTGAAGCCGTCGCCATCAGCCAAATAGACCTCCCACTGTCCGATCGGCTCGTATGGTTCATCGACGATAATGAACCAGGGCTTTCCGGTAATGTTGGACCAAAACACCAACGGTGTTCGCCACCCGCTATCCCACAATGGTGTGTAGCGATGATGCGAATTGGTATCTGCCAGATCAGCGCGGAATTGCTCCGGCGTAACGTCGCTCTGAAGGACGTAGAGTGAGTACATGTCTCCGCGCCAACCAGCGCTATGCGCAGTGATGACGATCCGCCCGGCGGCGGTGACATCTCTGCCCCAGTGAATGTGCTGATAAGACGGCCCCTTCAGATCCGGAAACGGGTTTTCGAAGTGGTCAATGTTTTCAGGAAGCACGTCACCGCCCGAGATGTCTACATCCGTTGCGCCAAGGACCATCGTGCTGCCCAGATGATCGGGCAGTTGCAGAGGCGCGTAGACATAAGTTGAAGTGGATGCGTACATGTGTTTGGTAAGAGCCATCGCATCTACACATTCCGGAGCCGACACCCTGCCAAAAATGCGGGGAGAGGGCTGGGCGGCCACAGCACCGCAGCAAACCAGCGACAGAGTCGCCACCAACAAACCTGCAATGCGTCGTTTCATCTCGAATCCCCTGTTTGCACCAGTATGCAATAGCGGCGGTGCTGTTCTCATCGCATAAATGGGGAGAAAATCTGCCCGCTATTCGTGGGTACGAGTGCGATGTGGTTGTGGTTTCATATTTGGTAGCGTCACGATCTGCTTCAACGCAACGATGACTTGCTCACAGCGGCCACTCATGAACCAAAAAACTGTCCCGCCGGCTGCTCGCGCTGTTCTTCATCACCGCGGGCGCGTTCCATTTCCTGTTCATCGCGAACTACATGGGAATCATGCCGGCATGGCTGCCCTGGCATCGGGCGCTCGTCGTCGTCAGTGGCTTGTGCGAGATGGCCGGTGGCCTTGGCGTGCTGTGGCATGCCACACGTCGCTGGGCAGGTTATGGGTTGATCGCGTTGTGTCTGGCCGTGCTGCCGGCGAATGTTCAGATGCTGCTGAATGCGCAGGCTGCGCATGCATCGGCCTTGTGGCTGACGCTGCTTTGTGTGCGCCTGCCGTTGCAGATCCTGCTGATCGGGTGGATCTGGCACGCGACCCGTTCGCGCGCAGATTGAAGCCATCAAGAGCCTCGATGACGGCAGATCAATCGCACAACATCGCGGCATGCCCACTCACGGAATCCGGCACTGCCCATCCAGCGGCGCCTTGGCGGCGGCATCGAGATCGGCGCGGTTCACGTCCTTGTCCTGCGCCGGATCGAACACGATCCTGGCCTTGACGTTGTCGCCGTTGCTGCCGCGGATGTTGGCCATGCCGTTGAAGCTGAGCAGCTCACGCGTCTTCGCGTCGTAGGCCACGTCGATATGCGGCAGGGCGAAGCCGATCAGGTTGTCCAGGCTGAGGCGGTAGTGCCGGGCGTCGCGGCCATTCACCGGCGCGTCGGCCATGCGCTGCACGCGGAAGCCGAGCGTGCCGAGCCGGCTGGGTATCAGGAACGGGATCTTGTCGCTGCCGCCCTTGCCCAGCTTGTCCCAGTGGTTGCGGATGTAGGCATCGAAGCCGGCGTCGATGACCGGCATCGGCGAGGTATCGAGTGTAGCGCTGCGTTCCTGCGCGCCCTTGTTGTCGCGGACGAACACCACGCGTTTTCCGCCCACGCTGCGCACGCCTTCGCGGTAACCGCTGCGCGCATCGTCCAGCACGAAGTCCGGTGCCTGCGCGTTGCCGTCGTCGTGCATGAGCTTGCGTGCGAACGGCTTGCCGTCCGGGCAGCGGTAAAGCACCAGCCGCGACGGGTTGCCGCCGTCGTCGTACAGCCAGTGCGATTCGCGGTACATCAGGTGGCCGTCCGAGCTGGCGAACGCCTTGCCCTCGACGTGGCGAACGGCGTTGGCAGCGCTGCCGGCCAGTGCGTTGACGGAAGCGGCCAGCACCAGTGTCAGTCCCAGCGCACAGGCGCGCCGATGGGGTTTCATCGTCAAGGCAAGACTCCTGCAGCCATGGGGTTTGCCGCATT
>DHXA01000022.1:3138-8354 GCA_002413455.1 Rhodanobacter sp. UBA5168 | reverse complement strand
AGATGCGGCTGCCGAAGCCCCACAGCACACCGAAACCGCGCACTTGATTGGCCACCGCGCCGTCGATGTCGAAGTGGCGGTCGCCGATCATCACCGCGTCGGATGGTTCAGCGCCGAAGTCTGCCAGCGCCTCGGCGATCATCGATGCCTTCTCGCTGTGCGGGCTGTCGGGGTGCGGGCCGTACAAGCGCAGGAAGGCTTCGCCGAACGGCAAGTGCGCGATGATCGGAGCGGCGTGCCGGTGCGGCTTGCTGGTCACCACGGCGAGCTGATGGCCGGCGCCGAGCAGTTGTTCGATCAGTACCTCGATGCCCGGGTAGATCTCATGCTCGCGCCAGCCGTGCGTGTTGAAGCGCTCGTGGTAGTAGTCCACGGCCGCCTCGATCCGTGCGGCGTCGTGATCCAGCAGCGGCGCGAAGCTGTGCCGCAGCGGCGGTCCGATCCAGCGGCGCAGTTCCTCATGCGCCGGCGCGGGAACGTCCAGCCGTGCCAGCGCGTGTTTCACGCACGCGGTGATGCCGTGCTCGGAATCGATCAGGGTGCCGTCGAGGTCGAACAGGCAGAGCATTACTTCGCGGCCCGTGCCTTCAACGCGGTGACAGCCGGCAGTTCCTTGCCTTCGAGGAATTCGAGGAAGGCACCGCCGCCGGTGGAGATGTACGACACCTTGTCGGCAATGCCGTACTTGTCGACTGCGGCCAGCGTGTCGCCGCCGCCGGCAATCGAGAATGCACTCGAGTCGGCGATCGCATGGGCCAGCGTCTCGGTACCCTTGCCGAACGCGTCGAACTCGAACACGCCGACCGGGCCGTTCCACACCACCGTGCCGGCCTTCGCGATCAGTTCGGCGTAGCGCCTGGCGGTCTCCGGTCCGATATCGAGGATCATCTCATCGTCATTGACTTGATCGACCGCCTTCACCGTGGCCGGTGCGTGTGCGGAGAACGCCGGCGCCACCACCACGTCGACCGGCATCGGCACTTCCGCGCCGCGGCGCTTGGCGTCGGCCAGCACCTTCTTCGCCGCGTCGACCAGATCCGGCTCGTACAGTGAGTTGCCGACCGAATGGCCCATCGCGACGATGAAAGTGTTGGCGATGCCGCCACCGACGATAAGCTGGTCGACCTTGCCGATCAGATTGTCCAGCAGGGTCAGCTTGGTCGAGACCTTGGAACCGGCGACGATCGCCAGCAACGGGTGTGACGGATGTTCCAGTGCCTTGCCCAGCGCGTCCAGCTCGGCACACAGCAGCGGGCCGGCGGCGGCGATCGGGGCGAACTTGATCACGCCATGGGTCGAAGCCTGTGCGCGGTGCGCGGTGCCGAACGCGTCCATCACGAAGATGTCGCACAGTGCGGCATACTTCTTCGCCAGCGTCTCGTCGTCCTTGCCCTCACCGACATTCATGCGGCAGTTTTCCAGCAGCACCACTTCGCCGGCCGCGACGTCGACGCCGTCGAGATAATCGGCCACCAATCGTACCGACGTGCCGAGCTGTTCGCGCAACCATGCGGCGACCGGTGCCAGCGAAGACTCGGCGTCGAACTGGCCTTCCTTCGGTCGACCCAAATGTGACAGCACCAGCACGCGTGCGCCGGCGTCGCGGGCGGCCTTGATGGTCGGCAGCGCGGCATCGAGGCGCTGGGTAGAGGTGATCTGGCCGTAGTCGTCGAACGGCACGTTCAAGTCTTCGCGGATCAGCACGCGCTGGTCACGCAAATCGAGGTCACTCATGCGGATGACTGACACGGCGGAGCTCCGGTGTGGGGTATAGGGCTTGGCCCGGTTGGGCGGTAACCGTCTATTGTCCGGCGCGTCGAGTGGCGATGCAAACGCGGTCTGGCCGGTCCGGGCCGGAAAAGGGCATGCGCACCACCTCTGTACAGAGGTTACATTGTGGTAAAACTGCGGCTATCCGTGCAGGGGAGTGGCTCATGACTAGCGGCTTGGTGCTCTACGGCTACTGGCGTTCCAGTGCCGCGTATCGCGTGCGCATCGCGCTGAATTTGAAGGGCTTGAGCTACGAGACGCGACCGGTGCACCTGGTGCGCGATGGCGGCGAGCAGCACGCGCGGGATTACCGCGCGCTCAATCCGCAGGGCATGGTTCCCTGTCTGCTCGATGGTGACCGGGTGATCACCCAGTCACTGGCCATCATGGAGTACCTCGACGAAATGCATCCGGAGCTCGAGACGGCGCTGCTGCCGGTCGACGCGCGGGGGCGCGCACAGGTTCGCGCGCTGGCCATGATGGTGATCAGCGACATCCATCCGCTGGGCAATCTGCGCGTGCTGCAACAGCTGGAATCGCAGTTCGGTGCCGATGAGGCGCAACGCGCCGAATGGTCGCGACACTGGATGGCATTGGGATTCAAGGCGATCGAGGCGATGCTGGTCGACAACGCCGCGACGGGTCGCTACTGCCACGGCGAGACGCCGAGCATGGCCGATGCCTGTCTGGTGCCGCAGGTCTACAACGCGCTGCGCTGGAAATTGCCGCTGGACGATTACCCGACCGTGTGGCGGGTCTATCAGGCGTGCAACGAGTTGGAGGCGTTCCAGCGTGCGGCGCCGGAAGTGCAGCCGGATGCGCCTGCGGCTGCCTGATAAAAGCCGTTCGCGAGAGCGGCCCTCATCTGACTCTACGGGCCGTCCGCATTCGGGCCATCCTGCCGATTTTTCTCGCCGCCGGGGGAAGATATGCGGAGCGGCTGATGGCCGCGAACTCTAAAAGCCCATGCCGTATGGATCGTTGCCGACCAGTTCCTGGTCGCTGCTGCCGCCTTCGGCGAGCCGGATCTTCAGCGCCAGGCCGTCGCGCGAATCGGACTTGCTGAGTGCTTCCTCCAGATCCACACGCCCCTCCTTGTAGAGACGGTACAGCGACTGGTCGAACGTCTGCATGCCTTCCTGCAGGCTGCGATCCATCGCTTCCTTGATCTCATGAATCTGGCCGCGGCGGATCATGTCACGGATCAGCGGCGTGTTGAGAAGGACTTCCGCAGCCGGGATGCGCCGACCGTCCTTGCCCACCACCAGGCGCTGGCTGATCACTGCGCGCAGGTTCAACGCCAGGTTCATCAGCACGTTCTTGTGCGCCGATTCGGGGAAGAAGTTGAGGATGCGCTCCAAGGTCTGGTCGGAGTTGTTCGAATGCAGCGTGGCCAGGCACAGGTGGCCGGTCTCGGAGAACGCGATCGCCGCTTCCATCGTGTCGGTGTCGCGGATCTCGCCGATCATGATGACGTCCGGTGCCTCGCGCATCGCGTTCTTCAGCGCCTCGTGGTAGCTGTGGGTATCCAGCCCCACCTCGCGCTGGTTGACGATGGATTTCTTGTGCCGGTGCAGGTATTCGATCGGATCCTCGATGGTGAGGATGTGGCCGGGGGTGTTCGAGTTGCGCTGGTCGATCATCGCCGCCAGCGTGGTCGACTTGCCCGAGCCGGTGGCGCCGACCACCAGGATCAGCCCGCGCGGCTCCATGATCAGGTCACGGAAGATGCCGGGCAGCTGCAACTGGTCGATGCTGGGGATCTCGCTCTTGATCGCGCGGATCACCATGCCAACCTCGCCGCGCTGCTTGAACACGTTGATGCGGAAACGGCCGGCTTCCTTTACCGCCAGCGCCATGTTCAGTTCAAGGTTGCGCTCGAACTGCGGCACCTGGCCCTCGTCCATCAGCGAGTAGGCAATCTTCTTGACCATGCCGCCAGGCAGGCCCGTATTGCCCAGTGGATACAGCTTGCCCTCGACCTTGATGTTCACCGGGGCGCCGGTGGACAGGAACATGTCCGATGCGCCCTTGTCTACCATAAGCTTGAGGAAGTAACCGATGTCCACGAATGACCCCTGTTTCTATGCGCGTTGCAATGATGGATTATGCCTGCCCACAATACGTCGCGACACACCATGAGGAATGTGATGCACATCTTTTCCCCGCTGGCCGGATCCCTGGGCCGCATCCGGACGGCAACGGCCATCCTGGCACTGACGCTGGCGCTCACCGGCTGCGCCAGCGTGCCCCCGCCCGATGATTCGATGAATCTGGCGCAGACGCAATTGCAGATGGCGCGCGATGCGGGCGCCGCGGACTATGCGCCGGTCGACCTGGGCTTTGCGCAGGACAAGTTCCAGCAGGCCCAGGCAGCGATGGCCGCGCGCAAGTATGCCGATGCGGCCAATCTGGCCGAAGAGGCGCGCGCCGACGCCGAACTGGCTCGGGCGAAGGCGCGGCTGGGTGCGGCGCGCGCGCAGATCCAGAGCAAGGTGCAGGACAACACGCGCCTGCGCTCCCAGGGTGAGCAGGCGGCCGCGGCCGATGCAGCGCCGGCCTCGGCAGCTGCAGCAGCAGCAGCCCCGGCTCCCACCGATGACATGCCGGCACCGGCCTCGTCTGAGCTGTCGGCACCCCCTTCGGAGGCAGGCTTCCAGACCGTACCCGACAACGGCCAGCAGCCCGCCTCCAGCTCCAGTGCTCAGGAGGTGCAGCCATGAAGCGGTTCACCCTCATCTTCGCCTCGATCGGATTGGCGCTGGCCGCCGCGGGATCGGCGCACGCGCGCCAGGACGACATCGACATCGGCCGTTTGAACAGCAGCCTCGACCAGCTCGCCAACGACCCCAGCCTGGGCAGTTATGCGCAGGCCGAGCAGGCGCGTGCGCGCGATGCGATCAATCGGCTGGCACAGGCGGGGTCGCACGAACGCGCGCACGACCTGTACCTGGCCGAACGTCGCGTGGACTTGGCCAAGGCTGCCGCGCAGCTGCAGGACGCCCAGCTCAAGCTGACCCAGCTCGATCGCGAACACGACCAGATCCTGCTCGACAACAGCCGCCGCGATGCCGAAATGGCGCGCCGCGAGCTCGAACGCCAACGCCTGCAATACCAGTTGGCGCAGGAAGAGACCGCGCGTCTGCAGCAGCAGGGGCAGGAATACTCCCAGGCGGCCGACCAGGCGCGAGCCGAAGCCGAGCAGGCCAAGAGACTGGCGGCGGCGCAGAGCAAGGTCGCCAAGGCGGCCCGCCGCGAGGCCGCGCTGGCGGCACAGGCGGCCAAGGCGATGCGTTCGCAGATGCAGGACGGCAGCTCCGCCGAGACCGCGCCCGCGGCCCCGAAAAAAAAGCCCGCCAGGAAACATCCCGCGCAGCCCTAGAAGCGCACCGGCTTCACGCCTTGGATGAGTAGCTGACGGACCATCGGCGGTGCCTGGCAAGGGC
>DHXA01000022.1:0-2845 GCA_002413455.1 Rhodanobacter sp. UBA5168 | reverse complement strand
GCAGGCTTGCACCCCCCGGATCGGGGGAGTAGGGTCAAAGCCCCACGAGGCACCCATGCCTCGTGGGTTACTGACCTGAACCATGCGCCTATCCCCACGTTCACCGCTCCACCCGCGTCCCGACAACCGGCGTGGGTGGTGTCTGTGCGCATGTGTTCAACCGCCTGCGGGCACTCCTGTCATGGTGTCCGCCAGTCCACTCTCGAGGAGGTCGGATCATGTTTGAAAACCAGCAGCGTGATGATGTCGAAGCGTTGATGAAGGCGGATGCCGAATTTCGTCGGCTCTACCAGCATCACAGGCAACTCGACAGCAAGGTGCACGACGCCGATATCGGCGTGCTTCCCATCGACGATGTCACTCTCGCCGGCATGAAGAAAGAGAAACTGCTGGCCAAGGCGCGACTCGAACGCATGTGGGCGGATCGGGCGCATCTCATCCACTGAGTCTGCGGTTTCACGTGCAGCGCGGCCCCGGGCTCTCCAGCACTATCGGAAGAGCGCCGGGGCCGCCGCGTTTCCAGTGGGCGCGTAGCGGCTCGGCTATCATGGCGATCCTGCCGGTGGGGTGCGTGCACCCATCACCGGCGTCCCCTGCAGCGGAGCCCCCATGACGGTCCACCAGAGTGTCCTCGAACTGATCGGACGTACCCCGATGGTGCGCGCGCAGCGCCTGGATACCGGGCCGTGCGAGTTGTTTCTCAAGCTCGAGAGCGCCAATCCCGGTGGTTCGATCAAGGACCGCATCGGCCTGTCGATGATCGAGGGCGCCGAGAAAGATGGGCGGATCCGCCCGGGCGACATCCTGGTCGAGGGCACCGCCGGCAACACCGGCCTTGGCTTGGCGCTGGTCGCGCAGCAGAAAGGTTACCGCCTGATCCTGGTCGTGCCGGACAAGATGAGCCGCGAGAAGATCTTCAACCTCAAGGCGATGGGCGCCGAAGTGGTGCTGACCCGCTCGGATGTGGCCAAGGGTCACGCGGAGTACTACCAGGACATGGCCGAGCGCATTGCGCGCGAAACGCCAGGTGCCTACTTCATCAACCAGTTCGGCAACCCCGACAACCCGGCCGCGCACATCGCCACCACCGGCCCGGAGATACTCGAACAGATGGACGGCAAGGTCGACGCGGTCGTGGTCGGCTGCGGCTCTTCCGGCACGCTCAGCGGCCTGTCGAAATTCTTCGCCGAACATTCGCCGCAGACCGAGTTGATCCTCGCTGATCCGGTCGGCTCGATCCTGGCGCAGTACATCAACGAAGGCACGCTCTCGACCAAGTCGGCCAGCTGGATGGTCGAAGGCATCGGCGAGGATTTCCTGCCCAGCATCAGCGACTTCACCCGGGTGAAGAAAGCCTACGCGATCTCCGACAAGGAAAGTTTTCTCACCGCGCGTGAGCTGCTGGCAAAGGAGGGCATCCTGGGCGGCTCGTCCACCGGCACCCTGGTGGCCGCGGCGCTGCGTTACTGCCGTGAGCAGACGGCGCCGAAGCGCGTGGCGACCCTGGTCTGCGACACCGGCAACAAGTACCTGTCCAAGCTGTACAACGACTACTGGATGCTCGACAACGGTTTCCTCGAACGCGAGCAGCACGGCGACCTGCGCGACCTGTTACTGCGCCCGTTCGCCCAGCGCGACACCGTGGTGATCGGTCCGAACGAGCTGCTGATCACCGCCTATACCCGAATGAAGCTGTACGACGTGTCGCAGCTGCCGGTGATGGACGGCCACAAGCTGGTCGGCATCGTCGACGAGTCCGACGTGCTGATGCACGTGCATGCCGACGAGACGCGTTTCCGCGACCAGGTTTCCACCGCCATGATGACCAGCCTGCAGAAGCTCCAGGTCGGCGAGACGATCGAGGCGTTGCTGCCGGTGTTCGAGCGAGGTCACGTGGCCATCGTGGTCGACGGCGAGCAGTTCCTGGGCCTGATCACCCGCATCGACCTGTTGAACTATCTGCGGCGCAAGGTGAACTAAGCGGTTCGTCCGCTCTTTCGCGTCGCAACGACAACCGTTATGCCAAGAAAGTTTGCAGCAATGCGGCCGCGTCAGAATGGCCGGCGAGACGGAGCCTTGAGCAGGCTCGCATCCATGAGGAGGTTTTACCGATGTGCGGAATTGTTGCTGCCGTTGCCCAGCGCGATGTTGCGCCCCTGCTGATTGCCGGACTGAAGGCGCTGGAATATCGCGGCTATGATTCGTCGGGCGTGGCCGTGCTCGATCACGGCACCATCCAACGTGTGCGGGCCAAGGGCAAGGTGCGCGAGATGGAAGCGCTGTATGTCGCCCATCCGTTTCCCGGTGGCACCGGTATAGCGCACACGCGCTGGGCCACACACGGCATACCCAACGAGGCCAACGCACATCCGCACGTCGCCGGCCGCGTCGCCATCGTGCACAACGGCATCATCGAGAACCACGTCAGTTTGCGCCATGAGCTGCAGGCGGGCGGTCACGTATTCACCTCCGAAACCGATACCGAGGTCATGGCGGCGCTGATCGATCAGCGCATCAGCGAGGGTATGAACCTGCGCGACGCGGTGCTGGCTACCGTGCGCGCGCTGGAAGGGGCCTACGCGATCGCCGTGATCAGCCGTGACGAACCCGACCGCGTGGTGGGTGCGCGCCGCGGTGCGCCGCTGCTTGTTGGCATCGGCATCGGTGAGAATTTTCTTGGCTCGGACGCGCAGGCGCTGATCCAGGTGACGAACAAGATGGTGTATCTCGACGAAGGCGACGTGGTCGAGGTCACTCGCGACAGCGTGCAGGTGTACGGTCTGGACGGACAGCCGGTCGAGCGCGCCATGCACGAGAGCGAGTTGTCCAACGATGCGGTGGAGCG
>DHXA01000162.1 GCA_002413455.1 Rhodanobacter sp. UBA5168 | reverse complement strand
TTCCACAGCAGCCTGCCGCTGTCGATGTCGTAGCCGCGGATCGCGCCGGAGGGTTCGTCGGTCGAACCGTTGTCGGTGACGCTGGCGCCGACGATCAGCACATGCCGCGTCGCTACCGGTGGCGAGGTGGGATTGAGGAAACCGTGCTGCTTCATCGGCTGGTGTTCGTACAGCCCGATCACGCCGTGATCGCCAAAGCTCTCGCACAGCTGACCGGTGTCGGCATTGATCGCCACGATGGTGGCGTCCGCCGTCGGCGCAAAGATGCGCCGTGGGCATTCCTCGAAATGGATGCGCGATATCGGCAACGCGCCCTTGGGCACCGGCGGCGGCTTGCCCGGTGCGGCGCTGGACGCGCTCACCGCAGGCAGCCACGCCGCTGCATCCGGCCCGACGTAGGCACCGGAGTCGTGATACGCCACGCCGCGGCAGATCATGTGCTGGTAATCCTTCGCCTGCCGGTTGATCTTCGGGTCATAACGCCAGCGCTGCTTGCCGGTATCCGGATCCAGCGCGATCACGATGCCGTGCGGCGTGCACAGGTACAGCATGCCGTTCGCCTTCAGCGGAGTGACCTCGTTGGCGATTTCCCGCGGGTCGCCCGGGCCCTTGAAGTCGCCGGTATGAAACGTCCATGCCAGCTGAAGCTGATCCACGTTGTGCGGGTTGATCTGTTGCGCCGGAGCATGGCGATCGCCGTAACCGGAGTGGCCGTAGGCGCTCCAGTCGCCGGCAGCGGTGAACGGTGCCGGCGATGGGCCGGATGCGTTCATGCGCGCCTGCGCGAACTCGCCCGGATGTTCATGCGGATGTTGCAGCAAGGCAACCACACCGACGATGGCTGCGATCAACAGCGCGCCACCCAGTGCCCAGCGCCCGCTACGCAACTTCACGTCGCGGCCATCCGGCACCAGGCGCAGGCCGGCATTGACTGACGGCAGCCACAACCACAGCGCCAGCGCGAACCCCACGTCCAGCCGCGGCAACAACTGCCACCAATCCAGCCGCACCTCGATCAGCGCCCACGCCGTCGTGCCGAACAGCACCAGCGCATACAGCCACAATGCCTCGCGCCGCTGCACGATCAACAGCGCGCCGGTGACGGCCATGCCAAGTCCGGCAAGCAGGTAGTAGGACGAGCCGCCCAGCACCAGCAGGTATGCGCCGCCGGCGGCAAGGGTCAGGCCCAGCAAAACGAACACGCTGCCGGTGATCAGCAGCAACGGGCCGGAACGTGACCATCGTGTCATGGCGGTCTCGATTGGTGGTGGCGAGGCTTGAGCGTGACGTATTCATCACCCGCGCAAGATCTGCCGTCGTGTGTAGCACGACGCATGCCTATGCGTTGTTGACGTCAGCTGCGATTCAGCCTCATCGCCACGATTCACCCTACGTTTGCACGGCCCGGCCAAGACTCGGGTTTCCTGCAGGCAACGAGGTACGTTTCATGAAGAAAAAGATGACATCTCTGACTTTCGCGCTGGTACTGGGCACGCTTTCTTTGGGCGTATCCGGCATTGCCACGGCACAGCGGGCCATGACCGAGCCACAGGTGAACAGCAAGCTCACCGAACAGGGCTATACGAAGGTGCACGACCTGAAATTCAAGGACGGCATGTGGCGCGCCGAAGCAAAGAGTGCCAACGGCAAGCACGTCGACCTGCGCATCGATGCCAGCACCGGCAACGTCTATCCGGATGAACAGGTTTCCAGGCTCAGCGAAAAAGACGTGCGCGCCTCACTGGAAACCCAGGGCTATACCCACGTCCACGATGTCGATTTCGACGACGGCATCTGGAAGGCCAAGGCGGAAAACGCGGCCGGCGCGGACGTCAAGCTCAGGATCGACGCGACCAGCGGCAAGGTGGTCGGCACCTACTAGGTGACCGGAAGGATCAGAGCCGAATGGCAGGCGGCATGCTGGAATGTGCTCCGCCTGCCACAGGTCCGCGCTTTCACTGAGCGTGCTTCACTGGTTGCGTGTCGCCAGCGGCAGAGGTGCTTGCCGCTCGACCGGCAAGGTCAGCGCGAGCCACGCTGAAACCATCCCCGCTACCTCGACTGCGCTCATGCCACCCGTATCGATGGCCGTGTTGCTGCGCCCATACGGGCGATATTTCGATGAACTGGTCACCGAGAACAGACCGATGGTCGGGGTACCGCTGGCAACGGCCAGATGCATCACGCCACAGTCCGCGCTGATGAAGCCATCCATGTTTGCGATCATCGAGGCCAGGCGGCGCAAGTCGCGCGTGTAGTAAGACGCAAAGTCCCCGCCGAGCTGCGCCTGTCCATGCTCCGCCACCACATCGACGATCAGCAGGCTCGGTTGTGAGACCAGCAGTGCATCGACGAATTCCTTCCACCATGTCTCGCCGTAACGCTTGGCGCCCGTGGCATTGGCGAATATGCCGACGACCGGGCGTCCGGCCGCTGCCTGCTGCATTCCGCCGAGAACGGCGGCCAGCGCCTTGCCGGCTTGCTGCCGCTCATCATCGGACAGGCGCAGATTGAGCGTTTCGCACGGCCGGTCCACCTTTCCCGCATACGCCGTACGCAGCAGAAACACGCTGCGATGCGCCAGGTGCTCCGGCCAGGGCAGGCTGCGCCACAGCGAATCGGCATTCGCCCGTGCATCCGGGAAGCCGAGCTTGAAGCGAGCCTTGACGATGCCCAGCAGCAGGCGACCGGACTGCGAACCATGGCATGCATCGATCGCCAGGTCATAGGAGTTGCACCGCAGTTGCCGCAGCAGCGTGATCGTCTGCCACACGTGCCGGGCGATCTTTCGCGGCAGGCAGAAAACCTGGCGCACCTGGAAACGATTGGTGAACAGCATCCTTGCCGCTTCGCCGCCACTGACCATGTCGATCTCGGCTCCCGGATAGAGCGCCTCGACTTCGGCCAACAAAGGGCTGATCAACACGGCATTGCCGAGTCGGTGATTGGGCCGACAGATCAGCACGCGGTGGATGCCGCGCGTCGGCAGCTGGCCAGGCTCGCACAGCTGTCCGCCCACGGCGGAAAACAGACGGCCAAAAAGCAGGGCGATGGCGCGATGCCGCAGCGCCTCGCCGCGCCGTACCCCGGCTTGGATCGCCGGTTGCTCGCCTTGTGGCAGTTCGGCAACGTCATTCATCGAGCGATCGGTATAAGGAAGATTCGCGCAAGTTACGACAGCCCACCTTTCCTGGACCCTTCCCAGGTTCGACCGCCCTCATTCGCGCTACGGATTAACGCAATTCTCATGCTTGAACGCCCTCCGCAGGCGATCCCGCCACGGTTGCACCGTGCTGCAAGTCGATCCGCCGTCGAAACCATATGGACGGCCAAACGGAAATACCATGATGCGGCGGCGCCGACGCGCTTTGCCGTCAGCACATGCGCATGACGCCTTCAGATCAGCGACCTTTCCTCGGTCGAATCCCGAGTTCGGCGACCACAGTCGACGATTCACAAGCACCGGCCGAGGCGGACGAATGTCCCATGCGCCCGATAAACCCGCGCCAAGTTGGCTCGGTGCATAAAGGCTGCGCGGCACGTTTCGTCGCGCGCCATGACGTGGACTCATCCTGAAAAGGCCGCTGCAGGCGCGCCGCCGCCGGATGGACCAGCGCATCCCGCCTCACTACTATCCGATGAATTCCTCTCCCGACAGGTGGCTGCCCGTGAAGCGATTGCTCCTTTGTGCACTGATCATGGCCGCGTGCCCGCTTGCGCTGGCCGCCAGTACCAAGCCGACCTTCAGCACCGAGCGCCTGTCCGCCGAGGTGAAGACGCTGTCCTCCGATGCGTTCGAAGGCCGCGGTCCGGCCACGCCGGCAGAGACGAAGACCATCGACTACGTGGTGGCGCAGATGAAGGCCGCCGGCTTGCAGCCGGGCGGTGATCTCAAGGACGGCAAGCGCGCGTGGACCCAGGCCGTGCCGCTGCGGCGCAGTGCGATCGTCGGCACACCGACGCTGATGCTCTCCCACGATGGCAAGCATGAGCCGCTGACCCAGGGCGAGCAGATCTCGCTGCGCGCACCGATGGACGGCTCCACCAACGTGGCGATCGCCAACGCGCCGCTGGTGTTCGTCGGCTACGGGGTGACCGCGCCCGAGCGGCACTGGGACGATTTCAAGGGCGTCGATCTGCATGGCAAGATCGCGGTGGTACTGGTCAACGATCCGGATTTCGAAACCGGCCAGGGCGACTTCGGCGGCAAGGCGATGACCTACTACGGCCGCTGGACCTACAAGTATGAGGAAGCCGCCCGCCGGGGCGCACTGGGCATGCTGGTAGTGCATGAAACCGCGCCTGCCTCGTACGGCTGGGCCACGGTGAAGAATTCCAACACCAACACCATGTTCGACATCGTGCGTGACAAGCCGTCCACCGTGCATCCGGAGCTGGAAGGCTGGATCCAGCGAGATCTGGCAGTGCAGATGTTCAAAAGCGCCGGACTCGATTTCGATGCGCTGAAGAAGCAGGCGCAGACGCGCGCATTCAAACCGGTGACGCTGAAGGGCGAGAGCTTCTCGGCCAGCTTCAAGGTCGACTCCAGCGTGATCACCTCGCACAACATCGTCGGCCGCGTCGAGGGCAGCAAGCGCCCTGACGAAACGGTGATCTACAGCGCGCACTGGGATCATCTGGGTGTCGGTGCGCCTGATGCCAAGGGCGATCGCATCTACAACGGCGCCGTCGACAATGCCACCGGCACCGCGGCGTTGATCGAAATGGGCCGCGCGTTTGCGCAGGGGCCGCGGCCCGAACGCTCGGTGGTATTCCTCAACGTCACGGCCGAGGAGAAGGGCCTGCTCGGCTCGGAGTACTACGCCGCCAATCCGCTGTACCCGCTGGCCACCACGGCGGGCGTGCTCAACATGGATGCACTCGACCCGCACGGCCCGGCGCGGAACTTCACCATCTCCGGCAGCGCGAAACTCGGCCTGCTGGACGAACTGGTCGCCGACGCGAAGCGCAGTGGCGTGGTCTATTCGGCGGACCCGAAACCGGAGGCCGGCCACTTCTTCCGCTCCGATCACTTCTCGTTCGCCAAGCGCGGTGTGCCGGCGATCTCGTTCGGTTCGGGCAATGACTGGGTCGAGGGCGGCCTCGCTGCCGGCAAGGCGGAGGAAGACGACTACAACGCCAAACGCTACCACCAGCCCGCCGACGAATGGCAGGCCAGCTGGACGTTCACCGGGATGGCGCGCGACCTGCAACTGCTCCACACGGTCGGCAACGATCTGGCCAATTCGGATGCGTGGCCGAACTGGAGCGAGGATTCGGAATTTCGCGGCATTCGCGACGCCAGCGCTGCCAAGCGCAAGTAACGCTCCTGCCCGCAGGCTCAATGCTCTTGATGCGCTGCTCCCCTGCTTGCGAGGGAGCAGCCCGGAAATCAGTGCCGGCCGTAGTCCCAGCGCAGGAACACCGGCAGCATCCGCTTCCACGACGCCTGGTTGTGCACGCCGCCCTGCAACTGGAATAGCGCGGCATCCGCCCTGCGCGACGGGTGCCCGGCATAATCCATGTTGATCGAATAGCCGAGCTGTTTCAGGCCGCGCGTGTGAAAGCCGTCGGCGCCGCGATAGCCCCGGAGCAGATCCTGCACGTCGTCGACGGTATCGTTGACGCCATCGCCATCGCGATCCTTGGTTTCCTCCGCGGTGCCCACCGCGAACCACATCCTGAGGCCAGCGCGCCGGCTGCCGTGATCAACCATGGCCTGCGCCAGTCGCGTGTGCTGCACCGAGGTGGCGCTCGTGCGGTCGGCGGCCAGCCAGAACGAGGGCGAGAACGCGCCGATCCGGCCGAACACATCCGGATATTGCCAGCCGAGATTGAATGCGTTGAGCGCGCCCAGCGACCAGCCCAGCATCGTGCGCGCGCGCGGCGACCGGCGCGTGCGGTAGTGTGCGTCGACGTATGGCACCAGCACGGTGGCGACCCAGGCGGAATAGTCATGCGCGCGCTTGCCGATCGGCCCGATCACCGAGCCGCCGACGAGGCTGCGCGCGGTAGCGCGGTCGGACAGACCATAGCCACTGGCGCGGTCGGCGAGCATGTCGACCGCCACCACGATCACCGGCTCGATGGCATGTTCTCGATAGAGTCGCGCCAACGTCGGCTGCAAACCCACCGCCAACATGTCCTGGCCATCGTTCGCATAGAGCACGGCATAGCGGCGGGTGGCGCGACGGTAACCGGGCGGCAGGTAGATCGTGACCTTGATTTTTTCCGGAGCGAACACCGGTGCATCGAGCTGCAGGTGGAGTACCCCCTCGCTCTTTCCCCCGCCGTTGGCGGTGGAGAGAGAGTTCGGCTGCGGCGGTACTGAAGGGTTTGCGGCCATCGCCGTTCCGACGGATGCGGCCAACAGCAACGCAAGTGTCGGGCGCAGCAGGGAGCGCGATCGCGTCATGCCGAAATTCCCCGTTGCTTGCATGATGCCCGCAAGAGCCTCACACCACGCTGGCGAAGCAGGCGCCATAGCCAGGCAACTGCAGCCGGTTGCCGTGGAGATGGCCGGACGGCAGGCCGTGGCCCTCCAGCAGATGCGCATTGCCGAATACGGCAGGCAGGCGAATCTCGATTTCGGCATCGGCCAGATTGAACACGACCAGTACCGTCTGGCCGTCCAGATGGCGAGTGAATGCCAGCACGGGCTCGGCAGTATCCACGAATTGAATATCGCCCCAGCGCAGCGCGGGCTGCGACTGGCGCCAGTGCATGAAAGTGCGAAAACCGTTCAATACCGAGTCGGGATCGGCTTCCTGCCGGGTCACTGCCAGCGTGCGATGCTCCTGCGGCACCGGCAGCCATGGCATGCCGCGGCTGAAGCCGGCATGCGCGTCGTCATCACTCCACGGCATCGGCGTGCGACAGCCGTCGCGGCCCTTGAATTGCGGCCAGAATGCGATGCCGTAAGGGTCGCGCAGCGCTTCGTAGGGCAGCTCGGCTTCGGTCAGGCCCAACTCCTCGCCTTGATAGACACACACCGAACCGCGCAGCGAACAGACCATCGCGGTAAGCAGGTTGGCCAACTGCGGCGAGGGCCGGCCCCCGCCCCATCGCGTCAGTACGCGCTCGACGTCGTGGTTGGAGATCGCCCAGCACGGCCAGCCTTCGGTCATCTGCGCTTCCAGCGTCTGCACCGTGCTGCGGATGTGCGCGGCGCTGAAGTCGTCGGTCAGCAGCTCGAAGCTGTAACCCATGTGCAGCCGGCCGGCGCGGGTGTACTCGGCCATCGTGGCCAGCGAATCCTCCGATGAGATTTCGCCCAGCGCGGCCACGTCCGGGTAGCGGTCCATCAGCGTGCGCAGCTCGCCGAGAAACGCGAGGTTCTCCGGTTGCGTGTTGTTGTAGTAGTGATACTGGAACGCGTAGGGGTTGTCGGGGCTGAAGCCGCGACCCACACGCTTCTCCTTCGGCTTGGGCGGGTTGTCGCGCAGTGCGCGGTCGTGAAAGCAGAAGTTGATCGCGTCGAGACGGAAACCGTCCACGCCCCTGTCCAGCCAGAAGCGCACGCTGTCCAGGATCGCCACGCGCACGTCGGGATGGTGGAAGTTGAGATCCGGCTGCGAGGCGAGAAAGTTGTGCAGGTAATACTGCCCGCGGCGAGGTTCCCATTGCCAGGCCGAACCGCCGAACAACGACAGCCAGTTGTTCGGTGCGCTGCCGTCGTTCTTCGCGTCGGCCCACACGTACCACTCGGCCTTCGGGTTATCACGGCTCTCGCGGCTTTCCCGGAACCAGTCATGCTCTGCCGAAGTGTGGCTGAGCACCTGGTCGATCATCACCTTCAGACCCAGGGCGTGAGCCTTGGCCAGCAACCGATCGAAGTCGGCCAGCGTGCCGAACAGCGGATCGACGTCGCGATAATCGGCGATGTCGTACCCGAAATCAGCCATCGGCGACTTGAAGAACGGCGCGATCCAGATCGCATCGACGCCAAGGCTGGCCACGTAATCGAGCCGTTCGATGATGCCCGGCAGGTCGCCCACGCCATTGCCATCCGTGTCCAGAAAACTGCGTGGGTAGATCTGATAGGTGACGGCTCCGCGCCACCAGGGTGCATCACTCATTCGCATGTCCCGTAAGTTCTTGCACGAGTCGAAGACAACACGCCCGAGGCGGTGCTTTCGCAGCTTGTCGGGGAGCTTACTGGCTACATGCGGGTGCGGCCGCGACAATGCATACGTATTCATGGGCGGCAACTATCGCAATGCAGCATGCAGTAGGTTCAGACGTATGGACGTCTATATGAAAGATCATTAGGCCGCGCCCGATGGCGTCTGGCGCTGGTCTCACCATCTTTCCGGCATACCCGTACGCACCGCAGCGGCGATGCATCGCATGCGCAGCCACGCGCATGTTTGCGGTGCACAGCAGCACAATGAATACGTATGCAGGAACCGTCTCCACCGCGAAAGGCAGCCCTAACATCAACACCACGGCGACGGATCACGGCTTGTGCATGCGTGCTGACCATCGCAACGTTGGGGCTTAGTGGCTGCAGCAATTACAAAAAACGACGCGCAACCCTGGGAGGGGATAACGGTGATATTCAAACGCAATGTGCTTGCCTTGGCGCTGGCATCGGTCGGCTTCTGCGCGACCTCTGCTGCATACGCGGCCACGCCGCGGTCCGACCAGTCGACCGACCAGAACGCGCCGGCGGCGCAGGATGCCACCACCCAGGCCGACGCAAAGTCCAGGGCAGCCAAGGCCAAGGCGAAGGAGCTGCAGACAGTCCAGGTGAGCGGCTTCGTCAGCAGCATCGAGAACTCCACCGCGCTCAAGCGCAACGCCGACAGCATCGTCGAGGCCGTCTCGGCCGAACAGATCGGCAAGCTGCCCGGCGTGAGCATCGCCGACACCCTCGGCCGCCTGCCAGGCCTCGCGGTGCAGACCGTCAGCGGTCGCCCGCAGGTGCTGACCATCCACGGCCTCGGCCCGGACTTCTCCACCGCGCTGGTCAACGGCGGCCAGCAGGTTTCGACGTCCAACAACCGCGACGTGCAGTTCGATCAGTACCCGTCGAGCTGGTTCGACAACGTGGTGGTGCACCTGACCCCGCAGGCCGACCTGATCGGCCAGGGCCTGACCGGCACGGTGGACATGCACACCATCCGCCCGCTGGAAAAGAACGGCCCCGAGGCCGCAGTGAACGCCCACTACATCTGGGACGGCATGTCGCAGCAGGCAGACGGCCCCGGCGTCAGCGACAAGGGCTACAACCTCAACGGCGTGTGGGTGAACCAGTTCGCCGACCACACCATCGGCGTCACCCTTGGCGTGGATCTGGAATCCAATCCTTCGCAGATCCAGCACCAGGGACCCTGGGGCTATCCGGACGACGCCGACGGCAACGCCGTGATCGGCGGATCGAAGAACTACGGCATCTCCGACACCATGAAGCGTCGCGGCGTGCTGGGCACCGTGCAGTGGCAGCCGAACGAGCACTACACCGGCACCCTCGACCTCACCTACGACAACTTCAAGGAAGTGCAGCAGGCCAAGGGTATCGAGTTCCCGCTGTTCTACAGCTCCGCGCAACTGCAACCGGGCGGCACCGTGCAGAACGGCTTCGTCCAGAGCGGCACCTACGACGGCGTCAAGGGCGTCATCCGCAACGACTACAACAGCACCAGCGCCCGCGTCTACAACGTCAACTGGGACAACAAGTTCACCATCAACGAGAACTGGACGGCCGACCTCGACGCGAACTACTCCCGCGCCACCCGCCGCGACATCAATCTCGAAAGCTATTCCGGCACCAGCTACGGCTCGGCCAACGGCCCCACCGACAACCTCGGCTTCACCGAGCGCGACAACGGCCTGTTCTACGTCAACCCGTCGCTGGATTACGGCAGCGGCATGGTGCTTACTGATCCGCAGGGCTGGGGCGCCGGCAATGACGTGGTGCAAGCCGGCTTCATCAACGCGCCGCACACCGTGGACTATCTGGCCAACCTGCACCTGGCGGTGGAGCGCAGCTTCTCCAGCGGCCCGTTCTCCAGCATGGAGTTCGGCGTGGCTCACAGCACCCGCAACAAGACCTACAACATCGACCAGAGCTTCCTGACCCTGGGCGGCGGTACGCTCAGCGGCGGCGGTGCGGTCGAGACCGCGCCGTTCAGCGGCAGCAGTTGCAGCCCGCTGTCGTGGATGGGCGTCGGTTCGCAGACCTGCTACAACCCGTTCGACCTGATCCGCAGCGGCGCCTTGCAGGAGGTGCCCACCTTCGGCTCGTCGCTGTCGATGCCGCCGAACTGGAAGGTGCGCGAGAAGACGCTGACCCCGTACCTGCAGTTCAACCTCGACACCCATCTTGGCGGCGTCAGCCTGCGCGGCAACGTCGGCGTTCAGGGGCAGCACACCTCGCAGCGCTCGATCGGCGAACGGGTGGCGCCGGGCAGCGCGATCACCGGTAATGCGATCACGCTGATTCCGGTGGTGGGCAGCACCAGCTACAACAAGGTTCTGCCCAGTGCCAACCTGATCTTCGGCTTCGGCGACAGCGACGACCTGCGCGTCAGCGCCGCACGCACCCTCGCCCGCCCGCGTATGGATCAGATGAACGCCAGCCTCGGGGTGAGCGGCAACCTCACGCGCCTGCAGTCGACCGATCCGAACCAGGCATACTTCAGCGCCTCCGGCGGCAATGCCAAGCTCAAGCCGACCATGGCCGACAACTACAACGTCAGCTACGAGCATTACTTCTCGTCCGGCAACAGCTACGAATGCAATGCCGGCGACGCGAAGAACTCGGAGCTGTGCCGCAGCGCCGGTGGCGGCTACTTCGCGCTGTCGGGCTACTTCCTCAAGCTGACCGACTACATCAACCCGAACGCGGCCTACCTGTACGACTTCAGCTCGTTCCTGCCGTTCGGTCTGACGCCGGCCCAGCAGGCCCAGCTCGGCACCACCCTGGGCACTGTCTCCGGTCCGACCAACGACGGTCACGGCTACGTGAAGGGCGCCCAGGTCACCCTCAACCTGCCGTTCAACCTGTTTACTCCGACCCTCAACGGCTTCGGCGTGATCGTCACCGGCAACCGCACCAACAGCTCGCTGGTCTTCGCCGGCAACAGCACGGCGCTCGCCGTGCCGGGTCTGTCGAAGTGGGTCGCCAACGGCACGCTGTACTACCAGCACAACGGTTTCGAAGCGCGCGTCAGCGACAGCTACCGCTCCAGCTTCCTGGGCGAGGTGTCGGGCATCAGCGCCTCGCGCATCGAACAGACCATCCAGGGTGGCAGCAGCTATGACGCACAGGTGAGCTACTCGTTCGACAGCGGCGCGCTCAAGGGCCTGACCCTGATCGCGCAGGGTTCCAATCTGTCCAACAAGACCTTCATCACCTACCAGAACGACGATCCCCGCCAGGTGCTGACGTGGGAGCGTTACGGCCGCCGGTTCGATATCGGCGTCTCCTACAAGTTCCAGTAAGACGGAGTCTCCCCGCTTGCCCCGCCGTGTGTCCTCCGGCGGGGCGTTTTTCCCGACGCCAGCCGTCGGCGGCAAGCAGCCACAGGAGCAAGCGCATGAACGACACGCGCATCCGGCAAGTCGTGATCGTCGGTGGCGGCACCGCCGGCTGGATGACAGCAGCCCTGCTTGCCCAGGCACTCGGGCCACAGCTGCAGATCCGGCTGGTCGAGTCCAGCGAGATCGGCATCGTCGGCGTGGGCGAGGCGACCATCCCGCAGATCCGTCACGTCAGCCAGTTCCTCGGCATCGACGAGGACGAACTGCTCAAGGCCAGCCGCGGCACGATCAAGCTCGCGGTGCAGTTCAACGACTGGCGCCGGATCGGCGATTCGTACCTGCATGCGTTCAGCGATGTCGGCCTGCCGCTGGGCCTGGCCAGCTTCCAGCACTACTGGCTGCGCAGTCGCCGCGAGAATCCCGACGCGCCCGATCTGTGGGCGTACTCGATCAATGCGCAGGCCGCCAACCTCAACCGTTTCGCGCGCATGGACAAGGTCGGCGACAGCCCGCTCACCGGCATCCGCTACGCCTACCATTTCGACGCCGCGCGATTCGGCCAGCTGCTGCGCCGGCATGCCGAGCAACGCGGCGTGGTGCGCACCGAGGGCAAGGTGATCGATGTCGCGCTGCGCGAGATCGATGGCTTCATCGAGTCGGTGCAGTTGGAAAGTGGCGAGACCATCGCCGGCGACCTGTTCATCGACTGCTCCGGTTTCCGCGGCCTGCTGATCGAGGGTGCGCTGAAAACCGGCTACGACAGCTGGCAGCACTGGCTGCCATGCGATCGCGCGGTGGTGGTGGCCAGCGAGCATGGCGACACGATCCGGCCGTACACCCAGGCCAGCGCCCAGCGGGCGGGCTGGCAGTGGCGCATCCCGCTGCAGCACCTGGACAGCAACGGCCACGTCTACTGCAGCCGCCACGTCAGCGACGACGAGGCGACTGCCACCTTGCTCT
Organism: Rhodanobacter sp. UBA5168; assembly: GCA_002413455.1. Classification (GTDB taxonomy): domain Bacteria; phylum Pseudomonadota; class Gammaproteobacteria; order Xanthomonadales; family Rhodanobacteraceae; genus Rhodanobacter. Next base: position 3,778 of record DHXA01000162.1, on the reverse strand, counting down.
CGCACCTGGAAGGCCCGGCGCTGGCCGAGCCACGCCAGCTGCGCTTCCACACCGGCATGCGCAAACGCGTATGGAACCGCAACTGCGTGGCGATGGGCCTGGCCAGCGGCTTCATCGAGCCGCTGGAATCGACCAGCATCCATCTGATGCAGTCGGCGGTCGGCCGCCTGCTGGCGATGTTCCCGGACAAGAATTTCGAGCCGTCGCTGGTCGCCGAGTACAACCGCCAGACCCGCTTCGAGTACGAACGCACGCGCGACTTCATCGCCCTGCACTACAACGCCACCGAACGCGACGACACCGAGTTCTGGCGGCAATGCGCAACGATGGACCTGCCCGAAGGCCTGGCGCACCGGATCGAGCTGTTCCGCACCAGCGGCCATATTTTTCGCGACGGCGAGGAGTTGTTCACTCCGATGGGCTGGCTGCAGGTGCTGGTCGGCCAAGGCATCGATCCGGCCCGCCATCACCCGCTCGCCGACGGCCTGTCGCAGGCGCAACTCGACGGCTTCCTCGCCGATATCCGCACACTGGTCCACCGTGCCGTGGCGACCATGCCCGAGCATGCCGAATTCATCGCCCGCCATTTCAAGGCCGAGGGCTGATCCATACCGATAAAAGCCGGCGACGCGATCGCCGCATGCAAATCCGCCAGACCGTCCCTTCCCTGCTGCTGGAGTCAATAATGATCCGTCGCTCCCTCTTGGCCTTGCTCATCTTCTGCGCGACGCTGCCCACGGCGGTGGCGCATGCGACGGCGCCGACGGGCTCCGGCGTCTGGTACGAGATCTTCGTGCGCAGTTGGGTCGACACTAACGGCGACGGCATCGGCGATCTCAACGGCGTTACCGCGAAACTCGATTACCTGCAGTCGCTCGGCGTCAGCGGGATCTGGCTGATGCCGATCAATTCCTCGCCCAGCTATCACGGCTACGACGTCACCGACTATTACGCGATCAATCCGCAATACGGCACGCTGGCCGACTTCGAACGTCTGCTGCGCGAGGCGCACAGGCGCCACATCAAGGTGATCATCGACCTGGTGATCAACCACACCAGCGACCGGCACCCCTGGTTCAAGGCTGCCCGCGACGCCGCCAGCCCCTACCACGACTGGTACCACTGGGCCGGTCCGCACACCGACCTGCAGGCCGAGGACGCCGCCGGTTCGCAAGCCTGGCATGCGCTCGGCGCGGCGCACTACCTGGGCGACTTCTCCCGCAACATGCCTGACCTCGACTACGACACGCCGGCTGTGCGCAAGGAGATGGTCAAGGTCGGCCGCTACTGGCTGCAGAAAGGCGTGGACGGTTTCCGCCTCGATGCCGCCCAGCACATCTACTACGACTTCAAGGCGGATGCCGACAATCCGCTCACGCTGCAGAAAAACCTCGCCTGGTGGTCCGAATTCCGTCACGGCATGGATGCGATCGATCCCGCCGCCTATATCGTCGGCGAGGTGACCCGCGACTCCGCCGACGAACTGGCGCCGTACTTCAAACCACTCGATGCGGTGTTCGATTTTCCGCTGGCGACGCGTCTGATCGACAGCGCGCGCAGCGAACGCGCCGGCGATCTGGGCGCCCTGCTCGCACACACCGATGCCGCTTATCGCAAGGTCACCGGCAAGTCGGGCGTGGATGCGCCGTTCCTGTCCAACCACGACCAGGACCGCGTGATGAGCCAGCTATCGGGCAACCCGCAGCACATGCGTATGGCCGCCGCGCTGTTGCTCACCCTGCCTGGCCAGCCGTTCGTCTACTACGGCGAGGAACTGGGCATGCGCGGACAGAAGCCCGACCCCGATCTGCGCGAACCGATGCGCTGGAGCCGCGCCGCCGATGCGCCGGGCGAAACCACCTGGGAGGCCTCGACGTCGCACGACGGTCCGGCGGTGTCGGTCGAGGCGGAACAGGCCGATCCGGATTCGCTGCTGCACTACTACACGATGTTGATCCACTGGCGCGGTCGGCTCAGCGCGCTGCGCGACGGCGCCATCCACGCGCACCCCACAGGCAATCCGCACATCGCCGCCTGGCAGCTCGACGACACCGGCAGTCGGGTTCTGGTCGTGCACAACCTGTCCGGCCTACCGCAGAACATGGCGCTGGGCGACGATCGTTTCCATGCCGTGCTGCTGCACAGCAAGCCCGGCGTCACGCTGCAAAACGACCGCCTGCAGATGCCGCCCTACACTACGGCGATCCTGCAATGAAAACTGAGGTGATGCGATGAATAGATCAGTACGCCGCGACCGATTCGGTATGGCAACGAGGTTCTGGCTGGGCCTTGCGCTGGCACCGATCGGCGTGACCGCCGCAACAACAGCGCCACCGCAGGCGACCTCCATGGCACACATCCGCAACCACGTCATGCTGGTCGGCCTGGGTGCGGATCAGCTCAGCGTCCGCTTCGTCGCACCCGGCATCGTGCACGTGCAAAACGCGCTTGGCGACACCACCGATGCGCCCACCCTGGTAATCGACCACGACGCTGCGCGCCCCGTGTTCGAACAAGTGCGCACCGACGCGAACGACGCGAGCATGGCCACCGCGCGCGCCTCGGTCCACTGGGACAAGCAGCATCGCCAGCTGCAGATCGACGACGCGCAACATCATCGCCTGTTGCAGCTCGACCTCTCCTCGCTGCAACACGGCGGGTTGACCCTGCAGCACGAACCGCACGATGCGCTGTACGGCATCGGCGGCTACAACGCGACCGAGGACGCCGCCGCCGGCCTGCTGCGTACCGGCAAGCAGGTAGCCGGCGCCGGTGAGCAAGGCCATGCCGGCGCGCCGTTCGTGTGGAGCACTGCCGGCTACGGCGTATTGCTCGACAGCGATGGCGCCACGTTCACCCTGAAGCCCGGTGCGATCAGCGTCGACAAGAGCGCGCGTCAACGCCCCGACTACTACATCCTCGTCGGCACGCCCGCCGAAATCTTCTCCGCACTGGCACAGCTAAGCGGTCGGTCGCCGCTGTTTCCGAAGTGGGCGATGGGCTTCACCAACAGCCAGTGGGGCATCGACCAGAAAGAGCTGCTGCAGATCGTCGACACCTACCGCGCCAAACACATACCGATCGACAACTTCACGCTCGATTTCGACTGGAAGGCCTGGGGCGAGGATGACTACGGCGAGTTCCGCTGGAATGCCACCAAATTTCCGGACGGCCCCGACGGCAAGCTGAAAACCGAACTCGACCGGCGCGGCATCCACCTCACCGGCATCATGAAGCCGCGCGTCCACGTCGACACGGTCGAAGGTCGCTATGCCACCGCACACGACCTGTGGCGCCCGGACGAGAAGGCCGCACCGGACTACTTCTCGCACAAGCCGGTGAAGGACATCGACTTCGACAAGCCGGCGGCGCGCGCCTGGTTCTTCAACGACGCGCTGAAACTGAGTTTCGCCACCGGCATGGCCGGCTGGTGGAACGACGAGGCCGACAACACCCCGAGCAACACCCAGTTCCTCAACATGCAGCGCACGCTGTACGACGGCCAGCGCGCGATCTCGAACCAGCGCGTATGGTCGATCAACCGCAACTTCTGGCTCGGCTCGCAACGCTACGCCTACGGATTGTGGTCAGGCGACATCCCCACCGGCTTCGCCAGCATGGCTGGCCAGCGCGCGCGCATGCTCAGCGCGATCAACGTCGGCGCGATGCAGTGGGGCATGGATGGCGGCGGCTTCAAGGACGGCACGCCGACACCGGAAAACTACGCACGCTGGATCGAGTTCGGCGCGTTCACGCCGATCTTCCGCGTGCACGGCGA
>DHXA01000170.1:3611-4620 GCA_002413455.1 Rhodanobacter sp. UBA5168 | reverse complement strand
GCTGCAAAGACGCCTGGCGCGCTGGCCTGCAGGAACTCGTTGACCACAACACCGCGATCGACGGCGAGTCCCGCCCGCTGCGCGAGTGCCACCGTTGGTCGGACACCGATACCGACCACAACCAGCTCAGCATCGAGCTGCTCGCCGGTCGATAGTGTCACCGAGTTATCGGCGATCCCGGTAACAGTCGCGCCGAGATGGAAGGTTACCCCGTGCGATTCGTGGATCGCGCGCACCATGTCGCCGATCGCTGCGCCCATGACCCGCTCCATGGGGCGAGCTTCAGGCGCAACAACGTCTACCTGCAGCCCCCGGATCCGCAGAGAAGCTGCGACTTCAAGGGCGATGAAACTCGCACCAATCACCACACAGTGCCGCACCGTGGCTACACGAGCAATCAGCGCATCGCAGTCAGCGAGCGTGCGAAGGTGCGGATTCTGAGGCAAGCCGTCCAGGCGTTCTGAGCTGATGGCGTCCAGCATTGTGAACTGATGCCGTCCGGCATTCTGAATTGATGCCGTCCACCGTTCTGACGAAGCCGCCCACCGCTGTCGAAAGGGCGCGACCGGGAGGAGGGTGGCGTTTCGCAGGTCAGCATCAAGCTGGCGTCCAGTGCTCCATCGCAATCGATGGAGTGAGGGATGCCGACCAAGAGGCTGTCCATGCGGCGGATACAGCGGCTGATGACATTGCATTTCGGTGCCGGTGCCCCGACGCGGGCGATTGCGCGGGAGCTGGGCATCTCACACAGCACGGTGCGCGAATATCTGGCGCGCATCGCAGCGGCGGGGATCACGTGGCCACTGCCGGCCGAAGTCACCGACGAGGAGCTGGAGCGTCGGCTGTTCGTCAACGGCGGTGTGCGGGCTGGAGCCCGCCGCTACGTCGAACCGGACTGGGCAGCGGTCACGCGGGAGCTGAAGCGGCCGGGCGTCACCCTGATGATCCTGTGGGAGGAATATCGCGCCGTTCATCCTGACGGCTATGCCTACAGCCGTTATGTTGCGGC
>DHXA01000170.1:0-3351 GCA_002413455.1 Rhodanobacter sp. UBA5168 | reverse complement strand
GTACTTATGTTGCGGCTGGTGGCGAGAGCCAGGGATACCGTGGGGAACCCTGGCTCGATCCGCAACATAGAAATTGCTTACAAAGCTTTCAGGAACGCCACCAATGAGGGCAGGGAACGTCGCTCTGGCCGCGCTTTCAGTCCGCTCAGATCGACGCTGGCGAGGGCCTTGGCTTTCATTTCGAGGTCGACTTCTGCGTAGATGTGCGTCGTATCCAGCGAGACGTGGCCAAGCCATGCACGGATCGTATTGATGTCGACGCCGGCGCGCAGCAGGTGGACGGCCGTTGTGTGTCGTATCGTATGTGGACTTACGCGCTTGGTCGCCAATGTTGGCACCACCTTGCTGGCCAAGTTCGCGTAGCGAGTTACCACCCCGTGGATACCGAAGCGCGTTATAGGTTGACTGACCCGGTTCATGAATACCGAGCCATTCAAGTCGCGGTTCCCCACAAGGCAGGCCAAAGACGTTGTCGTTGTCTGCCACAAGGGGCAGGTGCGGAACTTATTCCCTTTGCCGTGAAGACGCACGGAGGGCGACCGGCCCAACTGCAAACTCCCCACCGTCAGCCTTGCAACTTCATCTGCCCGAGCTCCGGTATTGTACAAGAAGAGCAACAAGGCATGATCTCGCGCACCGAGTGGGGTTCGTTGATTGGGCTGATTAAGCAGAGCGTTCATCTCCACCTTCTCGAGATACTCGATGACGGTTTGGGCCGTCTTCTTGAATGGGACAGCGCGAATCTCAGTACACCAAGCCAGGTGAACCGGCGAACGCATGCCGATGAACTTGGCCAGCGAACGTATGCTGGCCAGCCTTTGGTTCCGGGTGGCGCCACTGCATTGTCGAGTGCTCTCCAGATGGTAGAGAAATTTGCGGACGATTGCTGGCGTCAAGTCCTCTACAGTCATTCGATCAATGGGGCTGCCTCCCTCCTTGCTTGCGAAAGGAAGCAAGAGCATCAGCGTATCGCGATAGCTGGCCTGCGTGTTGCGCGAAAGGTTTCGCTCGGCCACCAGATGTTCGAGGAGGAAGCGGCGAACCCAGGGACCAAGCAGGTTCTCATCCTTCATGGTCGCCCCCCATGGCATATTGAGCGAAGCGTTGATTTGCTGCCTGGAGGAGGTCGGGGGTCATCTGCAGATAGCGTTGCGTCGATCGAACATCGACGTGGCCAAGGTAGGTGGCGAGTTGCGGAAGCAAGAGCTGAACGTCCTGACCTGTCCGATACCATGCCACCACCCGATGCACCGCCGCAGTGTGGCGAAGATCATGCAGGCGCGGGGGCCGGGGTTCGCCAGTAGGGCAAAGGATACCTGCAGCTCGGCGAACATCCTGAAACCACGCGATGACGCGCACGTAGTGCCATGCTCGTCCATCGCGCGTGGTGAATAAGGGCGACGTCTCCCCGCCCGGTAATGGAAGGAGGCGGCGTCGCTCTGTATGTCTGGCAAGTTCCTGATGGAGCCTTGGTCCAATCGGAACAAGGCGCGTCTTGAAGAACTTCGTGTCGCGAATGGCGATCACCTGTTCAGTCAAATCGACATCCTGCAGGGTTAAGCGCAGCACCTCGCCGATCCGCATACCAGTCCCGTAGAGGAGCAGAATGAGTGTCCGGTACATCGCAGGCACTTGAGGGCTGTGCCCGACGCGCAGCGCCTCCGTGGCGTCTAACAACCGACGCAGTTCTTCGGTGGAATAGACGTAGGGGGTTTGTTGTGGCGGCAGCTTTGGCAAAGTCGTCGGCAATGGTGAACTGCCGACATATCCGCGACTGATGGCGAACCTGTAAAGGCCAGTCAGAACCCTGTACCGGAGCAACCAGGTCGCGCTGAGAGCACCCTGGCCACGAAGGAACGTGGCCACCAGTTCGGGAGTGACTTTGCCGATCTCGGGATTCCCCAGGGCCCGGCAAAATCGATGAAGCAAACGCTCGGCAGAGTCGAAGCGCATGCCAAGGGAGCGTTGTCTGGCCAGATAAGCCTCGACGAGTTCGGCCATGTTCATGGGAGATCTCCCAAGTCGAACGCGGCAACCCTACGAAGCTCATTCATGTTCACCTTGGCGTAGATGCTGGTTGCCGAGGTGCTGCGGTGGCCAAGATGGTCGCCGATCTCCTTGAGTGAAAGACCTTCAGCGAGGAGGCGCCTGGCGCAGGCATGGCGAAGGGCGTGTCCACCCTGGTGGGCGATCTTGATCCCGAGGGCGACGAACCTGCGGTTGGCAACATCATAGATGCTGCCCGCCTGCATCGGTCGGCGGGGCGCTGACATGCACAAGAAGACCTGCGGCCAGGGGCATGGCGGTCGCACCAGATCAATGTAGCGGGCGAGCCCTTCGGCGACGTGCGGCACCAGCGGATAGACCTGCGGCTGTCGGCGCTTCAGGCGGAATAGTCGGAGAGTTCGCGCGGCCCAGTCGATCTGGTCGAGGCGCAGTGCGACCACCTCACCGCTGCGCATGCCGTAAACAGCAAGCAGCAGCAGAATAGCGCGATCCCGAATATCCCGAGGCCTGTCCGTGTCGGCGTCCGCCAACATGCGTTGCACATCGGACCAATCGGGCGCGTATGGTAGAGACTCCTGCTGATAAAGCCTGGGGCGGCAAATCGAAGCGGCCAAACCATTCGCGCAGAACCCTCGAGATGCAGCAAAGCGCAGAAACCCTCTCAAGGCAGATGCCGTGTTAGCCACTGACACACGACACCATCGCCCCATACCTTCAACAACGAAGTACTCGTCGATGTCCCGGACGGTGAGACCTGCGAGGTCATGATTCTTCTGTTCGCACCAGCGCAGGAACCTTCCGATCGTTCGGCTCCAATGCTCCACTGTCGCCGGCGTAAATCCACGCTCGCTGCGCATCCACGCGGCGTACTGGTCCAGTTTGTCTTGGTGCTCAAGCGTGACGATGGGCTCGCGCCACCAGCCAAGGAACCGCAACCACGGTCGTCCGATATCGATGACCCTTCGCTCGGCGGTAACCGCTCCATGAAGGCCCTGACGTTCCTGGGCTATCCGCGATAGCATCACCATATCGACGCCATCGCGGGCATTCAGATCAAGGCGGGTAGCAATCCAAAGAAGCTCGTTGCGCTTCACTTTGAGCACTGCGGCCTTCGCACCGTGTTCCGCACAGTGACGGAGATAACGGCCACGCTCGTCCGCAAATGGCGCTTCGTCAGGGCGATCATCGGTGGCATGGCTTGGACAACTGGTTTGATACATGGCGAACCTCCATGGAATGAAGGTCCGCCAGCCGAAGCACCATATTATGTTGCGTCAAGAGAACGCCGCGCTCCGGTACGTCCGAAAGTCACTCCGAGGCGCGCAACATAAGTACGGCCGCAAC
>DHXA01000144.1:3271-4311 GCA_002413455.1 Rhodanobacter sp. UBA5168 | reverse complement strand
ATGATCGGCTCGTCCCACTCCTCGAAATACACCTTCGGCCGCCGCGGCAACCGCGCCACCGCGGCGCGGATGTCGGCGATATGCCGCTCGGCCCGCTGCGCATAAGCCTCGGCTTTTTCGTGTGCGCCGACCATCGCGCCGAGCCGGCGGATATAGGCGAGGATGCCGTCGACGCTGCGATGGTTGCTGATCCATACCTCGACCCCGGCCTTGATCAGCTCGCGCGCGATGTCCGCCTGGATATCGGAGAAGCCGATCGCCAGGTCGGGTTCCAGCTTCAGGATCTCGCCGATCTTCGCACTGATGAAGGCGGAGACTTTTGGCTTCTCCTTGCGCGCCTTCGGCGGCCGCACGGTGAAACCGGAGATGCCGACGATGCGGCGATCCTCGCCGAGCGCGTAAAGCACCTCGGTCGGCTCCTCGGTGAGGCAGACGATGCGTTGCGGGAAGTGATCGGGCAAGCGGGGTCCCTGCGCAGGGTGGTCGTTCATGCGCTCAATGACCCAGCACGGTTACCGTGACCTTGCGCTGATGCGGGTCGATGCGGTGTTCCCACAGATAGATGCCCTGCCAGGTACCCAGCATCAGCTTGCCGCCATGCACCGGTACGCTCAGGCTGACCCCGGTGAGGATCGAACGAACATGCGCCGGCATGTCGTCCGGGCCTTCCGCGTCGTGCCGGAATATCGCGTCACCATCGGGCACGGCACGGGCGAACCAGCGTTCCAGGTCGTCACGCACGGCCGGATCGGCATTCTCGCTGATCAGCAGCGAACAGCTGGTATGCGCGGTGAAGATGTTCGCGATGCCAGCCTGCACATGGCTGTTCGCCACCACCTCACCCACCTGCCGGGTAACGTCGCTGAACCCCCGACCACGCGTATGCACGGCGAATCCATCCTGCGCGACATGCGTGGCGGGTACCGGACGGGTCATGGATACAGCAGCCGGCTGGTCCAGGTCTGGCCGTGGCGGTCCCAGCGCACCCGTTCGTGCAGGCGGAACTCGGCGCCGTACCAGAATTCCAGCATGTCCGGCTC
>DHXA01000144.1:0-3031 GCA_002413455.1 Rhodanobacter sp. UBA5168 | reverse complement strand
CCACCCGCTGCTCGAACGCGTCACGGTCGGGAAGCGTTTGCGACTGCAGCGAAGCCCATGCGCCGATCTGGCTCTGGCGCGGACGACTGGCGAAATAAGCGTCCGATTCCTCGTCCTGCAATTTGCGCGCGGCACCTTCCACGCGCACCTGCACACCGTCACGCAGCTGCTTCCAGTAGAAGCACAGGGCAACCTGCGGATGCGCATCGAGCTGGCTGCCCTTGTCGCTCTGGTAATTGGTATGGAAACGGAAGCCGCGCTCGTCGACCCCCTTGAGCAGCACGATGCGCGAGGCGACCCGGCCCGAGCTGTCGACGGTGGCCAGATTCATCGCCGTAGGCTCGCGGTCGCCACTGGCCTTGGCTTCGTCCAGCAGGCGCAGGAAGGTGTCCAGAATCTCGGATTTGAGCATGATGTTTGAAACTTTCCTTTTGCATCGTGACCGACACGCGCCATCATGGCGCGGATGAACCTGACTGATGATAGTGCAATGCCCCCTTCATCCAGTACCGCGTCAGCACGGCTGGCGGCGCCATTTCCCACCATGAAACGTGAACGCGGCGCATCCGTTTGCGGGATACTGGATGGCCGCCGCCGGCTGGTGGCGGAAGTACCTCCCGGAACCAGGATATCCCGCGGATGACGTCTCACGCCGATATGCAGAACGAGGCCCTCGCCGGCCATCTGCTCGACCAGTACGCCGGGCGCATAGCCCGCTCACGACGCCCCTACATCCTTGGCCTGTCCGGTCTGCAAGGCAGCGGCAAGAGCACGCTGGCGCGGGTGATGAAAGGCCAGGCCGAAGCCCGCGGCTGGGCCACCGAGGTGCTCTCGCTGGATGACTTCTATTACGCCCGCAGCGACCGCGAGGCACTGGCGCGCGACGTGCATCCGCTGTTGCGCAGCCGCGGCGTGCCGGGTACGCACGAAATCGAGCTGATGATGTCGGTGCTGGCCGCGCTGCCGCACGCCTCGGACAAGCTGCCGGTATCGCACCCGCGTTTCGACAAGGGCCGCGACACCCGTTTTTCGCCGTCGCGCTGGCCGCGCATCACGCGGCCACCGAAACTGGTGATCGTGGAGGGTTGGGCGCTGGGCATCCGCCCGCAACTGCAGGCCGCACTGGCCAGGCCGGTCAACGCGCTGGAGCTCAAGGAAGACCCGGATGGCAGCTGGCGGCACTGGGTCAACAAGCAACTGCGCGGCTACCAGCCGTTATGGCGCAAGTTCGATGCCTTGATCGTGCTGCAGGCGCCAGGCTGGGAAATCGTGCGGCGCTGGCGTGGCGAACAGGAACAGGATCTGCTGGCGCGCCACGCGCCGCTGGCGATGGATGCGCCGGCGATGGAGCGGTTCCTGGCGCACTTCGAACGGCTCAGCCGCCACGCGCTGGCCACCTTGCCGGCGCTGGCCGACACCTGCGTGGAATACGACGACGATCGTCACGTGACCGGCCTCAGCCACGGCTGAAACCGGGGAACGGGGAACTCGCACTCCTGCGGCCCCATCCCCCGCCGGCTCACTCGACGATGAAGTTCACCTTCATGTTGACGCGCCACTCGATCACCGTGCCGTCGTCCTTCGTGACCACCTTGATCTCGTTGACCCAGGCGCCCTTGATGTTCTTCACCGACTCCGCGGCCTTGCGCAAACCGTGCTGCACGGCATCCTCGACCCCCTTGGCGGACGAAGCATTGATTTCGATGACCTTGGCTACCGACATGGCGTCAATCTCCTGTGGAATCGTGCGAGCGGCACGCAGCGCTTCCCCGTCCTGAAGGACGAGTCTGGCCCGCTCTCATGCGCCAGGACAAGCCGCACTGCAAAATCACATCACGTTGACGCTTCGACCTGCACTGCGGTGCCATAGGCGAGCACCTCGGTGACGCCCTGGGCGACTTCGTTGGCGTCGTAGCGCATCGCCAGCACGCCATTGGCGCCCATCGCGGCGGCATGCTGCAGCATCAGTTCGAACGCCTCTTCGCGCGCCTTCTCGCATAGTTCGGTGTAGATCGAAATGTTGCCGCCGACAATGGTCTGCAGTGCGGCGCCGAGGTTGCCGACCACGCTGCGCGAACGCACGGTGATGCCGCGCACGATGCCCAGCGAACGTACAACGCGGCAGCCGGGAATTTCGTTGCCGGTGCTGACCTGGTGATGCGGGATGGTGTTTGCCATGCGGGTGCTCCCTGGTGAGTGATCCGGCGCGGGTGATTCAGCGGTCGTCATTTCAAGTGCGGAGCAGCGCTGCATAACCATCGCGCGCATCCGGCCATTGCGGCACAAACCCGCTGGCACGCAATCGCGCATTGCTGAGCCGCTTGCTGCCGACGCCGCCCGGGGCCGGGCCATCGGCGGCCAACGGCGCACCGATCAAGCCGGCCAGATGGTCGTACAACACATCGAGCGGCAACGGCAGGCTGTCCACGCCGACATACAGCGGCAACGGGTCGGCCAGCGACAGCAAATGTACGACCGCGGCGGCAGCATCGTCGACATGGATGCGATTGGCCCAGTGCGGCACGCTGCGCGGCACCTTGAGCTGCACCGCGCGCAGGCGCTCGAGCAGTTGCGTGCGACCAGGGCCATACAATCCGGCCAGACGCAACACGATCGAAACCACCGGTTGCGCGGCCAGCCATTGTTCCGTCTCCAGCAACACCGCACCATTGAACCCGGGTGGCGCCGGCGGCGTGTCTTCATCCACCCAGTCGCCGCCGTGCTCGCCGTAGACCGCACTGGAAGACACCAGCAATATCCGCCGCAAGGTGGCTCGCCCGAGCGCATCGAGCAGGTGACGCAGCCCGTCCACGAAGGTGGCGCGGTATGCCGCCGGCTCGCGCCGATCCGGCGTCGGCAAATAGACCAGCCGGGTGATCCCGGCCGGCAATCCGCGCAGGCTCATCGGCTGGGTCAGATCACCACGCAGCCATCGAATGCCACTGTCGTCCGACACCGGCGGCGTGCGCCGCAGTGCCCACACCTCATCGCCACGCGCCAGCAGCCGCTGCGCCACGCGCAGTCCAAGGTC
>DHXA01000191.1:20365-30794 GCA_002413455.1 Rhodanobacter sp. UBA5168 | reverse complement strand
CCGATGCGGCCGTCCATCATGTCCGACGGCGCCACGAAATCCATGCCGGCCTCGGCCTGCGCCAGCGACATCTTGATCAGTGCCTCGACGGTGGGCTCGTTCATCACGTAACCGCGCTCATCGATCAGGCCATCCTGACCATGGGTGGTATACGGATCGAGCGCCACGTCGCCGATCAGGCCCAGTTCGGGGTACGCCGCCTTCAGCGCGCGGGTGGCTCGCTGCATCAGGCTGTCCGGATTCCAAGCCTCGGCGGCATCCTCGGTTTTCACCGACGACCCCGGCGAAGGGAACAGCGCCAGCGCGGGAATGCCCAGCCGTACGCATTCGCCGGCCAGCTTGAGCAGTTCGTCGATCGACAGCCGCTCAACGCCCGGCATCGACGGCACCGCCTCGCGCCCGCCTTCGCCCTCGATCACGAACGCGACCATGATCAGGTCGGTCGGCAGCAGGGTGTGCTCGCGCATCAGCGCGCGGGAGAAGGCATCGCGGCGCATGCGCCGCATGCGGATGGCGGGAAAGCTCATGGCGGGTACTCGCGGGACGTCATCGCCCATTTTACGCCGTCACGGGCCGTCACTGCGGGAGCCGACCGCGCGGCGATCGCCTGCGCCCCATTCACGCCGCGCCCGCGATCATCCATTCCACCGCGTACGGTCGGCAAAACACTGGACTAACCCGCGTGACGCCGGCACGCTTGGCGTTCCACGACGTAGGAAGTTTCATGAGCCAGTCCCACAGCGCCCCCACCCTGCTCGTCGATCTCGGCGGCACCAATGTCCGTTTCGGGGTGGCCGATCCTGCACTAGCCAAGCCCTTGCTGACCGACAGTATCCGGCGCTATCGCGTGGCCGAACACGACTCGCTGGTGTCGACCGCGAAGCATTATCTGGCCGACACCGGGCTGGAGGTTCGCCGCGCCATCGTGGCCGCGGCGGGCCGCATCGTCGATGGCGAGACGGTCAAGGTCACCAACAATCCCTGGGCCATCTCGGCGCACCAGACGGCCAATGCGCTGGATCTGGAATTCGTGCACCTGGTCAACGATTTCGCGGCGCAGAGCATGGCGGTGACCCTGCTGCACGGCGACGACCTGGTCGATGTAGGCAAGCTGGCGCGACCAGTCATCGGTGCCGAGGACGAGCAGACCTTCGCCATCGTCGGGCCGGGTACCGGCCTGGGCGTCGGCGGCCTGCTGGTGCGTGGCGGGCATTGCAGCGTGCTGCAGACCGAAGGCGGTCACGCCGGCTTCGCCGCGCATTCGCCGGAAGACATCGCCATCCTCGGCTACCTCAACCACAAGTACGGGCGTGTCTCCAACGAGCGGCTGATCTGCGGCCAGGGCCTGGTGAATGTGTACGACGCGATCTGCCATATCGTCGGCGCCCAGCCCGACGACCTCAAACCGGAGGACATCACCGCGCGCGCCAAGGACGACAGCTGTCCGCTATGCACCCGCACGGTGGAAACCTTCGCCGGCATCTTCGGCAGCGTCGCCGGCGACCTGGTGCTCACGCTCGGCGCCTGGGATGGCGTCTACCTCACCGGCGGACTGATCCCGGTTCTGCTGCCATGGCTGGAACGCGGCCGCTTCCGCGAGCGCTTCGAAGCCAAGGGCCGCTTTCGCGACATCATGGAAAAAGTGCCGACCCAGGCGATCATGAATCCCGAGCCGGGCCTGCTCGGCGCGGCGGCGCTGGCGATAGTGGAATCGGGGCGGTCGTTGTTGCCACCGCGCTAACCCGCTGCGACACCGCGGGCCGACGCGGATCCTTTCGACGGAATGCGAGGCATGTGTATGCCGCACACCACGATCGTCCGCCTGCTGTTCCTGCTGGCGCTGCCGTTAGCCACGCTGGCGGCGCAAGCGCCGGACACCGGGGTTACCCGCCACGCGACGCTGGCCATCCCGGCCAGGCCGATCACCTCACGCGCGGAACTGGATGCCTACCGGCGCGATACGCCGCCAGCAAACTCGCCGCTGAGCTGGCTCACGCCTGGCGCGCAACACCGCTTCATCGACAGCCTGGTGTACCGCGAGCATGGCCTGGGCGGCATGGACCTGAGCGAACTGCGCTACGAGCTCACCCGTGAGCAGGCCTATGCGCTGTTGCAGCTGTTTGGCGCGCAGAGCTTTGCACTGGACCTGGATGCGCGCAGCACCCCGCGCCCGGCCATGGATGATCAGGTGGCGAGCACGCTGGAACCCGCCTACGACCAGCTGCTGGCCGCCGCCGGGAATGCGGGGCCGGGGCAAGCCATCTCGCGCAGCTACACCGTGGAGTTCGCGCCTGCGCAGACCGACGCACGGAGGCATGCGCTCGGCGACCGTGATGTGGAGCTGCTGTTCCGCGCGGCAACGCTGGCGTTCCACGCCACCAGCCAGCCGGACTATCTCGCCGACATGCGCAGCGACTTCGCCGAATTGCAGCGCCGCCACCGCATCGACCGTCCGCATGCCAGCGATCTCCACGATGCCCTGCTGATCAGCCATCGCACCGACGAAGCTCGCGCGCTGCTGGTGGCTCATCCCTCCATCGAACGCAGCCCGCCGCCGCTGATGCGTTCGTTCAATCGCATTCGCAACGGTCAGCCCAGCCTGTGGATCGTCACACCAGGCACGCGCAAGCGTGAGCTGATACGTTTCCGTTTCAACATCCGCGTCCCGGCACAAGTGATCGTGCTGGCGTCGACCGATTGCCATTTCTCCGCCAACGCCGCGCGCGACATCGAAGCCGATCCCTTGCTGCGCGATCTGTTCCGCGAATACGCGCAATGGGTGGCGCCCCCCAGCGAAGTCACTGCCTTCGATGCGGTACGCGACTGGAATCAAGCCCATCCGGCACTGCGGCTCGGTATCGCCTACGACAACGCCGCGTTGCCGATGGTCGAGCGCTTCGAGACGCCGACGTTCTACTTCCTCGACCACGGCACCGTCATCGACACGGTGGTGGGCTGGCCGCCCGCTGGCAACCTCGACGCCATCCGGCGCGGCTTGCGCAGGATCAACCTGATGCGTTGAGGCGACGCGGCCGTCGGTGCAGCATCGGCGCGTATCGGCGACACTTCGCCTCAGGCCGATGATGGAGAACGCCATGCCCCGCCGCGATACCGCCTTTCTGTTCGATCTCGACGGCACCCTCGTCGACAGCGTCTATCAGCACGTGCTGGCATGGAAGGAGGCGCTGGACCGTGAGGGCGTGGAGCTGTCGGTGTGGCGCATCCATCGCAAGATCGGCATGAGCGGCGGCCTGTTCGCGAACATCCTGTTGCGCGAGACCGGGCTGGAGATCAACCAGGATCGCCTGGCGCGATTGAGCCAATGGCATGCCGAAGCATTCAATCGCCTGCATGCGCAGGGATCCGTGCGGCCACTGCCGGGGGCGCGTGAGCTGCTGGATTATCTGACCGCGCAGGACATCCCCTGGGCCATTGCGACGAGTGGACGCATGCAGACGGCGGCGGCCAACCTGGAGGCGCTCGGCGTCGATCCGTCGAAAGTACCCGTGGTGACGCGCGATCAGGTGCGCCATGCCAAACCGGACCCGGATCTGTTCCTCGCAGCCGCCGCGCGCCTGGGTGCGGACATCCATCAATCCCTGGTGATCGGTGACAGCGTGTGGGACATGCTCGCGGCACAGCGGGCACGTGCCCTCGGCGTGGGCGTGCTGTCCGGCGGCTACGGTCAGGCCGAGCTGCAGCAGTCCGGTGCGTTCCGCGTCTATGACGACCCGGCCGACCTGCTGCGCCATGTCGACGAGGTCGCCGCGCGCGACTGAATGGGGTCGTGCCGTAGCGCTGCTAACGCGTCGGACGTCATGAAAAATTAATCCCCTGCATTCGCGCAAGCGGTAGGCTGAAGACCTCACTGCCCACGGAGCCGCCCATGCGCCGACTCGTCGCCAGCCTACCCTTTGCCCTGCTGCTCGCCGCGTGCTCACCCACGCCGGCGCCACCGCAGACCGCCGCCGACCAGGCCGCGCCGGCGGATGCCACGCTCGGTTCAGCGCAGTGGTATGCGTGGGTCGATCAATCGCTGGGCATCGATGGCAACGGTCACGGGCCCGACCATGGATCCGCCGAATGGAACCAGGCGGTGCAGCGCAAGCTGGGCCAGGAGGCGCCGCAATCGAAACCCGGCTCGCCCGAGTGGCAACAATCGGTGGATGCGCTGTTGCGCACGCGCGCGCGCATGCCTTCGTCCTGAACCATGCATCGTGGGGCGGGATGAGCCGGCAGCGCATCGCCGCGGCTGTGCTCAGCCAGGCGCCAGCAACGTATCCAGATCGACCTGATCGAAGCTCAATTTCTCGCGGCTGCCGCCGCCTTCCAGGACCGCTGCCGCCAGTTCGGCCTTGCGCGCCTTCAGCTCCTCGATGCGCTCCTCCACCGTGCCCGAGGTGATCAGGCGGAACACGAATACCGGCTTGTCCTGGCCGATGCGATGCGCGCGATCGCTGGCCTGCGCCTCGGCGGCAGGGGTCCACCACGGGTCGTAGTGGATCACGGTGTCGGCCGCGGTGAGGTTGAGGCCGACGCCGCCGGCCTTCAGCGACAGCAGGAACAATGGCACCTCGCCATTCTGGAAGCGCTGTACCGGCTCGGCGCGATCGCGCGTCTCGCCGGTGAGGGTGACGTAGCGGATGCGCCGGCGGTCGAGCTCGGCGGCGATCAGCTTGAGCATGCCGGTGAACTGCGAGAACAACAGCACCTTGCGACCTTCGTCGAGCAGCGCCGGCAGCATGTCCATCAGCAGCTCGAACTTGGCCGACTCGTGCACGCCGCGCGCCACTTCCAGTTTCACCAGGCGCGGATCGCAACAGACTTGCCGCAGCTTGAGCAACGCGTCGAGCACCACGATGCCGGAGTGTGCAATGCCGCGCTGGGCGATCACCTCGCGCAACTCTTCGGCCAGCGACAGGCGCAGGCCTTCGTAGAGTTCGCGCTGGCGACCTTCCAGCACCACGCGGCGGGTGATCTCGGTTTTTGGCGGCAATTCCTTCGCCACCTGCGCCTTGGTCCGGCGCAGGATGAACGGTGCGAGGCGCAGGTTCAGTCGCTGCTGGCATTCCTCGTCATGCTGTTTCTCGATCGGCACGCGATAGTGGCGACGGAACGCGCCTTCGTCGCCGAGCAGGCCGGGCACCGAAAGATCGATCTGCGACCACAGCTCGCCCAGATGGTTTTCCAGCGGCGTGCCGGTGAGGCAGACATAGCGCGGCGTGCGCAGGCTGAGCAGCGCACGGCGGGCTTGAGTGCGCGGGTTTTTCACCTGTTGCGCCTCGTCCAGCACGATCAGCGCGAAGGGTTGTTTTCTCAAGGTGACCACGTCGCGCGGCAGCAACGCGTAACTGGTCAGCACGATGTCCTGCGCGCCGAGCTGGGCAAACTCCTCGGCGCGTTGTGGCCCGTGCAGGGTCAGCACGTGCAGCATCGGCGCGAAGCGGGCGATTTCCGATTGCCAGTTCGGGATCAGGCTGGTCGGCACCACGATCAGCGCTGGCTGGGTCAGCGCGCCGCCCTGCTTCAGTGACAGCAGATGAGTGATCAGCTGCAGCGTCTTGCCCAGGCCCATGTCGTCGGCCAGCACGCCGCCGACGCCGGCCTCGGCCAGCGCGTTCAACCAGCGCAGGCCTTCGCGTTGATATGGCCGCAGCTCGACGGTCAGGCCTTCGGGCACCACGTCGCTGGCGCGTTCGGCGGCATCGCGCAGGCGTGCGGCAAAACCCAGCAGCGGCTCGGCCGCTTCCAGCGTGCTGCCGCGAGGCATCGCCGCCACCAGCTCTTCCAGCCGCCCGGCCTGCACTCGCGGCAGATGGAGTGTCTTGCGCGGTTTCTCCAGGTATTCAGCCAGCGGCGCCAGCAAGCCGCGCAGCTCCTTCAGGCGCACCGGCACGCGGCGACGCGCATCGACCGGCGCGTACCACACCGCATCTTCCGGTTCGTTCGGTGCCGGGCTGAGGTTCAACTGATGCTCGGCCAGCGCCTGCGCCACAGCGGGCAGCAGGTTGTGCCGCTGGCCGTCCAGCTCGATGCCGATTTCCAGGTCGAACGCGTGATCGTCGTGGTCTTCCACCGCCTGGCCGTACCAGCGCACCGGGCCTTCCAGCACTTCGAACGGAAAGCTGGGCGCGTACTCGACCTGAAAATTTTCCGCTTCGAGTTTCGGGCGCAATGCGAGCCAGCGCGCGGGCGTGTTGACCTCCAGCGCGCCTGCGTAACCGGTGCCGGGAAACAGCCACGCGTCCTCCGGCAGGGTTTCGGCGACGTCCCACGGCAGGCCCTCGGTATCCACGCCCGGGGTGAGGCCAGCGCGTTCGAGCTGCTCCATCGCGGTGAGTTCTTCGGCGCGGCGGCGGGTGATCTCGACCAGCTGGCCGTTGCGCACGCGCCGCACCAACGGCTCGCCGCCACGTCCGGGCAGACGTTCGCCGGCGTAGTCGAAGGCGAGCCGTGCATAGCCCAGCGGCGGCGTGCCGGCGGCCAGTCGCGCATGCCGGGTCAAGGCGTGCAGGGTCAACACCGGCTTGGGCGCCAGTTCGGAGCGACGCACCTCGCCAAACACCTGCGGCAACGGTACCCGCGTGGCCAGCCGGCTACCCGGCAGGCGAGCGCGCAACCGGCGGCCGTGCTCATGCTTCAGCGGCGGCAGCTCCAGCCAGCGGGTTTCCTCGGCGTCCGCGTCGAACGGGCCCATCGTGGCGCTCTCGGCATCGAGATACCACAGGCTGTGGATACGCAGCAGACGCTGGCTGTTCGGCATCAGCGGCAACAAACGCTGGCTTCCGTCCGGCTCCATCTGCCAATGCCAGTTGAGCTGATGCGACTTGCCGCGGGACAGCCGCAATCCGGCCAGGCCACCGAGGAAACACGGCGCGGTGTCGAGGATCTCAGCCAGCAAGGTATCGCCGACATGGCCGTTGAGCCGCGCATAGCTGCGACCCTTGCGCACGTTCTGCGGCAATCCCAGCATGGTGGCGGCAAGCCGCTGTTCGTGCGGCTGCAGCGGCGACTGCGCCAGGTGCCTGCTGTCAAGCGGCACCGGTCGCGCGTAGCGGCCGTGTTCGGCCACCGCCAGCAACACCGGCGCCACATCCAGCCGTGCAAACGCTGCGCCGTCCTCGGGCATCACTTCCAGAAAGAAACCCAGCACACCGTGATCGTCGGCCGCTGCCGGCTTGGGCGCAGCGAGCAGGCGTCGCCATGCCAGCGGCAAACTTTCCTCCTCGCCGGAGGGCGGCGTGACGTCGCGCTGTTTCTCGTCCGGTTGCTGCATGCGCATGCGATCCGTGGCGACAACCAAAACGTTGAGCTTAGCAGCGCGCAGGCATGATGCGACTGTCTTCGTGCAAGCCGGCGGCGAGCCCGCTCCAGCGCCCGATGAATCAGGTGGCGCCGAACAACCCCTGCGGATATTCCGGCTTCTGCTCGCGCGCCATCAAGGCCTTGACGCCGTCGACCGGGGTAACCTCACCGTGCAACACGGCGCGCACGCCGGCGCAGATCGGCAGGGCCAGCCCGTGCTTGTCGGCGAGCCGTGCCACCTCGTCGGCGGTGAGTACGCTCTCCACCACCTGACCGATCTGTCGCACCGCCTCGTCGATCGCCACGCCGTGGCCGAGCGCCAGCCCGAGCCGGCGGTTGCGCGACAGGTCGCCCGTGCAGGTCAGCACCAGATCGCCGAGGCCGGATAGTCCGATCAGCGTTTCCGGCCGTGCGCCCAGCGCCACACCCAGGCGCAGCATCTCGTTCATGCCACGGGTAATCAGGCCGGCACGGGCATTCAGGCCCAGCTCCATGCCGTCGGCGATGCCGGTGGCGACCGCCAGCACGTTCTTCATCGCGCCGCCCAGCTCGGCACCGAGCACATCGCTGCCCGAATACGCGCGCAGATTCGACGCGTGCAGCAAGGTCGCCAGCTGCTGTGCGAACGCCTGATCGTCCGAATGCACAGTGACGGCACTGGGTAGACCGGCGGCGACTTCCTTCGCGAACGACGGCCCGGTGACCACCGCCGCAGCGCGACCGGGCAGCCGTTCGGCCACCAGTTCGTGCAGGAAGCGGCCGGTGCCCGGTTCAAAGCCCTTGGTCGCCCACGCGATCGCGGTGCCGGCGTCGAGCAGCGGCGCCAGTTCGGCCAGCATGGCGGCGAACGCATGACTGGGCACCACGATCAGCACGATGGCGGCACCGCGCACGGCAGTGGCCAGATCCGCTTCGTAGACCAGCTCGGCGGGCAGTTCGATGTCGGGCAGATAGCGTTGATTGCAACGGCTTGTCGCCATCGCCAGCAGCGCCGCACGGTCGCGTCCCCATAGTCGGGTGGGCACACCGTTGCGCGCGGTGAGCGCCGCCAGTGCCGTGCCCCAGGAGCCCGCACCGAGGACGGTCAGCATCGGGTTTTCAGCCATGAGTCGACTCAGCTGTTGAGCGTGGCCGGGGCCTCGTCGCCACCCATCGCGCGCCGCTGCTGTTCGGCGAACAGCGCGTCGAAATTGATCGGCTGCAGCAGGAACGGCGGAAAGCCGCCTTCCAGCACCAGCGACGAGATCACCTGGCGCGCGTACGGAAACAGCAGGTTGGGGCAGTAGCTGCCGATGATGCCGGCGTGGTCCATCTCGTTGAAACCGGCGATGCCGAACAGGCCGGCCTGCTCCACTTCAGCCAAGTACGCGGTGCGCTGGCCGATCGTGCAGGTCAGCGTGAGGCTTAGCACCACCTCATACAGGTCGTTGCCCAGATCGGTGGCTTTCTGGCCCAGGTTCAGCTGCACCTGCGGCTGATCCTTCTCCTCGATCTCCTGAAAGATCTGCGGTGCATTGGGCGCCTCGAAAGAGACATCCTTCACATAGATCTTCTGCAGCATCAGCTGCGGCTGACTGGCTTGGCCGTTGGCCTGGCCATTGGCCTGGTCGTTGCTGATCTCTTGTGCCATGGGGAGTTCCTCGCGTCCGGGACGCAGCAGATAAAGAGGAGGATTGTTCCATACATCCCCTCAGCGCGCACGCCGACCGGCATCGGATCGGCCAGTACAGATTGCGCACGGCCTTGTTTTTCTGCGAGAATACGCGGCTCGCCTCTATCGACCCGGTATTTCCGGGCGGTCCGCCACGCGGTACGGACCTCACGAAATGCGTTGCGACAATCTCCAGCATCGCGTGGCGCCCAGCGCCGCTGGGCCGATGTCACCCTGGCTAACGGGTGTTTACCGACTTTCAAAGCCACGGCTTCTGAAGTCATTCAACGGAGGCAAGTCATGGCCCGTGTATGTCAAGTCACCGGTAAGGGTGTGCAGAGCGGCAACAACGTTTCGCACGCCAACAACCGTACCCGCCGCCGCTGGTTGCCGAACCTGCATGAGCGTCGCTTCTGGGTCGCCAGCGAAAATCGCTGGATCAAGCTGCGCGTGTCCAACAACGCCTTGCGCACGATCGACAAGAATGGCATCGAAGCCGTGATTGCCGAAATGCGTGCCCGCGGCGACAAGGTCTGAGGATCAAATCATGGCAAACAAGACCCAAGACAAAATCCGCATGATCTCCTCGGCCGGTACCGGCCACTTCTACACCACGCAGAAGAACAAGAAGAACACGCCGGAAAAGTTCGAGTTCAAGAAGTACGATCCGGTCGTGCGCAAGCACGTGATCTACAAGGAAGGCAAGATCAAGTAATTGATCGCCGTTCCGGAAGGACCCGCCCACGTGGCGGGTTTTTTTTGCGCTCCTGCTGACGTATCTGCCGCGCACCAGCAACTGCCTGAGTGTGCCCGACTAGGCAAATCTCTCGCGCTGCGGGATTATTTTGCACACCACCCGCTAGTTATCAGGTCAATAAAAAGCCCGCCATGAGGCGGGCCTTCTATTGAACAGAGCTGCGACGGTCAGGCCGCCGCGACGGTGTAGCCCTTGAGCCGCTGGGCGAATTCCTGCAGTGCCCGGATGCCGCTTTCCTCGGCCTCGTGGATCCACTGCTGCAGACCCTTCAGCGCCTGCTCGGCGCCGCGCTGCTCCATCAGCGCCGCCAGACGGTTGCGGAAATCGCACACGATGCTCAGCGTCGGGCGCTTGGCCAGCACAGCCTGCATGCGATCACGGCCCTCGTTGTCCAGCCAGCGGCCGCCGTCCGCCATGGCCAGACGGATGCGGCGCGGCATCGACTTGAGGCTTTCGCCGGCGTGCTGTGCCTCGTCGCTCAGGGTCGGCACGATCACACCGCGGTAATAGTCGGTCATCGCCTGGAAGCGATGGGTGAGCACGGCCTTCAGCGTGTCGGCGTCGGGCAGGCGCACGTTCGGGCGCACGTCCAGTGACGGCGCCACGCGCAGCACCTTGGCCAAGCCGATTGCACGCAGGCCGCAGATCGCCGCCCAGCCGATGTCGAATTCCCACTTGCGCAGCGCGAACTTGGCCGAGCTCGGGAACGCGTGATG
>DHXA01000191.1:15279-20140 GCA_002413455.1 Rhodanobacter sp. UBA5168 | reverse complement strand
TTGTTGTGCAGCTCTTCACCGCCGATCCAGAAGCCCCACGGGATCAGATTGCGCGCGGTATCGGCGCTCTCGAAATTGCGGTAGCCGGCCCAGTGGCCGATGCCGTTGACGAAGCCGGCGGCCCAGAACGGGATCCACACCATCTGTACCGCCCACAACGCGGCACCGATCACGCCGAACAACGCGACGCTGATGAACAGCATCAGGGTCGGCCCCCAGTACGGATGCGCGCCATAGACCTTGTGCTCGACCCAGTCGTCCGGCGTGCCGCGGCCATACTGTTCCATGTCCTGCTTCGACTCGCAGGCATCGCGGTACAGCGAGACGCCGTCCCAGAACACCTTCTTGATGCCGTAGATCATCGGGCTGTGCGGATCTTCCTCGGTCTCGACCTTGGCGTGGTGCTTGCGGTGCACCGCCACCCACTCGCGGGTGACCATGCCGGTGGTCAGCCAGCCCCAGAAACGGAAGAAATGCGCCAGCACCGGGTGGAAGTCCACGCCGCGATGGGTCTGGCTGCGATGCAGGTACAGCGTCACCGTGAAGATGGTGAGCTGAGTCACGATCAGCATGTAGACCACGATCTGACCCCAGCTTGCGCCGGTGACACCGTGGTTCAGGAAATTGAGCACTGCATCGAGCATGGAGGGCACCGGGGTAAGGGACAAATTCAGTCTAGTCGAGGGGTTTCCATACCCGCCAGCATGGCTGGCCCACAATAGTAACAGGCCGTCAAGAGGGAGAAGCTAATCGCACGTTAGTTCACGCGTCTGGCAATCGCCTGTTGTCTAAACAGTGGGGGCGCCCTGACAATCAGGCAATGACCTTGCCAACCGACGTATCTGCAGCGCTCCTGCTGCGACTGGACCAGCTCAACCGCCGCCGCGCCGGTCGCCCGGCCGTGCTGGACCTGAGCCTGTCGCTATCCCGCGGCCAGGTGTTGGGCCTGCTCGGCGTCAACGGCGCCGGCAAATCGACCACCTTGTCGATGATTGCCGGCGCGCTGCGGCCGGACAACGGCAGCATCCAGCTGAACGGCGCCGATTTTCTGGAGAACCCGGAACTGGCACGGCAGCTGATCGGCTGGCTGCCCGAACGTGCCCCGTTGTGGCCGGAACTGACGGTGAGCGAGCATCTGGACGCGCACGGCCGGCTGCGCGGCATGCGCGGTGCCGCGCTGAGGCAGGCGCGCGAGGCGATCATCGAGCGGCTGGAACTGCAGCCGCTGGCGCGACGCCTGGCCGGCGTGCTGTCGCAAGGACAACGCCAGCGGCTGGGACTGGCTTGTGCGCTGCTGCATCGCCCCGCCCTGCTGGTGCTGGACGAACCGGCCAACGCGCTCGATCCGGTGCAGGTCGCTGCGCTGCGCGGGCTGATCCGCGAGCAGGCTGCCGCCGGTACCGCGATCATCCTTTCGACCCATCTGCTGGCCGAAGTCACCGCGGTATGCGATCGCGTGGCGATCCTGCACGAAGGCAAACTGCGCCACGACGGCGCGGTGCACAGCGACGATCACGCGGCACTGGAACGGACCTTTTTCGAGATTGCGATGAACGGCAATCCGGCGCTCGCCGCATGAGCCTGCCCGCCGTGACACGACTGGAGTGGCGCCGGCTGCTGGTGCGGCCGCTGGCCTGGGTACTGGCGGCGTCGACGCTGGCCTGGCTGGCGTGGAACTTCACCCTGCTGCTGGGCGGTTTCCTGGCCGGACAGATCCAGAACGCCGCGCGGCCGGACGGCCCCGGCTTCACCGACCTGGTCGGCGTGCCGCTGCTGGGTCAGCTCGCCCAGCTGGCGTTTCTGGTGGTGCCGTTGCTGACCATGTCGACGATTGCCGGCGATCGCCGCAACGGCACGCTGCCGCTGCTGTTCGCCGCCGGCGTGCCCGCCTCGCGCATCGTGCTGGGCAAGTATCTGGCGGTGTTGGGGTGGCTGCTGCTGTGGCTGCTGCTGACCCTGGCGATGCCGCTGGCGCTGGCACATGCCACGCATGTCGACTGGGGCAAGTTGGCCGCCGCCACGCTGGGCCTGGTGCTGATGCTGGCTGCACTGGCCGCATTGGGCGTGGCCTGTTCGACCTTTGCCTCGCACCCGGCGATCGCCGCTGCTGCCGCCTTGACCCTGGCTCTGGCCCTGTGGGGCGTGAACCTCGGCGCGCAGATGGCCGGCATCAATGGCGGCGCGATCAACTGGATGGCGATGAGCACACACCTGCAACCGCTGCTTCGGGGACTGGTATCGAGCTCCGACATCGTGTGGTTCGCGCTGCTGATCGCGCTGGCGCTGGCGCTGGCTACACGCCGGTTGAGCACCGACAGGGAGCGTGGCTGATGCGCCGTTTATTCAGACGTCTGGACGGCTGGCTGTTCGCGCTGCTGCTGGTACTGGCTGCCACCGCGCTCGGCTACCTGAGCACGCGTTACGCGCACGAGGCCGACTGGACCGCCAACGGCCGCACCAGCCTGTCGGCGGAAAGCCGCGCCGTGCTGGCCCAGCTGAGCGGACCGATCGAGATCGTCAGCTACGCGAACCCGCAAGGCGATCTGCGCCAGACCGTCGCCGGCTTCCTGCAGCGCTATCAGGCGGTAAAGCCCGACCTCAGCCTGCGCTTTGTCGATCCGCAGCTGGATCCGGCGAAAATGCGCGAGCTGGGCATCACCGTCGATGGTGCGCTGATCCTGCACTACAAGGATCGGCAGCAACGGCTGGACGAGCTGTCCGAACGCAGCCTCACCAATGCGCTGGAACGGCTGGTGCGCGGCAGCGACCGCATTGTGGCGTTCGTCACCGGCGACGGCGAGCGTCGCGCCGACGGCCAGGCGAATGCCGACCTCGGCACCTTCATGACGCAACTGGAAGCGCGCGGCATGCGCGCGGTGCCACTGAACTTCGCCCAGGTCGGCGCGGTGCCCGAGCACACCGACCTGGTGGTGCTGGCCAGCCCCACCCTCGCGCTGGCGCCGGGCGCGGTGCAGGCACTGGCGGGCTACGTGCAGAACGGCGGCAACCTGTTGTGGCTGACCGAGCCGGCGAACGACGATCTCGGCCTCAAGCCGCTGGCCGACGCATTGGGCGTGCACGTGCTGCCCGGCGTGCTGGTCGACGGCAGCGGCACGGCGCTGGGCTTGCATGATCCGCGCATGATCGCGCTGGGCGACTACCAGCCGCAGGCGATCACGCAGGGCTTCACGCTGACCACGCTGTTTCCGCAGACGTCCGCGCTGGCGCAGGTGGCGCAAGCGGGCTGGGCGGTCAAACCGTTCCTGCGCTCCGGCGTGCAGAGCTGGACCGAGTTCCAGCCGATCGACAACGACAAGCCGTCGGACATCCGTTTCGACGCGAGCGCCGGCGAACTGAAGGGCCCGCTGGATTTCGGCTTCGCGTTGAGCCGGTTGTCGCCCAGCCCGGACAAGAGCGAGCAGCGCGCAGTGGTGATCGGCGACGGCGATTTCCTGTCCAACACCTTCCTCGGCAACGGCGGCAACCGCGCGCTGGGCGAGCGCGTGTTCGACTGGCTGCTGGGCGACGACAAGCTGGTCGATCTGCCGCCGCGCGCTGCGCCGGATCGGCTGCTGCAAATTTCGCAGGCCGAGCTGAACACGGTCAGTTTCGGTTTCCTGATTGCGCTGCCCTCGTTGCTGCTGCTGATCGGCGGCCTGATCGTGTGGCGCCGGCGCGGGCGCTGAACGATGAAACGCGCCGCCCGCCAGCGCCTGCTTCTGCTGTTCGCCGTGCTGGCGCTGCTGGTGCTGGCCGGCTGGCAGCTGCAGCGCGATGCGCGCAACCAGACCGGACCGCTCACATCGATCGATCCGGCCAGCGTCACCCACATCACGCTGACCCTTCCCGGCGCGCCCGCCATGCACTATGCAAAGCGCGACGGCCACTGGTGGCGTACCGATGGCACTCCGGCACGCGCCAACGATGCACGGCTCGGTGATCTGGCCGACACCGCCGCGGCGCACGTACTCAGCTGGCGGCCGAGCAGTGATTTCGAGCTCGCAAAAATCGGACTGGCGCCGCCGAAGGCGGCGCTCGATCTGGATGGCCAAACGCTGGAGTTCGGCGAAAGCTCGGTCACCGGCCCGCAGCACTACGTGCGCGTCGGCCAGCGGGTTGCGTTGGTGTCGGCGCGCTACATGCCGCGATCGCCAGCCACCCGGACCACCGAGCTGCACTGACTTCGGTAGTCTGCGGACGATGGCGCCGTCATCACGCCCGGACGCGTATCCCGGCACTCTGGATGGCATCCCCCATCCTCATCGGTCTAGCATGGTTACTCTCAGGAGTGGATCAAGATGAGTCAGCAAGCGATCGGCGTGGTCGGCATGGCCGTGATGGGCAAGAACCTCGCCCTGAACATCGAGAGCCGCGGTCACGCGGTGTCGATCTTCAACCGCAGCAGGGCGAAGACCGACGAAGTCATCGCCGAACACGGCGACAAGCGCCTGGTACCCGCATACACGCTGCAGGAGTTCGTCGACTCGCTGGAGAAGCCGCGCCGCATCCTGCTGATGGTAAAGGCCGGCGAGCCGACCGACGAGACGATCGAACAGCTCAAGCCGCTGCTGGACAAGGGCGACATCCTGATCGACGGCGGCAACACGAATTTCAAGGACACCATCCGGCGCAATCAGGAGCTGGCCAAGGCCGGCCTGCACTTCATCGGCACCGGGGTTTCCGGCGGCGAGGAAGGTGCCTTGCACGGTCCGTCGATCATGCCCGGCGGCCCGCGCGATGCGTATGACCTGGTGGCGCCGATCCTCACCGAGATCGCTGCCCGCGCAAAGGACGGCACCCCGTGTGTGGCCTACATGGGCCCCGACGGCGCCGGCCACTACGTGAAGATGGTGCACAACGG
>DHXA01000191.1:0-15111 GCA_002413455.1 Rhodanobacter sp. UBA5168 | reverse complement strand
CACAACGGCATCGAGTACGGCGACATGCAGCTGATCGCCGAAAGCTACGCCGTGCTAAAGCACGTGCTGGGCCTGTCCAACAGCGAACTGGCCGGCGTCTACAGCGACTGGAACACGGGCGAACTGGACAGTTACCTGATCGAGATCACCGCGAAGATCTTCGGCAAGAAGGACGAGAAGACCGGCAAGGATCTGGTCGACGTCATTCTCGATCGCGCGGCGCAGAAGGGCACCGGCAAATGGACCAGCCAGAGCGCGCTCGACCTCGGCGTGCCGTTGCCGCTGATCACCGAGTCGGTGTTCGCCCGTGTGCTGTCCTCGCTGAAGGACGAACGCGTCGCTGCCAGCAAGCAGCTGGCCGGCCCGCAGCCAAAGGCGTTCGGCGGCCAACGCGATGCCTTCATCGCCGCGGTCGGCCGCGCGCTGTACCTCAGCAAGATCGTGTCCTACGCGCAGGGCTTCGCCCAGCTGCGCGCGGCCTCCGACGAATACGACTGGAGCCTCGACTACGGCACGATCGCGCAGATATGGCGCGGCGGCTGCATCATCCGTGCGCGTTTCCTGCAGAACATCACCGACGCCTACGCCAAGGACGGCTCGCTGGCCAACCTGCTGCTGGCGCCGTACTTCCGCGACATCGCCGCCGAGTACCAGTCGGCGTTGCGCGACGTGGTCGGCGCGGCCATCGCAGCCGGCGTTGCGGTGCCGTGCTTCTCCTCGGCCATCGCTTACTACGACGGTTACCGCAGCGAACGCCTGCCGGCCAATCTGTTGCAGGCCCAACGCGACTTCTTCGGCGCGCACACCTTCGAGCGGATCGACGAAAAGGGCAGCTTCCACGAGGCATGGAACTGACCCCGCGTGCCTGAACTGCCCGAAGTCGAAACCACCCGCCGCGGCGTTGCGCCCTACCTGATCGGCCGGCGCGTCACCGGCGTGATCCTGCGTCGGCCCGACCTGCGCTGGCCGATTCCAGCGGAGATCGGCGCACTGCTGCCTGGCCAGCGCATCGACGCGGTGGAACGACGCGCTAAGTATCTGCTGCTGCATACCGAAGCTGGCAGTGCGCTGCTGCACCTGGGCATGTCCGGCGTGTTGCGCGTGCTGCCGCCGGATGCGCCGGTGGGCAGGCACGATCATGTCGATATCGAACTGGAGCGCACGCCGGTCCAGGCGCCACGCATCCTGCGCTTCACCGATCCGCGCCGCTTCGGCTGCCTGCTGTGGCAGGCGCCCGGCGAGACGCATGAACTGCTGGCGAAGCTCGGCCCGGAGCCACTGACCGACGCGTTCGACGGCGACCTGCTGTGGCGTCTCTCGCGCGGCCGCACGGCGGCAGTGAAACTGTTCCTGATGGACAACGCGATCGTCGTCGGCGTGGGCAATATCTACGCCAGCGAAGCGCTATTCGCCGCCGGCATCGACCCGCGCCGCGCCGCCGGCGCGATCTCGCGCGCACGCTATGCGCGACTCGCGACGGAAGTGAAGCGCATCCTGGCGTGGGCGATCGAACGCGGCGGCACTACCTTGCGCGATTTCATCAGCCCCGATGGTGCGCCTGGCTACTTCTTCCGCGAACTCAACGTGTACGGCCGCGCGGGCGAACCGTGTCGCGTCTGTGGCACGCCGATCCGGCAGATCGTGCTGGGCCAGCGCTCGACGTTCTGGTGCCCGCACTGTCAACGCTGAGCCGCCAAGTTTGTGGGAGCGACTTCAGTCGCGATGCTCTTCGACACAAACGACAGAAGCATCGCGACTGAAGTCGCTCCCACCGAGCCGGGCACTCACGCCGGCCAGCGGAACTCGACATATGTGTTGTTGAACTGCGGATCGTCCAGTCCGCCGGCGAGATGCGCCACGACACCGCCGGGAATACCCTCGATATCCAGCGTCTGGCCCTCCCTGAAGTGCGCGCCCAGCGCTTCCAGTTCGACCAGCTTTTCGCACAACAGGCCGGCACGGTCGACGGCGTGATCAGGCACATCGCGAATGCTGATGTCGGGGCGGCCGAACTTGCGCATGCCGCGGGTGTGGATCCATGAATGATCCGGCGCGGACTCGCCATCGCGCAGGATCAGCAGATGGTTGCGGATCGGCGCACCGTCGCGGATCAGGTATTTCCGGCGCCACGCATCGGCATCCAGCAGGCTGAGGATCTGCGGATCGAGGATCGCGGTGCCGCCGATGTCGAGCATGCCCGCCAGTACGCCCAGCGTATCGCGCAGGTAGCCGGTGGCCGGGCTGTCCTTGAGCGTGCCGCGCACGACCATCACTTCGGGTGCATCGAAGGCAAGCTGCCAGGCCTCTGGCGCATCGGCCTTGAACATGCGCCCCATCGCGCCTTTCAGCGGATAGCCATCCCACTGGCGCAAGGCGCTGTGGTAATGACTGACCGCCTCGATGCCGGCCGGCAGGCCCGGGCTACCGTAATCGGCGGAGGGTACGCGTACCGCATCGAACTTACCGAACACATAGAACTGCAGCAGGATCTCCTCGTCGCTGGCCTGCCAGTGCGGGCGCTGCCAGGCGGGGATGGTGATCGGGTTGCTCATGGCATTCCTTGATGGTGGATCTCGGTCAGCGCTGCTTGATCAGCGATGCTCGCCGAGCGGCAGCACGGATTGCTGCAATTCGATACGGCCGCTGCCTTCGCTGATCTTCTTGAACTCGGCGCGGCTTACCGAGACATAGCGGTCGTTGCCGCCGATCTCAACCTGCGGCCCCTCGGTGACGGCACGGCCGTGTTCATCCACGCGCACCACCATGGTGGCCTTGCGCCCGGTATGGCAGATCGTCTTGATCTCCTCCAGGTTGTCGGCCCAGGCCAGCAGGTAGCGGCTGCCTTCGAACAGCTCGCCGCGAAAATCGGTGCGCAGGCCGAACGCCAGCACCGGAATGTTGAGCCTGTCGACCACGTCGCTGGTCTGCCACACCTGCGACCGGGTCAGGAACTGCGCCTCGTCGACGAACACGCAGTGCAGCGCGCCATGCGCCGCGATGTCGGCCTCGACCAGCGCCAGCAGATTCTCCTCACCACCGAAGCGGCGCGCGTTTGCCTTCAGGCCGATGCGCGAGGCGACCACGCCCTCGCCGTAGCGGTTGTCCAGCGCCGGTGTGAGGATCAGCGTGCGCATGCCGCGCTCGTGATAGTTGTACGCGCTCTGCAGCAGCGTGGTGGTCTTGCCGGCATTCATTGCCGAGTAATAGAAATAGAGCTTGGCCATGGTCATGCATTCAGGTCGTGACCGTGCATGGTAACGCGAGCACCGCCCTCCTCCCGCGAACGGGAGGATGCCGTATTCACACCTGGTCCAGCGGCGTGTTGCCGCCGGTGAATTGCGCGCGCGCCTGCGCCAGCCGGTACTGGTGTTCGGCGCGGCTGCGGCGCCAGTCGCGCAGCACGCTGATCGCATAGACCAGCTTGAACAAACCCAGCTTGCGCAGCACCAGCGGCGTGTCGAACAGGTCGCCGGCCAGCATCGATATCACGCCCTGCTCCAGTTGCCAGGTGTTGCGCGGCTGGCGAAACATCTGCTGCATCACCGGCCCATTGAAGCGGTAGATGAAGAACGAGAAGCGCGCCATGCCGGCGCGCTGCCGTTTCTCCAGGCTGCGCAGCAGCGCCCTCTCGCGCCCCGGCTCGCGCAATGAGCGATCGACCACATCGGCTGCCTGCTCGGCGCCACTCATCGCCAGATACACGCCGGAGGAAAACACCGGATCGAGGAACGCGAACGCATCGCCGACCAGCACCCAGCCCGGACCGCCCATCCGCGCCGAGTCGTAGGAGTAGTTGCCGGTCACCCGGACTTCGTTGTCGATCAGCTCCGCGTGCTCGAGACGGCGCCACAGCGCCGGGCTGAGCTTCAGCGTATCGAGCAGGAATTCGACCGTACGGCCCCTGCGCTGCTTGAGGTAATCAGGCCGGCACACCGCACCCACGCTCATCACGCCATCGGGCAGCGGAATCATCCACATCCAGCCGTGCTCGAAACGGTAGATGCTGATGTTGCCGGCATCCTCGCCCGCACGTCGCTCGGCGCCGCGGTAGTGGCCGAAGATCGCCGCGCTCTGATGCTGTTCGTTCTTGCGGCGCAGTTTCTTTTTTGCGGAAAGAAAAGCATCGCGGCCACTGGCATCGACCACGTAGCGCGCCTGGATGCGGTAACTGCGGCCGTCGTCGGTTTTCACGTCCAGCCGACTTTCGCGTGGACCGCGCTGTTCGACCTGCACCACCTCATGCCCTTCGCGCGCATCCGCGCCGCATTCGCGCGCGTGATCGTACAGCATCTTGTCGAAATCCTGCCGCCATACCTGGTACGCATGCGGCGGGCTTTGCCCGATCGCGCGGGCAAACGCGTAGGTGTTGTAGCCGCGCTCGTTGTCCGCCTCGAAATCCGCGCCGGGCTTGAACACGCCCAGCGTGCGCACCTTGTCCAGCACGCCGAGCCGCTCGAACACCGGCAGGTTCATCGGCAACAGCGACTCGCCGATATGGAAGCGCGGGTGATGCGCCTTCTCCAACGCAATCACCTTGTAGCCGCGGCGCGCCAGCACCGCCGCGGCGGTGCTGCCGCCCGGGCCGCCACCGATCACCGCCACGTCGCACTGCTCGACTTCCTGCTCCGCCATGCCGCTCCCCCCGCTGACTGTCGTGCCGCCGATTATGGCCGAAGCCGGCGAGTGCGCCAGCGTCGCTCTGTTACCATCGACCACCGCCCCACCCGTCTTTCGATCCATGCTCAATCCGCAACAACTGGCCGCCGTCGAACATTGCGACAGCCCGCTGCTAGTGCTGGCCGGTGCCGGTTCCGGCAAGACCAGCGTGATCACCCAGAAGATCGCCTATCTGATCGCGCGCAAGCATCTGGCGCCGTCGAAGATCGCCGCGATCACCTTCACCAACAAGGCCGCGCGCGAGATGCGCGAGCGCGTGGCCAAGCTGGTCAGCACCGAGGACGCCGCCGCGCTCACCGTGTGCACGTTCCACGCGCTGGGCCTGAAATTCCTGCAGATCGAACATGCGCGCGCCGGTCTGCGCCGCGGCTTTTCGGTGCTCGATGCGGACGACAGCGCCGGCATCGTCAAGGAGCTGTCGCCCAAGGGCGCAAAGAACGATGTGCTGTTCGGCATCCGCAACCTGCTCAGCCGCGCCAAGAACGGCGGCCTCTCGCCGGAGGAAGCCCTGGCCGCCGCACGCAGTCCACGCGAGCTGGAAGCGGCGACGATCTACGACATGTACCAGCAGCGCCTGGCCGCGTTCAACGCGGTCGACTTCGACGACCTGATCCGGCTGCCGCTGCGCATTCTCGAAGCCGACAGCGAATGCCGCGATGTCTGGCGCGAGCGGTTGCGCTACCTGCTGGTGGACGAATACCAGGACACCAACGACGCGCAGTACCGCCTGCTGAAAGTGCTGACCGGCGAGCGCGGCGGCATCACCTGCGTGGGCGACGATGACCAGTCCATCTACGCCTGGCGCGGCGCGAATCCGGAGAACATCGACCAGCTCGGCCGCGACTGGCCGAGCCTGCGCGTGATCAAGCTGGAGCAGAACTACCGCTGCGGCAAACGCATCCTGCGCGCGGCGAACCAGCTGATCGCGAACAACCCGCACCTGCACGAAAAGAAGCTGTGGAGCGAGCATCCGGAGGGCGCGCCGATCCGCGTGCTCGAATGCAAGGAAGCCGAGCACGAGGCCGAGCATGTCGCCGCGATCGCCACCACGCTGGCGGAGAAGCACAAGGCACGCTGGCACGACATCGCGATTCTCTACCGCGGCAACTTCCAGGCCCGACCGCTGGAGAAAGCGCTCCGTCTGGCACGGATTCCCTATCACCTCACCGGCGCACTCTCCTTCCTGGACCGCGCCGAGGTGAAGGACCTGCTGTGTTATCTGCGCCTGTTGACCAACCCCAGCGACGACGCCGCGTTCCTGCGCGTGGTCAATGTGCCCAAGCGGGAGATCGGCTCGACCACGCTGGAGAAGCTCGGCCAGATCGCGCAGGGCCGGCACAGCTCGCTGCTCGACGCCATTCGCAGCGACGGCGTGTTGCGGCAGCTCACGCCGCGCCCGGCTGCCGCGCTGGCCTCGTTCGCCAATCTGCTCGATGAACTGCGCAGTGCTTCGCTGCACCAGAGCGCGGCCGACCTGGTCGAGCTGATCCTCAAGCGCACCGGTTATGCCGCGCAGATCGCTGCCAGTACGCCTGACGCCAGCGTGCGCGAACGCAAGCTCGGCAACCTGAAGGAACTGGCCGACTGGTTCCGCGCGATGCAGAAGGGTGGCAACAGTGCCGGCGACCTCGCCTCGCAGCTGGCCCTGCTCAGCCACGCCGACCGCGACGAACCCGGCAACGCGGTGCGCATGATGACCTTGCACGCGGCGAAGGGCCTGGAGTTCCGCTTCGTCTTCATCGTCGGCTGCGAGGATGGCACGCTGCCG
Organism: Rhodanobacter sp. UBA5168; assembly: GCA_002413455.1. Taxonomy (GTDB): domain Bacteria; phylum Pseudomonadota; class Gammaproteobacteria; order Xanthomonadales; family Rhodanobacteraceae; genus Rhodanobacter. The sequence goes on along the minus strand of DHXA01000191.1, from coordinate 8,666 downwards.
CACGAAGGCGCCATCGACGAAGGCCGCATCGACGAAGAACGCCGGCTGATGTACGTGGGCATCACCCGCGCCAAGGAACTGCTGACGCTGTCCTGGTCATCGAAGACCAAACGCTACGGCGAAGTACACACCAACCAGCCCAGCCGCTTCCTGCACGAACTGCCGCAAGCGGATCTGCACTGGCAGGGCAAGGATCCCGAAGCCGACAAGGAAGTGACGCGCGAGACGGCCCAATCGCACATGGCGAAGATCGCCGCGATGCTGGCCGGAGGATAAGCGAGAATATGCCCGCAGTTTTCGATCAATGATGACGCCCGAACAGCTCTACGCCCAGCTCGTCGATGCTTTCAGGCAAGCGCGCTGGCATGACGCGCTAATTGTTGCCGAGCGACTGCTACCGGATGCGCCGAATCACCCCGGTGTCTACAGCATGGCTGGCATCGCCTGCATGGAGTTGCAGCAGCTTCGCCCCGCCGTCGACTATCTTCGATGCGCGTCGGAACTAGATCCGACGCGGGCGGATTTCGCGACGTTGCTCGCCAAGGCATTTTCCATGGCCGGTTCGCACAGGGAGGCTCTGGACGCGGTCGATCGCGCACTTTTTCTCAACCCCGTCGACCCTATGGCGCTGGACACCTTGGGTATGATCTGCATCCGTGCGCAGGCGCACGCGAAAGCCGCGGCGGCGTTCCGGCGAGCCGTGGCGCTTGCACCCGACAACGCTCAGTGCCGTTTCAACCTGGCCACGGCGCTGGTTGGTCTGGGCGATCTAGATGCCGCCGAAGCCGAATTCGAAGAATGCGTCACGCTCGCTCCGACCTATTGGCACCCGCATCTGTCGTTGGCGCAGTTGCGTCGGCAGACGCCGGAGCGAAATCATCTGCACCGATTGCTGCCACTGCTCTCGCAGAGCGCGAAAGATATTGACGCCCGCGCTCACCTTCATATGGCCTTGGCAAAAGAATACGAGGATCTCGCCGAATATCCCGCGGCATTCGACCACCTTGCCCAAGCAAAGACGGCCGCCCGACACCGCCTGCACTACGCGTCAACCGAGGATGAACGCTTGTTCGAGCTGGTCATGCGCAGCTTTCCCGAAGCGCAGCCCACGTCCGTCGGCGACACCTGCGGGGAACCCATCTTCGTCGTGGGAATGCCGCGTTCGGGCACCACCCTGGTGGAGCGCATTCTCTCCAGCCATCCCGACGTGCATGGTGCGGGCGAATTGCAGAATTTTGCGGAGGCCGTTCAACGCGTTTCCGGTCATCGTGGCTCATTCATTGCCGATCCCTCGGCAATGGCGACTCTGCACAATCTGGATTGGAAGCAGCTGGGGGCCGATTACATTGCAAGTACGCGTCCGACCACCGGGCACACGCCCAGATTTGTCGACAAGCTGCCGCACAACTTCCTTTTTATCGGCTTCATCGCCCGAGCGTTGCCGAACGCAAGAATCGTCTGCCTGCGGCGTGACCCCATAGATACTTGTCTGAGCAATTTCCGGCAACTGTTTGAAGCCGATTCACCGCATTTCGGCTATTCGTTCGATTTGCTGGACACCGGCCGCTACTACCTTCTGTTCGACCGTCTGATGAAGCATTGGAAAAAGGTCGTTCCCGGTCGCGTTTTCGAAGTCAGTTACGAGAGCCTGATCGAGTCGCAAGGGCCGACGACGCGCGATCTTCTAGAATTTTGCGGGCTGCCATGGCGGGATGCCTGCATGCATTTTGAGCAAAATGCAGCGCCGGTCGGAACTCGGAGTGCCACCCAGGTTCGATCGCCGATCTACAGCTCTGCCGTCGGGCGCTGGAAAAGATACGCTCCACAGCTTAAACCCTTGCTAGACCTGATCGGTTCGGCAGACGCAGTGACGGACCGGACCAGATAGTCGATGCGTGCTATGCGCACCTCACTTTTTAAAAGCGGAATGACATGCCTAACCCCGCCCAGCTCTATGACCAGCTCGCCCAAGCTTTCGTTCGGCACGCCTGGTCGGAGGTGAAGGATCGCGCGGTTCGCCTCTTACCCTTGGCACCACGTCACCCCGGCGTCTACTACATGCTCGGCGTGGCAAACATGGAATCGGGGCAAATAGCGGCAGCCGTCGAAGCGCTTCACCGGGCGACCTTGCTGGAACCTCAAAGGGTGGGTTTTATTGTTCAATACGCCAAAGCGTTAACGGCTGCTCGCCGAAGCCGGGAGGCCAAAATTGCAGCGGACGGGGCTGCGGCATTATCGCCCACCGACCCGGCGACATTGGACATGCTGGGCGTGATCTTTACCCATGTTGGCGACTTCGCCTCCGCGGCCGCGGCATTCAGACGGGCCACGACACTTGCTCCGGAGAGCGCCCCCTTTCGTTACAACTGGGCCACATCACTGATCGCGTGCGGCGATCACGCTGCGGCCGAACTGGAGCTCGAGGCTTGCCTTGGCCTCAACCCGCATCATTGGCTAGCCCACGTCACGCTTGCCCAGCTGCGTCGACAGACCCCTCAAAACAATCACGTCGAGCGGCTGGAGCATTTGTTGCAGCAGGTCGGTGAAACGTCTGATCCAGAGGCATCCACCTGCCTCAACATGGCTTTGGCCAAGGAGTACGAGGATCTCTCCGACTACCGCCAGTCCTATCACCACCTGGTGCGCGGCAAGACAGCCAACGCGGCAAACCGGGGCTATTCCGGCCAGCGCGACCAAGAAATGTTTGCCGCGATCATGGACAGGTTTTCAACCACCCAAACCACGGTCGGCAACTGCCCTTCGAACGAGCCTATTTTCATTGTCGGCATGCCTCGCTCTGGTACCACGCTTGTCGAGCGCATCGTCTCCAGTCATCCCGATGTGCAGTCGGCTGGCGAGCTGCTGAATTTCGCGATGTCGGTGAAGCAATCGTCAGGAAGCCGTAGCCCGGCACTGATGGATGCCGATACGGTGGCGCGCACGCGTGATGCCGATCTCGGACGGCTCGGTGAAATGTATCTCACCAGCACGCGACCACTGACGGGCAAAAAACCTCGGTTCATCGACAAACTACCGCATAATTTTCTTTATGCCGGATACATTGCCAACGCTTTGCCGAACGCCAGGGTCATCTGCCTGCGACGCGACCCAATGGATACCTGCCTCAGCAATTTCCGCCAGCTCTTCGGTGAAAAATCGCCATTCTTTGATTACTCGTTTGATCTACTGGATACCGGCAGGTACTACATCCTGTTCGACCGATTGATGGCTCATTGGCAACGCGTGCTGCCCGGCCGGATCCTCGAGATCGATTACGAGGATCTGGTGGAGTCGCAAGAGGCGAGCTCTCGCCGGGTGGTGGAGTTTTGCGGCCTATCCTGGAACGAGGCCTGCCTACGTTTCGAGAAGAACCCGAATCCGGTTGCCACGGCCAGCACGGTTCAGGTGCGCGCCCCGATCTATCGAAGCTCTCTGGGGCGCTGGAAAAAATACGGAACACTACTGAATCCGTTGCAAGAGCTTTTGGCCGCAGCAGGCATTCCAGTGAAGCAGCATTAACAGCCCCGATGCTCGTCACACGGCCAACGGCACGTAGACCCTGAAACAAAAAAAACGGCCCCGCCAGGGCGGGGCCGTTGCGTTGCAGGTCAGATGCCTCGGTTATTCGGAAGCGCCGAACTTGTAGTTCGCTTCAAGGTACATTGCACGGCCATACGCGTTGTAGTTGTCGGTGAAGAATGGCGTGCCGGTGGTGCCAGGGTTGCTGCGATCCAGCGGCGGAGCCTTGTTGAATACGTTATTCACCAGGAACGACAGGCCGAGACTCTTGATCGGGTTGAAGGTCACGCTAGCGTTGTACAGCGTCCAGGCGCCCAGCTTGCCGGCCCCTGGAGCGCTGTAATTGTCGTTGGCATAAGCAAGATAGTTCGGTGTCCTGCCAAAACGGTTTCCGTAGAGGGTGGCGCTCCAGCGATCCACGCTCCAGGTGAGCGATGCGTTGGCCTTGGTCTTGAAGTCCTGGCTGTAGTTGGGATGGCGAAGGAGATCGATGGACGGATCGCCTGGATAAGCCTGCCGAGTGTGCTTCAGGTCATCGCTATATGAAGTATTGAAAGCCAACTGGCCGAATCTTCCCAAACCCTGCAGATAGCTGAATTGCGCCGTGATCGCATTGACCTCCTCGTTGGAAACATTGACCTTCGGCGTGTAGATCTGCTGGATGACGCCGAGCAAGGTAGGATCGGTGGGCGCCCCGCGAGTGATCTGCGCTTCGGCGTTTACGCAGCTTGGCGAGCCCGGATCGATTGTGCCGATATCGCACAGATACTCTGTGCGCGATAGCGTATCGGCGTTCTCGATGTTGACCTCATTGTTGATGTCCCAGTGCATGTAATCGACGCTGACGGATATCTTCGGCGTTGGGGCATAGACAAAACCATAGCTCCAGACTTTCGCCGTGATCGGTTGCAACTTGACGCTGCCTGCCTGCTGACCGAAGAACTGCGTGCTGTCGTACGGCGTCGGGCAACTGGCCGTGTCAGACGGTCCATAGCCGAGGCGGGCGCAATTGGCATAGTCAGTGACGAAGTTGTAGTAGCCGCTCAAGCCCTGGTACTCATCGGCCAAGGTGGGAACCTTGAACGCGGTGCCATACCTGCCACGCAGCAGCAGCGATTCAAACGGACGGTATTCCAGGCCAAGGTTGTACGTGCCGTGGTGCACATTGTTGCCGGACACCTTGTAATTGTCATAGCGACCGGAAACATCCAGGGTCAGCTGGGTGAGCAGCGGAAACTTCAGCTCGGTAGTGGCGGCGTAGCGGGAGCGGTGGCCTCCACCCTGCACGTCGGTTGTGCCCCAGATTTCACCATCGAGAAGACGCGGATCGGGCGTGTAAGCCCAACCCTGGTTGCCACCCTCAAGAACCACGGCGATACCAGCGTCACCACCGGGCAGCGGGAACAGCGATGCGTTGGTCAGCTGACCGCGCAACATGTTGTCCCAGGTTTTGCCATTGGTGTTCGTGTAGGTGGTCATGGCAGCCATATCGCTGGGCGATATCGGCTGATAGAACGCGGCGTAATTCGGGGTAAACACCGGATAAGCGCCGTAATACGGATCTAGCCCCTGTTGCGGACCTAGCACATGCGACTGAAAGTACGCGTCCATCGGACCGGCCAGGCGATTCCAGTTGCGGGCGTGCAATTTGTCGTCGGAGTGGGTGAAACCCAGGTCGTAATCCCAGTTCGATTGGCCGAACGTACCCTTGCCGCCCAGGGTCAGCATGTACGAATTCTCGGTCTGCTTATTCATAGTGTGCTGGTAGCCGCCGAGATCTTCCGGCGCGAACGCACGCTGCAGGCCGACGAAGTCGTCCAGGTTGGGATCGTAATAAGCGCCGTAGTCGGCGGTACTCCAGAACGTGTAACCGGAGCCCACCGAATACTTCTGCTCCTCGTAGTTGTACAACAGGTCGCCGTATAGCTGAAGGTTGCCGTTGACATCAAATGTATTGTGCGTATAGAGGTTGGCGGTCTTGTCGCTGTTCTTCAGCGTGCGATATCCCGGCGTGTCGAACGAACCGCAATAAGTGCGCCCGCCGCTGCGGGTGCGAAGGCCCTCAGTGCCATTGAACAGGCCGGTGACATTGGCGCAGTTATTGGGATCGGAAAAATAGTAGTGGCCGCTAAACGGGCTGTAGACCAGAAAGTCGCGGCTGGCCACCGGCGGGCTGCTGGGGTTCTTGTCGAAAAAGTGACTGGTGATGTCACGGTCGAAGCCCCAGATCGGTTGGCTGCTTTCGAACTGCACCCCGACCAGCGAGTTGAATCTACCTACCGAAAAACTGTCGGCCAGGCTTATGCGCCGGTCGGCACCGCCGCCCTCCTTGTACCAGCCGTATCGTACGTCGATGGCAGGAGCGTCGATGTGCTTCTTCAGCACGATGTTGATCACGCCGGCGATGGCATCCGAACCGTAGAGCGAGGACTGGCCACCGGGCAGGACGTCGATATGGTCCACCATATCCATCGGGATGCCGCTGATGTTGTTGAACGCATCGCTGCCGTTATACAAGCCTGGGAAGTTGCCCATCGGGCGGCCATCGATCAAATATTTGGTGAATCCGACCGGCAGCCCGAACATGCTGAGCGTCTGCGCGCCTTGGGTGAATGATGCCGAGGTCTGCGCGCCCTGCACGGTGCCGGTCGAGAACGACGACTGTTGCAGCGCTTCGGCGACCGTGGTGAAACCGCGCGCTTTCATTTCTTCTGCCGTAATCGTGATGACCGGCTGCGCGGTTTCGATCTCCGTCTGCGGGATCAGCGAGCCGGTCACCGTGATCGCTTCCAGCTTCTTCGCCTTGGTACTGTCCGGTGCTTGGTCGGTGCTTTGTTGGGACGCGTCCGATTGAGTCGATTGCGCGTAGACAGAGGTGTAGCTCAGCGCCAACGCGGTCACGATAGCGGCTGCAATTCTTGATTTATTCATTATGTTGATTACTCCCCTCAGAGTTTTCGGAAGTGGATGAAATCCACTGTCGCATCGACATCCAAAGTCAAAGGCCCCCGAGCCCGATCACCTCTTTGATTCGTGTCGAACAGCAACCATGCAACGAATTTAATGTTTACGCAACAAAGTTTGATTCGTATTTACTTGCGCAAATATCACAATTATTTGCGACTCTCACGCCGAAGAGAAACCTTTGGACAGCGAGCAGCTAGATCAGCTTCTCCGCTTCCAGTTCGCTCTTCAGGTAGGCGTAGTAGATCGGCGCGGCGATCACGCCGGGCAGGCCGAACGCGGCCTCCATCAGCAGCATCGCGATCAGCAGCTCCCACGCGCGGGCACGGATCTGCGTGCCGACGATGCGGGCGTTGAGAAAATATTCCAGCTTGTGGATCAGGATCAGGAACACCAGCGCGGCAATGCCCACGCCCAGCGATACCGACAGGCCGGCAATGGCGATGGCCGTGTTGGAAATCAGGTTGCCTATCACCGGCAGCAGCCCGAACACGAAAGTCACCGCTACCAGCGTCTTGGCCAGCGGCACATGGATGCCCAGCAGTGGCAGCAGCCCGAGCAGGAAGATGGCGGTGAACAAGGTGTTGATGAGCGAGATCTTGATCTGCGCGAACACGATGTTGTGGAACGCGACGGCCAGATACTGACAGCGCATGCCCAGCGATGCGGCCAGCGGCCCGACCTGGTGCGCCGGACGAGCCCGGCTGAGCGCAACGATGGCGCCCAGCATCAAGCCTATGATGATGTGCACGAACGCCCGTACAGCTTCCTTGCCGGCCAGCTGCAGCGTGCCCGCATGTTTGTGCATCAGCTCTGCGGCACCGACCCGAAGGTCTTCGACACTGTCGGGCAGGTTATTCACCAGCATGGGAGGCAATTGCTGGCGCGCCTTCTCCACCAGTGGCATCAGCTGCTGCTGCCACAGCAGCTCGGGGTTGCCGATTTCGTTGTGGAACAGGCTGATGGCGCCGAGGATCAGCGAGATCAGCAACCCCACCACGACCGCACCCAGCAGCGCCACCACAACCACGCGCGCGCGGGCGCCGGAGATGCGCCGGCCCAGCAACGGGGTCATCGCCCGCACCAGTTCGTAAACCAGCAGACCGGCCAGCAACGCCGACAGCAGATGGATGGCGATAACCGCCACCAGGGCCAGCGCAGCCAGAACGTAGCTCACATGACGTATGACGGGTAAAGGTTCGCCAGGAGCGGGCTGGGCAAGGTCCATGCGGAGCGAATCCGTGAGGCGGGAAGCGCCAGTCTGTCAGCAGCACGCGATGGCTGCCAGCCCTGCCACATGGCTGTCGTAAACTCCGGTCATTGTCCCGGTTCACCTGCAAGGATCACTGCATGTCATTGCGCCTCCCCGCGACCCTGCTCGCGTTTGCCGTGCTGGCCGGTTGTGTCGCCGTCCCGTCGCGGCAGACTGCCTCCGCCGCTCCACCGGTGGTAGCCGCGCCGCCGGCTCCCGCAGCCGTCGTTGCCGCCAATGACAACCTCAATGCCGTCGTCTGGACCCAGACGGCGATCGAGCACGATCTGATCTACCTGCAGACCTATCGCGATGCGCAGGCGCGTTTGCTGGCCGCCCTGAAGGACCGCCGCTGGAACGCGCTGGCCAGGGACGACCGCGCGCCGTCGGGCAAGAGCCTCAAGCCCGCGGTGGTGCTGGATGTCGACGAAACCGTGCTGGACAACTCGCCCTACCAGGCCCGCTTGATCCGCAGTGGCGGCGAATTCAACGAGGCCGACTGGGCGGCATGGTGCAAGGAAGAACAAGCCCGCGCACTACCGGGTGCGGTCGAGTTCACCCAGTTTGCCGCCAGCCACGGCGTCGCCGTGATCTACATATCCAATCGCGCCAAGGATCTGGATCAGGCCACCCTGGCAAACCTGCGCAAGGCCGGCCTGCCGGTGTCAGGGCCGGAGGCGTTCCTGGGCTTGGGTACGTTTGTCGAAGGTTGCGAGCAGATCGGCACGGAAAAAGGCTGCCGGCGCCAGCAGATTGCCCGCAGCTACCGCGTCCTGATGCAGTTCGGCGATCAGATCGGCGATTTTGTGACGGTGCTCGCCAACAACCCCGAGGGTCGTCGCAGGGCGATGGCGCCTTATCTGGGCTGGATCGGCGCGCGCTGGTTCGTGCTGCCGAACACCGTCTACGGCTCTTGGGAACCGGCGCTGTT
>DHXA01000222.1:34071-34726 GCA_002413455.1 Rhodanobacter sp. UBA5168 | reverse complement strand
GCCATCGAGGCCAAGGACAAGGCCGGCGCCATCGCCGCGTTCACCATCGCCCAGCCGGTGATGGATCGTTACGCCGCGCGCGGCCTGATCCACAAGAACAAGGCTGCTCGCCACAAGAGCCGCCTCAACGCGAAGATCCGCGAACTGGCGTAAGCCGAGCGCGATTCGGGTTGCATGAAAAAAGCCGGCGCAAGCCGGCTTTTTTCATGGTCCCGCGTTTCACACGTAGCAACGCCTGCGAAGCGCCCTGCGTGTCATTGCCGCGGACGAAACTGCAGCGGCATGGCCTCCGTCCGCGCCGCTGCCGGCGGTTTGGGACCACAGGCGCCGCAGGTGCTGCAGCCATCGCTGCAGTTGCCGGTAGCCTGTTTGGGCTGCAGATGGCGGCCCATCGCGCGCACCCATGCGGTACGCCCGTGACGACTGAAGTGGATCGATGCAGCTGCCAGCCAGCGGTTGGTAAGTTTGGGCGCAAGCTTGCGGAACACGATCAGCACACTGGCCAGAACCGCCACGCCGATCACCGCGTACTGCATCAACAGACTGCTGCTCATGACAGCATCCTCGCCACCTGATAGACGATGAACGACGCCGCGTAAGCCATGCCGAACATGTAGCCAAACGAAATGGCCACGTTGCGCCAGGAGTTGGTCTC
>DHXA01000222.1:8331-33795 GCA_002413455.1 Rhodanobacter sp. UBA5168 | reverse complement strand
CTGGCCAGCGAGATCTGTCCGGCCAGCGCATGACCCAGGCCACCACTCGCCTCACCGCCGACCAGATAGACGGTGGCCAGCGCCGCCACCGCCGTCTCGCGAGCGGCGAATGCCGGAATCAGCGCGAGGCTGATCTGCCAGTTGAAGCCGATGGGCGCAAAAATGTATTGCAGGCCGCGCCCGATGTAGCCGGCGAAGCTGTAATTGATGGCTGGACCAGTCGCACCCACCGGCGGCGACGGAAACGTGGAAATGAACCACATCAGCACGGTCAGGCCCAGGATCACGCCGGTCAGGCGTTTCAGGAAAATCGCACCACGCTCGTACAAGCCGATCGCCACGTCGCGTACTTTCGGCATCCGGTACGACGGCAGCTCCATCAGCAGCGCATGCTCGCTCTTGTCGCGGCGCAGGCGCTTCATCACCCAGCCCACCGCCATCGCGCCGAGGATGCCCGCCAGATAGAGCGCGAACAGCACGACGCCCTGCAGGTTGAACACGCCGAACACATAGCGGATGGGAATGAACGCACCGATCAGCAATGCGTACACCGGCAGCCGCGCCGAGCAGGTCATCAGCGGGGCGATCAGGATGGTGGCCAGACGATCGCGCGGATCCTGGATGCTGCGCGTGCCCATGATGCCCGGTATCGCACAGGCGAAGCTCGACAGCAGCGGAATGAATGAGCGCCCGGTCAATCCCACCGACAGCATCAGGCGATCGAGCAGAAAGGCCGCGCGCGGCAGGTAGCCGGATTCCTCCAGCATGAGGATGAACAGGAACAGCACCAGGATGACCGGCAGAAAACCCAGCACCGTGCCGATGCCGCCGAACAGGCCATTGACCACCAGGCTCTGCAGCGGCCCGGCCGGCATCAGCGTGGCGACATGCTCGCCCATCCAGCCGAAGCCGCTGCCGATCAGATCGCTCATCGGCTTGCCGGCGGCATACACCGCCTGGAACACCAGGAACATCACCACCGCGAGGATTGCCAGCCCGAACACGGGATGCAGCGCCCAGCGATCGAGCGCATCGTCGAGCTCCGCGGTGGCGCGCGGCATCGTCACCGTCGCGCCCAGGATGTCGCGCACCTGCGCGTGCAGGTCGGCGCGACTGGCAGCGTCATCCCGTTGCGCCAGCGCGGCCGTCGGCATCTCGCCATCGACCCGCTCGATCAAAGCCTGCGCCCCACCACGCTTCACCGCGACAGTTTCCACCACAGGCACGCCGAGGTGCCGCTGCAGTTCCGGCACATCAATTTCGATACCGCGACGGCGCGCGGTATCCATCATGTTCAGCGCCAGCACCACCGGTCGGCCCAGCCGCTTGACCTCCAGCACGAAACGCAGGTGCAGGCGCAGATTGGTGGCATCGGCCACGCAAATGATCAGGTCCGGCACAGCCTCGCCCGGATAATTTCCGGCGCAGACGTCGCGAGTGATCTGTTCGTCGGGACTGTTCGCCTCGAAACTGTACGTACCCGGCAGATCGAGTATCTGCAGCACACGGCCGGATGGCGCTGTGAAGCGCCCTTCCTTGCGCTCGACTGTGACGCCGGCGTAGTTCGCCACTTTCTGACGGCCCCCGGTGAGCAGGTTGAACAACGCCGTCTTGCCGCAATTCGGGTTGCCGACCAACGCGATCCGCAAGGTCGAGGCACTCATGCCGCCACCTCGGTGCGTACACCGACCCGGGCCGCTTCGGCGCGGCGCAGGGCAAAACGGGTATAGCCGATCTGGATCAGCACCGGATCGCCGCCCATCGGCCCGATCGCCACCACACGTACCGGTTCGCCGTCCACGAACCCGAGGTCGCGCAATCGCTGCGCAATCGGATCCGCCGCATGCGCGTCGTGGACGCGGTCAACCACGGCGGGAGCTCCTTTGGGCAAATCGGACAGGCGCACGGGCGGCCTCTCAAATAAGAATTGTTCGCATTGTAGCCCTTTGTCCGTTCCGCTGCATCAGGGCCACGTCCCGTCGATGGGCAGCGTTTATCATGGGAACCTTTGCGGGGACGACCGATGACCGATTCCATCCTCAGCGAACGCCGTGGCGCGGTCGCCTGGCTCACCCTGAACCGCCCGCAGATCCACAACGCGTTCGACGATGCACTGATCGCCGCACTCACCGATGCACTGGCGCAGGCTGACGCCGACCCCGCCGTACGCGCGGTGGTGCTGAGCGGCAGCGGCAGCTGCTTCTCTGCCGGCGCCGACCTCAACTGGATGCGCGGCATGGCTGGCGCCAGCGAGCAGGAGAACCGCGAGGACTCGTTGCGGCTGGCGCGGCTGATGCGCCACCTGCAATTCCTGTCCAAGCCCACCGTCGCGCGGGTCAATGGCGCGGCTTATGGCGGCGGCGTGGGCCTGGTCGCCTGCTGCGACATCGCGATCGGCGTCGACACCGCCAAGTTCGCGCTGTCGGAAGTGAAGCTGGGACTGGTGCCGGCGGTAATCTCGCCCTACGTGATCGCCGCGATCGGACTGCGCGAGGCGCGCCGATTGTTCATCACCGGCGAGGTGTTCGACGCCGCCACCGCGGCGCGCATTGGACTGCTGCACTCCGCCGTGGACGCCACCGAACTGGACGAGACGATCGAACGTCAGCTGTACCTGCTGGCCAAGGCCGGGCCTCAGGCGCAGCGCGAAGCGAAGCAGCTGGCCCTGCGCGTCGGCGGCACCGATCCGGCGCAAGCCGAACGCATCGACGCGGCGAACGCCGAACTGATCGCCCGCCTGCGCGTGTCCGAGGAAGGCCAGCATGGCCTCGGCGCGTTTCTCGACAAGCGCGCGCCGTCGTGGGTCGGCGGCGCCTGATCATTCCAAATGGGAGCGCGTCATGAGTGACCACATCATCAACCTCGACCAGCTCGAACTGCAGTCGGTCGATGCTGCCATGACACCCACCGGCAAGAACGCCGCGGACTACGACATCCGCTGGGGCGAGATAGCCAGCCGGATCGGCGCCCGCAAGCTCGGCTACAACCTCACCGTGGTGGCGCCGGGCAAGCGCAATTGCCCGTACCACAACCATCGCGTGGAAGAGGAAATGTTCTTCATCCTCGAGGGCAGCGGCGAACTGCGCTACGGCGACGCGCGCCATCCGTTGCGGGCAGGCGACATCATCGCCTGCCCGCCCGGCGGCCCGGAAAGCGCGCACCAGATCATCAACACCGGTAGCGTCGAACTGCGCTATCTCGCCGTCGGCACCAACGAAACCCCGGACATCTGCGAGTACCCGGACTCTGGCAAGTACCTCGTTTTCGACGACAGCCTGCGTGATGGGGACGGCAAGCCACGGAAATTCCGGGTGCTCGGACGGCAGTCCCAATCGCTCGATTACTGGGACGGCGAATAGCCGCCGAAACGCGTCATCATGCTGCGCCGCGCATCGGCGGCAACGCCGCAATCTGTTAGTTTTACTGGCTTTGCATCGACACGAACCGTTCCAGGGATCTGCATGTTCGAACGCGTACTGATAGCCAACCGTGGCGAGATTGCCTGCCGCGTGATCCGCACCTGCCGCCGTCTCGGCATCCACACCATTGCGGTGTACTCGGAAGCGGATCGCGATGCACAGCACGTGCGTCTGGCCGACGAGGCGTGGCCGATCGGCGGGCCGCGCCCGGCCGACTCGTATCTTCGCGGCGATGTCATTCTGGATGTCGCGAAAAAGACCGGCGCGCAGGCGATTCATCCCGGCTACGGCTTTCTCTCGGAAAACACCGGCTTCGCCCGCACCTGCATGGAGGCCGGTATCGTCTTCATCGGCCCGCGACCGGAGAGCATCGATGCGATGGGCTCCAAAGCCGCCGCCAAGGCGCTGATGGAACGGCATGCCGTGCCGCTGGTGCCCGGCTACCACGGCGAGAACCAGGACACCGCCTACCTTTCCGAACAGGCAGCGAAGACCGGCTATCCGCTGATGATCAAGGCCGCTTCCGGTGGCGGCGGCAAGGGCATGCGCATCGTGCGCAACGCCGGCGAATTCGTCGACGCGCTCGCCTCGGCTCAGCGCGAAGCCACCAGTTCCTTCGGCGATGCCCGGGTCATTCTCGAACGCTATGTCGAGCACCCGCGGCATATCGAGTTCCAGGTGTTCGGTGACGCCCTGGGCAATGTGATCCATCTCAACGAGCGTGAGTGCTCGGCACAACGCCGGTACCAGAAAGTGCTGGAAGAAACCCCCTCGCCGTTCCTCGACCAGGCTCGCCGTGCCGCGATGGGAGCCGCTGCGGTTGCTGCCGCGCAGGCCGTGAATTACATCGGCGCGGGCACGGTGGAATTCATCGTGGCGCAGAGCGGCGAGTTCTTCTTCATGGAAATGAACACGCGCCTGCAGGTCGAGCATCCCGTCACCGAGCTGACGCTGGGGCTGGACCTGGTCGAATGGCAGCTGCGCGTGGCCGCCGGTCAGCCGTTGCCACTGCGACAGGAGCAGGTCCACGCGCACGGTCACGCGATCGAAGTGCGCCTCTACGCGGAGGACCCGGACCAGAACTTCCTGCCTGGCTCCGGCAAGCTGCAAACGCTGCGCCTGCCCGAACCGTCGGCGCAGGTGCGACTCGACGGCGGCGTGATCGAGGGCGACACGGTGACGATCTTCTACGACCCGATGATCGCCAAGCTGATCGTGTTCGATGCCACTCGCGAGCAGGCTCTGCAACGGCTACGCGAGGCGTTGGCAGCCTGCGAAATTGTCGGACCGAAATCGAACATCGGCTTTCTCGAACGACTGTGCCGCCACCCGGCCGTGATCGAGGGGCGCATCGACACCGGCTATCTGGATCGCCATCTGGAAGAATTCCTGGTCGGCGACGTGGTACCGACGGACCATGTCCTGTTCGCCGCCGCCACCGCCGCCCTGCTCCACGACGAATTGAGCATCGGCGCCGCCGCGGCCGATCCGCATTCGCCTGATCCTCATTCCCCCTGGGCGCGCGCCGACGCCTGGCGCATCGGCCATGCCGGCAAGCGGATCATCGCGCTGACCTTGCGCGAGCGGCGCTACGATATCGAGGCGCACGGCCACGACGGCAGCTATCAGTTGCGCCATGGCGAGGCGAGCTGCGAGGTACGCGGTGCGCGTCTTCTCGATGACAGCCTGAGCGCGCGCTTCGACGGTGAATCACGGCGTGTGCCGTTGCGTACCGACGCCGCGCATGTGCTGTTGCACGATACCGATGGCCAGCGTTACAGCTTTGCCCGTGCCGCCGCGTTCGCCTGGGAATCGGAGGACGCCGTCGGCGGCAACCAGGTCATTGCGCCGATGCCGGGCCGCATCGTGCTGGTCAAAGCCAAGGCCGGCGAGGTCGTCGAACAAGGCCAGGAACTGCTGGTGATGGAGGCGATGAAGATGGAGCTGGCATTGAAAGCCCCGCGCGCCGGCACCATCGAGAGCGTGAACGCCGCGCAAGGCGAATTCGTCGAAGCGGACGCCGTGCTGGTGCGCTTCGCCGATTGAGCTTTTGAGCCCCTCTCCCCGTGGGAGGGGGTTGGGGTGAGGGTTCGGTGGAACCTCGACACCGCGCTTCGCCCGGACCCTCATCCGCCCCTCCGGGGCGCCTTCTCCCGAGGGAGAAGCGCCCCATGTCCTTCGGAGCTTCTTCATGACCCCATCCAACCACGTCCGCATCGTCGAAGTCGGCGCCCGCGACGGCCTGCAGAACGAGAAGGCGCTGCTGCCAGCCGAGGTGAAGATCGCGCTGATCGACCGACTGTCCTCGACCGGTCTGCAGACGATCGAAGCCACCAGCTTCGTCAGCCCGAAATGGGTGCCGCAGCTGGCCGATGCCGCCGAGGTGTTCCGCGGTATCCGCAAGGTACCGGGCGTGAGCTATCCGGTGCTGGTGCCCAACCTGCAGGGCTATGCGCGGGCCCGTGAAGTGGGCGCCAGCGAGATCGCGATCTTCTCCGCAGCGTCCGAAGCATTCAACCGCAAGAACATCAACGCCTCGATCGATGAGTCGATCGAGCGCTTCATTCCCGTGATGGAACAGGCGCAGGCCGACGGCGTGCCGGTGCGCGGCTATGTCTCCACCGTACTCGGCTGCCCCTATCAGGGCGACGTACCCGTCAGCGACGTGGTGCGCGTGGCGAAGCGCATGTACGAGCTTGGTTGCCATGAAATCTCGCTGGGCGACACCATCGGTGTCGGCACGCCGGCGAAGGCGCGCGCGATGCTGCATGCGGTGGCACAGGAAGTGCCGATGACGGCGCTGGCGGTGCATTTCCACGACACCTACGGTCAGGCGCTGGCTAACATCCTCTCCTGCCTCGAAGAAGGCGTGCGCGTGATCGACAGCTCGGTCTCCGGCACCGGCGGCTGTCCGTACGCAAAAGGTGCCACCGGCAACGTGGCCAGCGAAGACGTGGTCTACATGCTGCACGGCATGGGCATCAGCACCGGGATCGACCTTGACCTGCTGGTCGCCACCGGCGCATGGCTGGCCGCGCAGTTGCACAAGGACACCGCCAGCCGGGTCACCCGTGCGCGCACGGCCATGACCTGAGTCACTCGCGAAATCCAGGCCCTGATCGCTATCATCGGTTTTCGGTCGAAGGGATGAAGCGATGCGCACGAGCCTGATGATCTGGTGGCAGACGGCGGCGGTGCTGCTGATCCTGTTCTGCAGCCTGTCCGCGAGCGCCGCCACGCCGAAGGGCGACTGGCTGTTGCTGCCCGATCGCGTGTGGACCGGCAACGGCGATGCCGCGCATGACGGCTGGGCCGTGCTGATACACGACGGCGCCATCGCTGCGGTGGGCCCGATCGCCACCGTCAATGCGCCGGCCGGAGCCCGACGCGTCGAACTGCCCGGTGCCACGCTCACACCCGGCCTGATCGACCTGCACTCGCACCTGTTCCTGCATCCGTACAACGAGATGTTATGGAACGACCAAGTGCTGACCGAGCCGCAGGACTACCGCACGCTGGAGGCCGCCGCACACGCAAAATCGACCCTGCTGGCCGGCTTCACCACCTTGCGCGATCTCGGTACCGAGGGTGCCGGCTATGCCGACGTCTCGGTGAAGCGCGCGATCGATGAGGGGCTGATTCCTGGGCCGCGACTGTTCGTGGCCACCCGCGCGATCGTCGCCACCGCCAGCTACGGCCCGGGCCCGCGCGGCTTCCGCCCGGATATCGAACTGCACGGCGGCGCGCAGGAAGTCAGTGGCGTCGACCAGGCGATGGCCGCGGTGCGCGAGCAGGCCGCGCGCGGCGCCGACTGGATCAAGATCTACGGCGACTATCGCGTCGGTCCCGACGGCGGCACCGCGCCTACCTTCACGCCCGCGGAACTGAAAGCACTGGTCGACACTGCGCATCAAATCGGCCGTCCGGTGGCCGTGCACGCGGCCAGCGACGCCGGCGTGCGCATGGCCGTCGAGGCTGGCGTGGACAGCGTGGAGCACGGCTACGGTGCCAGCGAGGCGACCTTCAGGCTGCTGAAGCAGCACGGCACCGCCTACGAGCCCACGCTCACCGCGGTCGACGCCACCTCGGAGTATTTCCAGCACTACGTGCCAGGCAAGTCCGAACCGACGGCCACCATGAAGGAAGCCGAGCGCGCGTTCCGCACCGCGCTGAAAGTCGGCGTCATCATCGGCAATGGCAGCGACGTCGGCGTGTTCGCGCACGGCACCAACTGGCGCGAGCCCGCAGCGATGGTGCGCGACGGCATGACTCCGACACAGGCGCTGCATGCAGCCACCGACGTGGCGGCGAAGATCCTGCGCCAGTCGCAACACTTCGGCCGCATCGCACCCGGCATGGATGCCGACCTCGCCGCGTTCAGCGGCGACCCCAGCACACGGATCGACGACCTGCAGCACCCCGTCTTCGTGATGAAGGCCGGCATTCCCTATCTGACCCCCGCAGCGACGCCATGAACGATACCTTCCTGATTCGCCCGATCGACCCTTCCGACAATGCACCCATGGCTGCGATCATCCGCGCCGTCATGCCCGAGTTCGGCGCCGACGGTCCCGGCTTCGCGATCCACGATGCGGAAGTGGACACGATGTACGAATCCTACGCGCAGCCGCGCTGCAGCTATTTCGTGGTGGAACGCGGCGGCGCGGTGATCGGCGGCGGCGGCGTCGCACCACTCGAAGGCGGCGAAGCCGATGTCTGCGAGTTGCGCAAGATGTATTTCCTGCCCGAGGCGCGCGGCATCGGCGCGGGCGGCGCGATGATGCAGCGCTGCCTCGACGCTGCCCGCGCGCACGGCTTCAAACGCTGCTATCTGGAAACGCTGACCGGCATGGACGCGGCGCAGGCGCTGTACAAGCGCAGCGGATTCACCGCCCTGTGCAGCGCGATGGGCGGCACCGGCCACCACGGCTGCGACCGCTTCTTCATCCGCGAGCTGTGAGGTGATGTCATGGCGAACCACGATCCCCGCATCGACGCCTATATCGCCAAATCCGCGGACTTCGCCCGACCGATCCTTGAGCACCTGCGTGCCACGGTGCACGCCGCCTGCCCCGAGGTGGAAGAAAGCCTGAAGTGGAGCATGCCGTTCTTCAGCTACAACAGCGCGCCGATCTGCATGATGGCCGCCTTCAAGCAGCACTGCGGCTTCGGCTTCTGGCTGTCCAGGCAAGTCGTCGGCAGCACGGCTGAAGACGGCATGGGCCAGTTCGGCAAGCTCACTTCGCTGAAGGATCTGCCGACAAAAAAGGAACTCGCCGCGTACATCAGGAAAGCGATGGCATTGAACGATGCCGGGGTGAAGCTGGCGCGCGCGAAGATCGACGCAAAGCCGCCGCCGATCCTGCCGGACGACCTCGCCGCCCTGCTCGCACAGAAGAAGCATGCCGCCGCACGCAAGACCTACAGCGGCTTCGGCCCCGGCGCGCAGCGCGAATACGTCGACTGGATCGCCGAAGCGAAGACCGATGCCACCCGCCGGAAACGCATCGCCACCACCCTGGAATGGCTGGCCGAAGGCAAGCCGCGCAACTGGAAATACCAGAAATGCTGAAGGCCGCCCTCCGATGATCCGCATCGCCCGCGACGAAGACGCCGCCGCCATCCACGCGATCTACGCACCCTCGGTCATCGATGGCGTGGCCACCTTCGAGACCGAACTGCCCGGCGTGGATGCGATGCGCGAACGCATCCGCACCCGGCTGCAGCACTATCCGTGGCTGGTATGGGAAGAGGCCGGCGAGGTGCTGGCCTATGCGTATGCCGGACGCTTCCGCGAACGCGCGGCCTACGACTGGATCGCGGAGACATCCATCTACGTCCGGGCCGATGCACATCGCCGCGGGATAGCGCGAAAACTGTATGGCGTGCTGCTGGACGCCATGCGCCTGCAAGGCATCAACCAGGCCGTTGGCGTGATCACCCTGCCCGGCACCGCCAGCGTGGCCATGCATGAAACCATGGGGTTTGCCGCAGCTGGCATATGGCGTCAGTGCGGCTACAAGCTCGGGCAATGGTGGGATGTGGGCGTATGGCAAAAGCAGTTGCAGACGCCTGCCGCCATGCCACTACCGATCACCCTGTTTCCGCAGCTGGCCGGTTCCGCGAATTTTCGTGACCTGCTGGTCGAACCATCGGCCGACGGGGCATGAAAGAGCCCCGTCATCGCTGACGGGGCTCTGGTTTTTCCTGCGAATTCGGACTGTGCTCAATGATTCAGGAGCAGGTCCGCAATGATGCCGGTAGTGATCGCCACCAACAGGAAATCGCCATTGTCGCTGCGCACCCAGTGATAGCCGCGTGGCGGTTCGCGCAGGTGGTCATGGCGCCAATCGGTCACCACGTAGCGACCGCCGCGGTAATCGGCAGGCACGCGTCCGCCTCTCCTGTACCAACCCTCGTGACGACCCCGGTCATACATGCCGCTGTAGTGGCGGTTGTAGTGGCGGTCGTCGCGGCGGTTGTAGTGGCGGTCGTCGCGGCGGTTGTCGTGACCGTGGTCGTTGTCACGATGGTCGTCGCGCTGGCTGTGATCATTGCCGCGGTCATGGCCGCGATCGTGCGACTGCGCCAGCAATGGAGCGCTGAACATCAGAATGGCGCCACAGACAACAAGCGTTCCCAACTGCTTTTTCATAATGCACTCCTGTTCGATTGACTACGTGCCGCTTCGATGTATCGCGTGCACTTGCAGCATCCCTGTTCCAGGCTCAATGGCGGATGAATGTCCCGCCGCGCGCGTGATTTGAGTTCAACAAGCGTGCATGTTGCCCATGGAGCGGGTGCCGGCCGCGATGAGTATCAATGGTTCGCCAGGATGCTCGCTATGACGCCCGTGGTAATCGCCACCAGCAGGAAGTCGCCGTTGTCGCTGCGTACGTAGTGGTAGCCCCGCGGCGGCTGGTGCAAATGCCGGCTATGCCAATCGTTCACGACATACGAGCCACCGCGGTACTCGGCCGGCACGTGGCCACCCTTCTTGTACCAGCCCTCGCTGCGGCCGCGATCGTGCATGCCGCGATGATCCTGGCTCTGGCCGTTATGGCCGCGATCCTGATGTGGACGCTGGGACTGGGCCATCACGGCGGCGGCCGAAGCCATCAACAATGCACCGCAGGCCAACATGCTCAGCTGCTTCTTCATGACGCTTTCCTCGAGTGACGGCAAAAGACCGGGTGGGAAATTCCTGTAGACCGCCTTTCGCACAAGCGCTCGCCTGAACGTCCGAAGCTGCAGCTTTCCTCCGTGCACCATCACGGTTGATAACCCAGTGCCGCGTGAATGTTTCCGTGCGGCGGGTTCACATTGGGTCTCCGGGGGCTTCGTGGTCGCCGTACCACTGGGCTACCATTGCCACTTCAGTTTCGAAGGAATCCCCATGCAGCTCGATCAGGTCAAGGCGATCATCACCGGCGGCGCGTCCGGTCTCGGCCACGCGGTGGCGCAGCATTTCGTCGCGCATGGCGGCAAGGTCGCGCTGTTCGACGTCAATGACGAGAAAGGTCATGCCGCCGCCAAGGAACTGGGCGACGCGGCGCGTTTCTTCCGCACCGACGTCACTTCCGAAGACGGCGTGAGCGCCAACGTGGCCGCCGCCCGCGACGCGATGGCTGGTCTCAACGTGCTGATCAACTGCGCCGGCATCCTCGGCGCCGGCCGGGTGCTGGGCAAGGAAGGTCCGATGCCGCTGGCCAACTTCGCCAGCACCGTGATGGTGAACCTGGTCGGCAGCTTCAACGTGGCCAAGGCCGCGGCGGCGCTGATGCAGGGCAACGAGGCCGGCGAGGACGGCGAGCGCGGCGTGATCATCAACACTGCCAGCGTCGCTGCCTATGAAGGCCAGATCGGCCAGGCTGCGTACTCGGCTTCCAAGGGCGGTGTGGTCGGCATGACTCTGCCGATGGCACGTGAACTGGCCCGTTTCGGCATCCGCGTGGCAACGATTGCGCCGGGCATCTTCTGGACCCCGATGGTCGACGGCATGCCCGAAGCGGTGCAGCAGTCGCTGAGCGCGTCGATCCCGTTCCCCTCGCGCCTGGGCCAGCCCGGCGAATACGCCAGCACGGTCGCTTTCATCCTCGGCAACCGCTACATCAACGGCGAGACCATCCGCCTCGATGGCGCCGTTCGATTGCAGCCGAAGTAATCTTTCCCTTTTCCAACCCACTCCATACGAACCCATCGCATGAAAGCTTCCGACGTCAAGAAAGGCAACGTGGTCGAACACGACGGCACCGTCTACCAGGTTCGCGATATCGAGCGCAGCTCGCCGAGCGCGCGTGGCGGCAATGTCACCTTCCGCTTCACCCTGTATTCGATCCCCGGCGGACGCAAGTTCGACCTCAGCCTGCGCGCGGATGACGAGCTGCGCGAAATGGATCTGGTCCGCCGTGCGGCGAATTTCTCGTACATGGACGGCGACGCCTTCGTCTTCATGGACGCCGAGGATTACACCCAGTACCTGCTCTCGCCCGAACTGGTCGGCGACAATGCCGGCTACATCGTGGAAGGCATCGAGGGCTACTACGTGCAGGTGATCGACGACGCGCCGGTCGGCCTGCAGGTCCCGACCAGCGTGACCCTGACCGTGGTCGACACCGCGCCGGAAATGAAGGGCTCCAGCGCCACCAAGCGCAACAAGCCGGCCAAGCTCGCCACCGGCATCGAAATCCAGGTGCCCGAGTACATCAGCAACGACGAGAAAGTGTGGGTGAACACGCTCACCGGCGAGTTTGCCGGTCGAGCCTGATTCATTGCGCCGTCGATATGAAAAACGGTGTTCGCTGATGCGGCACCGTTTTTTTGTGGGAGCGGCTTCAGCCGCGATCGTTCTTGCGCATGGTGCAGAAAACATCGCGACTGAAGTCGCTCCCACATGGATTCAGTCCGCATAGTGCAGAATCAGCGCTTCCGCGATGCCAGCGAAACTTCCATGTCCTCCAACGGTTATTCGCTACGCGCCCATGCGATCGAAAGCCTGACCGTCATCAAGCGGCCGGATGTGCCGCTGCAGGTTGTTCTGCGCAACACCGCCGCGGTGGTGTTGCCATTGGGTATCGGCATGGCCATGGGACACCCGCAGATCGGGCTGGGTGTGGCCGCCGGTGCGCTGGATACCATGTTCTCCGATCAGCCCGGGCCGTATCGCCAGCGCATGCGGCAACTGGTACTGGCGTCGCTGGCCGCGGGGCTGGCTTCGTTGCTGGGGTTCCTGATCGGCGGCGAGCTGTTGCCGATATTGATCGCCACCGCGGCGTGCGGATTTTTCGGCGGCCTGCTGGTGGTGTTTGGTGTCGACACCGCGCGGGTCGGCATGACCAGCATGATCCTGCTGGTGATCACCGCCTCCACACCCACCTCGTCTGGCGCTGCACTCGGCGGCGCCACGCTGATCTTCGCCGGTGGTTTGCTGCTTACCGCGTTCTCGCTGGCGGCGTGGCCGCTGCAGCGTTACTGGCCCGAGCGTCAGGCGCTCGCCAACGTGTATGCCGGTCTGGCCGCGCTGGCCAGACAGCCGGCGCACGACGATGCCGAAATGCCCGCACTGACCGAGGCGATGACCACGCTGCAGCAAACGTTGCTGGGGCGGCATCGCGCCAATGGTCGCGCGATGGAGGCGTTCGGCGTGTTGCTGGAGCTGGCCGAACGAATCCGGCTGGAACTCACCGCGATGGGCGAACTGCACGCCGATGCGACCACCCACGCCATGTTCCGCGCTGACGCCGCGCGCGTGCTCGCCGCGATCGCCGATGCGCTGGAACAAGGCGAATCGCCCGAGCAGGCCAGCCACGCGCTGCAAACCCTGCGTGCCAGCGAACAGGCGCTGTTTGACGGCACCAGCCATACCGGCGGATTGCCGGCGCATATCCATGCCTTGTCCGGCCAGCTTGCCGCGGCGGTGCGCAACGCCGACTGGGCTGGCAGCCGTGGCGAATTGCGTGCCAGCGCGGCGGAAACCCGGCTGCCCAAAAGCCTGCGCAGCAGCTCTACCTGGGCCACGCTGCGCGCCAGCCTCACTCCGCGCTCGGTGGCGTTCCGTCATGCCGTGCGCATGGCCGTCTGCCTCAGTGCCGCGCTGTGGATCTCGCGGCAGCTGCAGTTGCCGCACGGCTACTGGCTGCCGATGACGGCGGCGATCGTGCTGCGGCCCGATTTTGCAGCCACGTTCAATTTTGGCCTGCTGCGCGTGCTCGGCACCGTGCTCGGCCTGCTACTCACCACCGTGCTGCTGCACATCACACCGGACGAACCGTGGGCGCATCTGGCACTGATGGCCGTGCTGTGCATGGCGTTCCGTTACCTGGCCACCGCGCACTACGGCATCGCCGTGGCGGCGCTGACCGGCACCGTGGTGATCCTGCTTTCGTTCGAGGGTGTCAATCCGGGAGCAGCGGTATCGGACCGGGTGCTCAACACCGCGCTCGGCTGCGGCATGGCGTTGCTCGCCTACGTGGCATGGCCAACCTGGGAGCGGGGCCGCGCACGCGCTGCGCTGGCGGTGATGCTGGATGCCTATGCCAGTTACCTGCGCGCACTGGCACGGCCCGATCAGCGCAACGCCCATCGCGACGCGCGCACCGCCGCGCGTACCGCGCGCATCAACGCGCAGGCCTCGATCGACCGCATGCGCACCGAACCGGCCACCCCACCGGAACTGCTGGCACTGGCGCGCGCCCTGTTCGCCAACGGCAACCGGCTGGCGCGCACCGCGATGACCCTGGAAGCAATGATCGATGACATCGCCGGCCTGCCCGCCCAAGCCGAGATCAGCCGCTTCGCCGAACATGCGGCGGACGCCCTGCAGAAGATCGCCGCCGCCCTGCGCGAGCAGCGCACCATCGACGCCCTGCCTGACCTGCGCAACCTGCAACGCACGCTGGTTGCCCTGCTGCAGGATGCCCCCGACCGCAGCGCCAGCGAGTTGCTGGCACGGATCAGCGACCGGCTGGTCGACAACATCAATACGCTGGCCTATGTGATGAACCGCGGCCAGCCGGAAGCCGCAGCCGCCGCGGTGCAACCCGGGGTGTGAACCCGCAGCGTCAGCGTGCAACCTCGGCGCGACGCGGCGGCGCGGAGGTTTTACACTGCACAGATGCTCAAGATCGATACCCATGCGCACATCCTGCCCCGTGACTGGCCGAACCTGGCGGCCAAGTACGGCGACGACCGCTTTCCGGTGATGACGCATACCGATGGCCGCCACCGCATCTACAAGGACAGCCGGTTCTTCCGCGAAGTGTGGGATTCGGCCTTCGACCCGCAGACCCGCATCGACGACTACGCCCGCTTCGGCGTCGACGTACAGGTGATCTCCACCGTGCCGGTGCTGTTCTCCTACTGGGCACCGGGCCATCAGGCGCTGGAGCTGCATCGTCATCTGAACGACCACATGGCAGGCCTGTGCCGCGACTATCCACGCCACTACGCCGGCATCGGTACGGTGCCGTTGCAGGCGCCGGCGCTGGCGGTGCGCGAACTCGAACGCTGCATCGACGAGCTGGGCCTGCAGGGCGTGCAGATCGGCTCGCACTGCGGCGACTGGAACCTGGATGCGCCGGAGCTGTTCCCGTTCTTCGAGGCCGCCGCCGACCTCGGCGCAGCGGTGCTGGTGCATCCGTGGGACATGATGGGCACGGACAGCATGCCGAAGTACTGGATGCCGTGGCTGGTCGGCATGCCGGCCGAACAAACCCGCGCCGCGTGCTGCCTCGCCTTCGGCGGCGTACTGGAGCGGCTGCCGAAACTGCGCGTGATGCTGGCGCACGGCGGCGGCAGTTTTCCGTCGACGATCGGCCGCATCGAGCACGGCTTCAAGATGCGTCCGGACCTGGTCGCCACCGACAACCCGCGCAATCCGCGCGAGTACCTCAAGCGCTTCTATTTCGACTCCTGCGTGCACGACGACCAGGCCCTGCGTTATCTCTTGGATGTGACGGGCGTCGAGCAGGTGATGCTCGGCACCGACTATCCTTTCCCGCTGGGCGAACAGGAGCCCGGCGCCGGCATCGAGGCACTGGGCCTGAACGACACCGAGCGCGCCCGACTGTTCCACGGCACCGCACTGGAATGGCTGGGCCTGCCCCGCCATCGCTTCGTCCCCGACTCCGTCTCCAAGGAATCAGCATGAGTTTCCTGCGCAGCGCCAATTCCCTCGTCATCGCCCTGGCCGTCACCGTGCTGCTGGCCGGCGGCGTCCACGCCACCGAAGTCAGCATGGCCGATGGCAGCGTCAACTTCAGCACGCCAGACAACTGGCTCGGCATCATGGAAACCCAGGGCGACCCCGAGGCACGCGTGTTTCAGGTGCCCGATCCCTCGCCCACCGGCAAGAACAGCCTCGCCCGCGTGACCGTGACCGTGAAGCGGGTGGACGACGTCAACGGCTTCAACCAGTACCGCAGCGAGGCCACCGCGAAAGCCATGGCGCTGCCCGGCTACAAGGCCGCCGAGGTGCCGCCGGGACCGAACAGCAACATCTACACCGCGCAGGAAAACGCCACCGGGTTCAGCTACGTCGAACACTACTGGTTCAAGAACGGCCACGCGATCCAGCTGCGCTGCGTGCGCCCCAGCCAGACCCAGGCCGGCGCCGCGTGGAAGGCCGAATTCGACAAAGGCTGCGACGCAGTCGCCGCGCAGCTGAAATAACCTCCTATCCGCTCCTCCCTTGCTGCAGGGGGAGGGTTGGGCGGGGTGGCTCTCGATCTTCCCCAAGCTTGGACACCCCAGCTCCCCCTTGCACGCAGGGAGGAGCCGACTCACCGAAGAGATCGCCCGATGCCCGCAAGTTTCGAAGCCACCCTCGACTGGGCCCGCGCCCAGGACGCTGCCGATCCGCTGCGCGCGTTCCGCGACGAGTTCCTGATCCCGCCGCACGAAGGGCACGACAGTGTGTACTTCTGCGGCAACTCGCTCGGCCTGCAGCCGCGCGCGGTGCGCGAAGCGGTCAATGCGGAACTGGATTACTGGGGCGAGCTGGGCGTGGAAGGCCATTTCAAGGGCCGCCTGCCGTGGATGGACTACCACGAGTTCGTGCGCGATGACCTCGCCGCCGTGATCGGTGCGCAACCGTCCGAAGTCGTGGCGATGAATACGCTGGGCGTGAATCTGCACCTGATGATGGTGAGCTTCTACCGCCCCACCGCCGAACGCCCGGCGATCCTGATCGAAGCCGGCGCATTTCCCACCGATCGTTACGCGGTGGAATCGCAGATCCGCTTCCATGGCTTCGATCCGGCCAGCGCACTCATCGAACTGGAAGCGGACGAACCCAACGGCCTGATCTCGCTCGCAGCGATCGAGCGCGTGCTGGCCGAGCACGGCTCCCGCATCGCCCTGGTGATGCTGCCCGGCGTGCAATACCGCAACGGCCAGGCCTTCGATCTCAAGGCGATCACCGAACTCGGCCACGAGCATGGCTGCACGGTCGGCTTCGACCTCGCCCACGCCGTCGGCAACCTGCCGTTGCAACTGCACGACAGCAACGCCGACTTCGCGATCTGGTGCAGCTACAAATATCTCAACAGCGGCCCCGGCGCGGTCGGTGGTGCGTTCGTGCACGAGCGTCACGCCAAGGCCGTGCTGCCACGCTTCGCCGGCTGGTGGGGCCACGACAAGACCACGCGGTTCCAGATGGGTCCGCAGTTCGTGGCCACACCCGGCGCGGATGGCTGGCAGCTCTCCAACCCGCCGATCCTGGCGCTGGTGCCGCTGCGCGTGTCACTGGAAATTTTCCGCCGTGCCGGCATGCCGCGCTTGCGTGCGAAGTCGCTGCAACTCACCGGCTATCTGGAGTGGCTGGTGCAGACCCCGCTGGCGGATGTGCTGGAAGTGGTCACGCCGAGCCAGCCGGACCGCCGCGGCGCACAACTGTCCATCCGCGTGATCGGCGGCCGTGAACGCGGCCGCGCATTGTTCGAGTACCTGATGGAGCACGGCATCATCGGCGACTGGCGCGAACCCGATGTGATCCGCATCTCGCCCGCGCCGCTGTACAACCGGTTTGCGGATTGCCTTGCGTTTGCCGGGGCCGTGCAGAACTGGGCCAGCGAAGGCCAGTAAACCGGGCCGACCGGGAGCACGACGAGGCTCCCGGCACGGCAAATCTTCCTCCGGACTCAGTGCCCGTGGCAGCGCAAATGCTCGAAGCGCTGCGGCTGGTAGCCGGGCAGGTCCTGCGCGTCGAAGGCGAACACGTAGAAGCGGTTCGGGTTCTCTGCGCCCTGCGGGTGCAGGTCGTCGGTGACGGTTGGCAGGAAGTCGTTGTCGGTACCGAGGAACAGCGTGTGCCGATGCTTGCCGTCCTGCTCGATGTCCGGGCCGAACGCCACGCCTTCCAGCTTGGCCGGCACGTCCGCCGGCGCGATGCCGTGCTCGCCGAGCATGGCAACCACGTCGAGGAAGTCGGCCTTGGGCACCGCGGCGGGAACCAGTTCGGCTTCGCCCTGCAACTGGCTGACATCTTGCGCATCGTCCAGGTCAATCAGGAACAGGTGCTTGAAGGCGGCCTCCGAACCGTCGCCGAAGCCGTTGCCGTCGCGCTCGTCGACCAGCAGCTGGTGATCGTTGACCGCCACGATCTCGCTGATCGTGCCGTACTTGGGCTTGCTCGCCTTGCCGATATTGGTGAGTGCGTACGCGTACTGCGAGACCTTGTGCGTGCGCAGGTCGATCTTCACGATGCGGGTGACGCTGCCATTCTTGCCGCCGTCCTGCAGCAGCGGGCTCTGCATCGCGCCGTAGAGGGTGTGGCCGTCCGGCGTGATCGCCAGGCCTTCCATGCCCTTGTTGGCGAGGCGGCCGACGGTGTTCAGCGCAATCTCGTCGTCGCCCACCGGCGCCACCTTCGGCACGTAGAACATGGCGGGCAATGAATAGGCCGCCGTGCGCAGGCCGGACTTGCGGTCGAACGCATACACGTAGGGGCCGTATTCGTCGGAGATGTACACGGTATCGCCGTCGGCGCTGACGCGGATGCTCTCCGGATCCAGCCGCGCATCGAGCGGCCAGCCCGAGTTCATCGATGGCGCCGCGTTGTCCGAGCGGCCGGTGAAGTAGTGACGGAACGGGTGATCCAGGCGCGGGCGGCCATCCGGCAGATCGACGCTGCGACCGTCGCCGTAATACAGGTAGGAGCGGTCCGACAGCAAGGTGGTATCGCGCAGCCGCGGGGTCAGCGAGAACGGCAGCGCGCTACCGGCCGGGTTCGGCGCCAACTGCATCTGCAGGGTGTGGAAGCGGTCGATGTAGGACACGGTGTCGTCGACCCAGCTGTTGTACGGCGTGGCGTTGGGGCCGCGGTCGGGCAGCGCCAGGAAGGTGTCGCAGCCAGCGTAAGCCAGACCCGAACCGATGCCGCCCAGAAGATTGCCCGGCACGCCGTTCTCCAGCGGCACAGCCGTCTGCGGCGAGCGGTCGCGCAGATGACCGTCGATCTGACCCGTGGCCACGAGATCCACACTGGCCTGGGCATTGCCGGCCGCGACCAGCGCGGCCAACACCGTCAAACAGAGCTTCGACTTCATCACGACATCTCCGGGTTGGTGGATAAGCCCGCATCCTGCGCAGCCGGTGTTGCCGGGATATGACGCTGACGATGCACGTCGTACCGACGTGACACGGGTCACGCATGCCGGCCGCGAACTGGGCCCTGGCCGCCGCCGCACGCGCCATCGGCCGCATGACGACGGCGATCAAGTGCAGGCAAGGTGCACTGACGTACTCGCAACCCAAAAACTCCAAAGTCCGACCCTCCCAGGGCTCGAGCGCCCTGCCAGAACTGTTGCGCGCAAGGCATTCGTGCTTTCTGTCCAGCCCCAGGCTTTCGCGCGCAAGCCTCGCGACCTTGTAGCGGCAAGGGCCGGAGCTTCGCGCGCGACGCATGCCGGGACGGTCGCGAGCTTATTTTGGGTACAAACGATGGTTTGACCTTCGCGCTTGCAGTGGGTGACCTTCGCGATCCGAGGCTATGGACCTTGCGCCTCGGATTTTTCCGCTTGCGGGCAAAGCTGGCGCGGGTGCGGGCGAAGATCGAAGGGTTGGGCGCGTCGTGGAAACCGTTGCGGGCGGAGCTCGGCCTCCTGCACGGGAGAGTCGGGAGGTTGACGGCCAGGGCTTGTGGCGCAGCGCGCAGGTCAGGGGGAGCGCAAGCGAACCCCAACGATGACGAAGATCTCGATGTCGGGCATCGCTGCGCTCAGCCCAACCTACGAAAGCTTCGGGTCGCCAGCAGATACGCGCGTCATGCCCGACTCTGCGGATGCCGCACCTGCCCTGCCCCGCGCACCACGAAGCGCTCCACCGTGAGCGCCTCGGCGCCCATCGGGCCGTAGGCGTGCAACCGGGTGGTGGAGATACCGATCTCGGCGCCGAGGCCGAGTTCGCCGCCGTCGCTGAAGCGCGACGAAGCGTTGACCATCACCACGGCGGAGCGGATCGCCTGCACGAAGCGCTGCGCGGCGGCTTCGTCGGCGGTAGCGATGACTTCGGTGTGGTCGGAACCGTAGCGGCGGATGTGGGCGATGGCGTCGTCGAGGTCGTCGACCACGCGCACGGCGAGGATCAGGTCGAGGAATTCGGCGGCGTAGTCGTCGTCGGTCGCCGCGTGCATGTCGGGTACCAGGGCGCGGCTGCGCTCGTCGCCGCGCAACTCGACTCCACGTTCATGCAGCGCGGCAGCAGCGCGGGGCAGGAACGCGTCGGCAACGTCGTGATGCACCAGCAGCGTCTCCAATGCGTTACACACGCCGGGGCGCGAGGTCTTGCCGTCGATCAGCAGGTTCAGGGCGAGCGCGGGATCGGCGGCGCTATCCACGTACAGGTGGCAGACACCCTTGTAGTGCTTGATCACCGGCACCCGCGCGTGTTCGGCGACGAAGCGGATCAGCCCTTCGCCGCCACGCGGGATGGCCAGATCGACGATGTCGCTGAGCTGTAGCAGTTCGACCATCGTCTCGCGGCGCAGGTCCTCGATCAGGGTCACGGCGGCCTCCGGAATGGCGTGCGCGCGCAAGGCGCGCCGCAGTGCCGCGGCGATCGCCGTATTGGAATGGATCGCCTCGGAGCCGCCGCGCAGGATCACCGCGTTGCCGGCCATCAGGCACAGCGCCGCGGCGTCGGCGGTGACGTTGGGACGCGCCTCGTAGATCATCGCGATCACGCCGAGCGGAATGCGCACGCGTTCCACCGACAGGCCGTTCGGCCGTATCTCGCGGCGGGTCGTCACGCCGACCGGATCGGGCAGTTCGGCTACCTCGCGCAGCGCGCCGGCGATGCCGGCCACGCGCGCCTCGTCCAGGCGCAGGCGGTCGAGCATGGCGCCCTGTACGCCTTTCACCGCGGCCTGGCGCATGTCCTCGGCATTGGCTGCCAGCACCGCGGCGGACTGCGCTTCCAGCGCCGCGGCCATGTCGCGCAACAGCGCGCGCTTCGCCTCGCCGCCCAGCGCCGCAACGACCCGCGCGGCGTCGCGGCAAGCCAGTGCCTGTTCGCGGATCGTGCTCATGCGCTGATCTCCTGCCCGGATGCGACCTGGCGATTCATGGTGACGAGGTCGTCGCGATGCACCACCTCGTCGCCGTAGCTGTAGCCGAGTACGCCGTCGATCTCGCGGCTGTGCCGGCCGGCCAGCCGGCGCACTTCGGCGGCGCCGTACTGGGTGAGTCCGCGTGCGACGGCGGCGCCGTCCGCGCCGACGATCTCCACCAGGTCGCCGCGGTGAAACTCGCCGTCGGCGCCGAGCACACCGCCCGGCAGCAACGAGACGCGCCCGCCGGCCAGCACCTTCACCGCGCCGGCGTCGATACGGATACGGCCCGGTGCGGCGGGTGCGTGGCGCAGCCAGTATTTGCGCGCCTGCAGGCGCGTGGAGGCCGCGGCGATCAGGGTACCGCGCAGTTGCCCGCGTTGCAGCGCCTGCACGGTGGCCGCCTCGCGCCCGCTGAACAAGGCCGTGGGGATGCCGGCGGCGGCGGCTTTCGCCGCCGCCTGCAGCTTGGTGCGCATGCCGCCAGTGCCGGCCGCGCTGCCGCTGTCGCCGGCCATCGCGACGATCTCGGGGGTCAGCGCAGCCACCTGCGCGATCGGCACAGCCGCCGGATCACGCCGCGGGTCGGCGCTGTACAGCGCATCGACATCCGAAGCGATCAGCAGCAGATCGGCATCGACCAGCGCGGCGACGATCGCCGCTAGATTGTCGTTGTCGCCGAGCTTCAGTTCATCCACGGCCACGGTGTCGTTCTCGTTCACCACCGGCAGCACGTTCAACACCAGAAGTTCGCGCAGCGTGGCGCGGGCGTTGAGGTAGCGGCGGCGATTGCGCAGGTCGTCATGGGTCAGCAGCACCTGCGCCACTGGTCGCGCCGACAGCGATTGCCACAGTGCAATCATCGGCGCCTGGCCCAACGCGGCAAGTGCCTGCCGCGCGGCGAGGTCGCCGCTGTCTGCCGCATGCTGACGCAGCAATGCCCGACCCGCTGCCACCGCGCCGGAGGACACCAGAATGACCTGGCGACCAGCGGCATGACTGGTCGCGATGAACGCAGCCAGTGCTTCGGCGTAACGCGGCGTGAGGCCGCCGCCGTCAGCGGCGAGCAGGTTGCTGCCGACTTTCAGCACGGCACGACGCCAGCTTGGCAATACCTGCTCGGGCAATTCGGCGTGCATGCTCATGCCACTTCCCCTTCAGCCAGACAGTTGATCCAATCGCTCCCGCAATTCATCCAGCCGCAGATCATTGCCGGCACCAGGCGACACGCGCGCGGCGAGGCTGCTCTCCGGCGTACGTCCGTGCCCGGCCGAGGCGGCAGTTTCCGCCGCCGCACGATAGGCGTCGCGGAACGGCACGCCAGCCGCAGCCTGTTCGATCGCCAGGTCGGTGGCATACATCGCCGGTTCGATCGCGGCGCGCATGGCCACCTCATTCCACTGCAATCGCGCCAGCAGGTCGGGCACCAGTTCCAGCGCGCCCAGGCCGTGGCGTACGCCATGAAACAGCGAACCCTTGGAGAACTGCAGGTCACGCTGATAGCCCGATGGCAGCGACAGCAGCTGCTCGATCTCGGTGCGCGCGGCGGCGACGCTGGCGTAGCTGGCGCGCAGCAATTCGATCACGTCGGGGTTGCGCTTGTTCGGCATGATCGAGCTGCCGGTGGTGTACTCGGCTGGCAGCCTGACGAAGTTGAACTCGGCGGTGGTGAACAGCGACAGGTCCCAGGCCATCCGGCGCAGGTCGAGCAGCGCGCCGGCGATCGCCTCCAGCACGGCCATCTCGAACTTGCCGCGCGAGAGTTGCGCGTAGATCGGCGATATCTGCATGCGTGCGAAGCCAAGCGCCCGGGTGGTGTGCTCGCGGTCGAGTTTCATGTTCACGCCGTAGCCGGCGGCGGTACCGAGCGGATTCGCGTCGATCAGCGTCATCGTCTGGCGCGCGCGCAGCGCGTTGTCGATGAAGCCCTCGGCGAAACCGGCGAACCACATCGCAGTGGACGACACCACGGCACGTTGCAGGTGGGTATAGCCCGGCAGCGGCACCGCCGGCTGCGCCGCACGATCGAGGCAGACCTCGGCGACGGCACGGCAATGCGCTTCCAGCGCGGCCAGCTTTTCCTTCAGCCACAGCCGCGTGGCGACCAGGATCTGGTCGTTGCGGCTGCGCCCGGTATGCACGCGGCGGCCGGCGTCGCCGAGACGCTCGGTGAGTCGCGCCTCGATCGCCGAATGGCCGTCTTCGTAGCGCTCGTCCAGCACGAACGCGCCACTGCGGAAATCGGCGGCCAGCGCATCCAGCTCACGCTTCAGCGCGGCGGCCTCGTCGGCGCTGACTACGCCGATGTTGGCCAGTCCTTCCACGTGCGCCTTGCTGGCGGTGATGTCGTGCAGGAAGAACTCGCGGTCCAGCAGCACATCGTCGCCGGCGAGAAACTGCATGATCTTCGCGTCGATCTGCACGCCGGATTTTTGCCAGAGCGGCTGGGTCATGGTGATGTCCTGGATGGTTCGTTCACAACGGAATGGCGGTGTATTCGTCCACGCCAATGGCACGGTTGATGTTCTGCATCGCCTGGGTCGCCGCGCCCTTGAGCAGGTTGTCCAGTGTGGCCACGATCACCACGCGCTTGCCATCCGCCGAAAGCGTGAACCCGCCGATCTCGGCGTGGTGCCGATGGGCGATGCGGCTGACCCATGGTGCCTCGTCGGTCACGCTGACCAGCTTCTCGCCGCCGTACGCCGCGTGAAAACGCTGCAGTACGTCTTCGCGCTTCAGTGGGCGGCTGAGATACAGGTTGGTGGTGACGGTGAGACCGCGGAAATGCGGTGCCACGTGCGGCATGAATTCGACCGGCACGCCGAGCCGGAACGATGCTTCCTTCTCGTGCATGTGGCCGGTGAGCGCGTACGGCATCAGGTTGTCGCGCAATTTCTCCGGGTCGTTCTTGTCCGATGGCGTGGTGCCGGCGCCGGAGTAGCCCGAGACACCGAAGCACACCGGCGGCGCCGCGAGCAGGTCCTTCAGTGGCGCTATCGACAGTTGCATCGCGGTGGCATAGCAGCCGGGATTGCTGATGCGCTTCTCGCCGTGCCACTTGTCGCGGGTCAGCTCGGGCAGGCCGTAATACCAGCGCGGGTCAAAACGATAGTCGGCGGACAGATCCACGATCAGCGGATCGACGCCTGCCGCATCGAACGCCGCCACGCAGACCTCGGCCTTGCCGTTGGGCAACGCCAGGATCACCACATCGGCGCCGAGCTTTGGTAAATCCTCATGTGCCGGTGCGCTGTAGCGCAGCTCGCCGCGGTACTCGGAGACGTGCGCGTCGACGCGCTGGCCGTCCAGTTCACGCGAGGAAACAAAGCTCAGTTCCAGCACCGGATGCGCTGCGATCAAGCGGATCAGCTCCGCACCGGTATGCCCGCGTGCGCCGACGATGCCGATGCTCTTCCTGTTCGTGCTCATGCATCAATCCGTCAAGGTCGGTTGCCGCTGTGCGCAATGTGTCACGCAGCGGGCGATGGTGTCGAAATCGTGGATGCCGTACCAAAACACTTTCCAGTACGGCTGCTTGAGGCAACCGTCCGATTCGGCATAGTAAAAAGGATTGACCGGGTTGCCGTGGCGCGAGCGCCAGAACAGCTGCGGGTTCTCCTCACGCATCACCTGCCACACGGCACGCCCCAGGCCCTCGCCCTGCGCGTCGTCGAGCACGGCGAATTTGTCCAGGTACGGCAAGCCGTCTTCCTTGGTGAGAATCATCGCGGTGCGATAGTTCTCACTCAAGTAGATGCGCAGTGGTCGGGTGCGTTCAAAATAATCCGGCACCAGCGTACGGCCGAAACTCGACTCGATCAGCGTGCGCATGCGCGCAAGGTCGATGCTCTCCCACGAGTCGAATGTCAGCACCTTCTCGCCGCGCCGCACCAGCGTGCCGGAACCCTTATGGGTGAACAGCTCCTTGGCCAGTTCCGCCGGCCGGGTGATTGACACCGACGAGGTCAGCGGCAAGTCCGCCAGCAGGTCGGCGATCTGTTCGATCTTCAGCCGCATGCCGCCGTTGATCCACGGCTGCGTCATCAAGTGATCGAACTCGGTGCTGAGATTGATCGAATCGATCACTTTGCCGTGCTCGTCGAGCAGGCCGCCGGTGCCGGTGAGGAAAACGATCTTGTACGGCTGCAGCACACGCACCAGTTCGTTCGCGGCGAAGTCGGCATTGATGTTGAGGATCTGCCCCTCGTCGGTTTCGCCCAGGCTGGCGATCACCGGGATCGAGTTCGCGCGCAGGCTGGCCTCGATCGGCGCCAGATTGATGCTGCGGACCTTGCCGACCAGACCGTAAGTATCGCGGTCGAGATAGTCGGCCATGAACACGCCGGTGCCCACCGACGTGGCGCGCGTGTCCATCGACTGCAGCGCCTCGACCAGCTTCAGGTTCTGCTGCTGGAACACGCGACGCACGATGCCGAGCGCCTTCGGCGAAGTCACCCGCAGGCCGTCGATGGTGTGCTTCTCGATGCCGGCGGCGGACAG
>DHXA01000222.1:814-8082 GCA_002413455.1 Rhodanobacter sp. UBA5168 | reverse complement strand
ACGATCGGGGTCAGCCCCACTTGCTGCAGGAAGGTCAGCGACGAGGCCAGGTCGGCCAGCTCGTCGCGCAGCACCGCGCCGCCGACCTTGACCACGGCGAAACGCTTCGCGTCCAGTTCGGAGAAGCGCTTGAGGTACTGCTGGATTTCCTTCGCGCTGCCCATGCTCGAGAGCAGGCGCACGATGGTCTTGCGGGTGTGCTTATGCGTTTCCATGTTTATTCCTTGCGTTCATCCGTGAATGCCAGAGTCAAAAACCGGCCTTCCCTGGCCGGACTTCTCAATGATTCGATAAACCGTTTCCGCATAGCGCTCGAGCTGGTCCAGTGCGACCCACTCGTCGGCGCTGTGCGCCTGCGCGATGTCGCCGGGGCCGTAGACGAAGGCGGTGTAGCCGGCAGCGGAGAACAGCGCGGCCTCGGTCCAGAAGTCCACCGCGTTGCCGACCGGGATGCCGAGCTCGTCGGCAAGGTCGCGCGCGACCAGCCGGTTCGCCTCGGCATTCGCCGTGTCACCGGCCGGCAGCGAGGCGCCGCGGAAGGTCTCGGCGAACTCCGCCGGCTGCGGTTCCACCAAGGTGCGGAAACGCGTCAGCAGCTGATCCGTATCCATCGTGGGCAGCGCGCGGAAACCGAAGCGCACTTCCGCCGTGGGCGCGATCATGTTCGCCTTGATGCCGCCCTCGATGCGGCCGATGTTGAAGCGCAGGCCGGTGAGCCCGCCGAAGCGCTCGTGGGATTGCGCCGCCACGAAGTCCAGCGCTGCATTGCCCCAGCGCACGGCCTGGTGCAGCGCGCTGTCGCTGGGCTTCTGCTCGCCCGACGCGTGCCCGGCCTGACCGGCCAAGCGCATCAGCACCGACTGGATGCCGCGATGCGCCAGTACCGCCTCGCCCTTCGTCGGTTCGGCCACGATCACCGCGTCGTAGGCATGCGGCTCGCGCAGGAAGCCCGCGATGCAGCGCGCATCGTTCGCCTCCTCGTCGGTGGAAAACAGCAAGGCCAGATTGCCGTCGCCGGCATTCGCCGCCGCCAGCAACGCCGCCGCCGCACCTTTGATGTCGCACGCACCCAGGCCGATCGCACGATCGGCGGTAACCCGCAGCGTGTGCGGATCCGCCGTCCACGCCGGCGAGTCCGGCACGGTGTCCAGGTGCACGTTGAACAGGTACTTCGGTTGGCCGCGCACCGCGTGCAGGGCTACCGCGCCGGCACCGAAATCGGTCACCGTCACCGCGAAGCCGGGCAGCTGCGCGCGCAGGTAGTCGAAGATGCCGCCGGTGTCGATCGCGCGTGGCGGGTTGCGCGTGTCAAAACCGACCAGCGCCTCCAGGTGTTTCAGCGTGGTGCCGAGCAGCGCGCTCATCCGCGATTGACCTCGGCCCACAGCGTGCTGCTCATGCCGAACAGCTTGATGAAGCCTTCGGCCTCCTCCACGCCCCAGTCGGCCGACTGCGCATAGGTGGCGCCCTTGGCGTTGAGGATGTGCTTCGACTCCACCGCCACGGCGCCGACGCTGCCGCCGTTCGTCTCCAGCGTCACCGTGCCGTTGACCGTGGATTGGCTGGACGCCAGGAACGCCTCCAGGTCGGTCTTCAGTGGATCGTGGAAGAAGCCCTCGTAGACCAGCTCCACCCACTTGCGCGCCACTTCCGGCTTGAAGCGGTTCTGTTGCTTGCTGAGCACGGCCTC
Source organism: Rhodanobacter sp. UBA5168 (assembly GCA_002413455.1). Classification (GTDB taxonomy): domain Bacteria; phylum Pseudomonadota; class Gammaproteobacteria; order Xanthomonadales; family Rhodanobacteraceae; genus Rhodanobacter. The sequence goes on along the minus strand of DHXA01000222.1, from coordinate 6,392 downwards.
TTCCAGCGCGCGGTGCGCGGTGAGCAGCGCGGTCAGGCCCGGCGCCTCGAAGATGATGCGGCCCTTCAGGCCGATCGTGGTGTCGCCGGTGTAGAGGCCGCGGCCCACGCCGTACTGCGCGAACAGGCCGTTGAGCTTCGCCAGCATGGTGTGCCCGGCAATCGCCTCGCCGTCCAGCGTCAGCGCCTCGCCGTTGACGAAACCTATCTTCACCTGCAGCGGTTTGGACGGCCATTCGGCGCGCGGCTTGCACCAGCCAACCGCGCCGGCGCCGGGCGCCTGCCACTTGTCGATCTCGCCGCCGGACATGGTCAGTCCGAGCAGGTTCTCGTTGATGGTGTACGCCTGCTGCTTGGCGCGCACGCCGAAGCCGCGGTCTTCCAGATACTTCTGCTCGTAGGCGCGCGTCTGCGTGTGCTCCTTCTGGATCTCGCGGATCGGCGCCACGATCTGGTAGTCGCCCAGCGCCTTCACCGCCAGGTCGAAACGCACCTGGTCGTTGCCCATGCCGGTGCAGCCATGCGCGATCGCCTTCGTGCCCAGTTCCGCGGCGCGTTTCAGCGCGGCTTCGACGATCAGGTAGCGGTCGGACACCAGCAGCGGGTACTGGCCCTGGTAGCCCTCACCCGCCCACACGAACGGCTTGACGAAGCCCTGCCAGATCGCCGGGCCGCCATCCACGGTGACGTGGCTGGCCACGCCCAGCTCGGCCGCGCGCTGTTCGATGAAGGCGCGCTCCGCGGCATCGACGCCGCCGGTGTCGGCAAACACGGTGTGCACGGCCCAGCCGCGTTCCTGCAGATAGGGCACGCAGAAGCTGGTGTCGAGGCCGCCGGAAAAGGCGAGGACGATGTCTTTGCTCATGGCTTGCAGATCCTGGAAAGAAAAGATGGTCAGACGGATTCAACGACGATGCGCGGCTCGCAGCGCACCGGGAAATTCACGGAATTGGCGATGAAGCAGGCGTGGTGTGCCGTTTCGTGTGCGGCCTCGGCCCTGGCCGGATCGCTGGCGGTGCTGATCGTTACCGTGGGGCGCAGCACCACTTCGACGAAGCGACCGCCGTCGCCGTCGGTGGCCATCGTGCCTTCGGCGGCATCGGTGTACGCCGTCACGACCACGCCGGCCACGGTGGCCATGTGCAGATACGACAGCATGTGGCAAGTCGACAACGCGGCTACCAGCATGTCCTCGGGATTGTGTTTCGCGGCGTCGCCGCGGAACGTGGGATCGGAGGAGCCGGCGATCGCCGGCTTGCCGTCGATGCGGATCACATGGTCGCGACTGTAGTTTCGGTAGCCGTCCGTGCCGCTGCCTAGGTTGCCGATCCACTCCACGTCGACGCGATAGCGATGCTGGTGATTCACGGCTTCGATTCCTCTTGTTGCGTCATCAATGCAGCCAGTTCCGCGTCGCCATCGCCGTCTCGCTCACGCAGCCCAGCGATTGCGCCTGCGCGATTGCGAGCGGGATGGTTCTGGCTCAGCTTGAACTTGCCTTCGATGCGATCGATCGTGACTTCGAGGCCGACGATTGCGCGCAGCGACTTCTCGATGTGGTCGTCCGGCGCATCGCTGATCTTCCATGGCTGCGGCTGGCCCGCTTCATGGTGATCGGTCAAGGTTTCCAGCAGACGACGCAGCCAGCTCGCGTCATCGATCACGCGCAGCCGGCCGTGCACGTGCACCACCGCGTAGTTCCAGGTCGGCACTTCGCGCCCGGTCTCGTGCTTGCTCGGATACCAGTTCGGGCTGATGTAGCCGTCCGGCCCCTGGAACACCAGCAGCACGTCGGCGCCGTCCAGTTGCGCCAGTTCGTTGCCGCGGGCGACATGGCCGCGCAGCACCTCGCCGACCCGTTCGAACGGCAGGTGATTGGCCGTCAACCCATCGGCCGCGTGGGTCACCAGCGTGGCGAACGGATACGCGCGGATCAGCCCGTGCAGCGCCTCGACGCGGGGTTCCACAAAATGCTTCGGCGTATACATGCCCTGCTCAGCCCTCACCGATCAACGAAGCCATCACCGCCTTCTGCACGTGCAGGCGGTTCTCGGCCTCGTCGATGGCGATGCAGGCGGGCGAGTCCATCACCGCGTCGGTGGCCTTGATGTTCCGGCGCAGCGGCAGGCAGTGGCTGAACAGGCCGTGGTTGGTAAGCGCCATCTTCGCCTCGTCGACGATGAAGTGCCTGCTCGCTTCGCGAACCGGCTTTTCCTGCTCCCACTGGCCGAAGAACGGCAGTGCGCCCCAGCTCTTGGCGTAGATCACGTCGGCGCCGGCGTAGGCTTCCTCGATATTGTGGCTGACCTTCAGCGAGCCGCCGTTCTGCTCGGCATTCAGACGGCCAAACGCCATGTAGCGCTCGTCCAGCACGTAGTCGGGCGTGGGACACAGCAAGGTTACGTCCATGCCCATCTTGGTCGCGATCAGCAGTGCGGAGTTCGCCACCGCGGTGTTCAGCGGCTTCGGGTGATAGGTCCAGGTCAGCACGTACTTCCTGTTCTGCAAATCGCCCAGGTGTTCCTTCAGCGCCAGCGCGTGAGCCAGCTCCTGGCAGGGGTGGGTGATCGTCTCCATGTTGATCACCGGCACCGTGGCGTACTGCGCGAACGCCTTGATCACCTTGTCCTGCCGATCCACCGCCCAATCCTGGAATTTCGGGAATGCGCGCACCGCGATCAGGTCGACGTAGCGCGACAGCACCCGCGCCACCTCGGCGATGTGTTCCTCGGTATCGCCATCCATCACGCTGCCCACCTCGAACTCGATCGGCCATGCGTCCTTGCCCGGCGCCAGCACGATCGCATGGCCACCCAGGTGGAACGCGCCCAGTTCGAAGCTGGTGCGGGTGCGCATCGAGGGATTGAAGAACAGCAACGCGATGGATTTGCCGGCCAGCTGCTGGCCACGCGGCGAACGCTTGAACGCAGCAGCCTGCTCCAGCAGCGCGTCGATCTCGGCGCGGCTGTAATCCTGGGTGGTCAGGAAATGTCGTAAAGCCATGATTTACTCCCATCCAAAACACAAAAAACCCGGCGCAGAGGCCGGGTTTGATCGTCGATGCACATGAAACGCGTGCGACTGCCTACCCGGCCGAGTGTCCATACAACGGTCGGCGCGCACGCGACGTCATGCCAGCAGCCGCGCGGGCGCTGGTCAGTACGGTGGCGGTATAGACGGCTGAAGACATGCGGATTCCAGGTACGAGTGCGCATGATGGCGACAATTTCGCTGCCGTGCAACAAGAAATTGAGCAGCAGAAACAACATCGCCGCCCGGAGGCGGCGATGGATGGGACGGATCAGTCGGCTGGATCGACCTGCACGCGCACGCGCAGCCGTTCGCCGGGATCGTAGTTCAGGCGCGAGGTGTAGACCTCTCCACGATAGCGGTATTCCACGTCGTAGCCGATGATCCGGCGCTGCTCGCTGATTGCATTGACCTGGCGGCACTGCGTCTGCGTGCCTTCGTAGTCGCCGCCATGATCCGAAGCCCGGTTGCCGACTGCGCCACCGGCCACCGCACCCACCACGGTGGCGGCCTTGCGGCCATCACCCTTGCCGACGGTATTGCCCAGCACGCCGCCGATCACGGCGCCCAGCACGGTACCCACCGCACTGTTGCCACCTTCATGGCGAACCACTGGCTGGTCGTAGCATTCCTGACGCGGGACTTCCGTGCGCGACACACCCTGGACGGGATCGGCGCGCAGAACATCCGCCCAACCGTAATGGGCATTATCGTCAACGTTCGGACCGCGACCGTCTTGCGCATAGACGCCGGTCGCGGTCAGGGCGAGCACGAGCGCGGAGAGCCATAACCTGGTCATTAGCGACCTCCCATCGAGAAACATCGGACGCGCCACTGCGCGTAATGTCAGCATTCCAGCAAAATCACGCTGAATACACGCTTAGAATCGGCCCGGCGCCGCCACCGCGCTTACACCTTGTTAAGATGCCGGGCTGGCCGCGCTCCGCCTTCGCGCGGCCCCACGCTGCGGATTCCAAGATGCCGATTTCGCTCTACAACAGCCTGACCCATCGCACCGAACCGTTCGCCCCGCTCGATCCCGAGCGCGTGACCATGTACCTGTGCGGCCCCACGGTCTACAACTACGTGCATATCGGCAATGCACGCGGCCCTGTCGTGTTCGACGTGCTGGCCCGGCTGCTCCGCCAGCACTATCCGCACGTGATATATGCCCGCAACATCACCGACGTCGATGACAAGATCAACGCCGCCGCGCAAGAACAGGGCGTACCGATCGGCACGATCACCGAGCGATTTGCGCAGGCGTATCGCGAGGACATGGCCGGACTCGGCGTGGCACCGCCGGACATCGAGCCGCATGCCACCACTCACATCGGTCCCATCATCACGATGATCGAGAGCCTGCTCGACAGCGGCCACGCCTACGCTGCCGAAGGCCATGTGTTGTTCGACGTCGGTTCGTTTCCCGCCTATGGCGAGCTGTCCGGTCGCGACACCGAGGAGTTGATTGCCGGCTCGCGCGTCGAAGTGGCACCGTACAAGCGCAGCCCCGGCGACTTCGTGCTGTGGAAGCCGTCCACGCCGGACCTGCCCGGCTGGGACAGCCCGTGGGGCATCGGCCGCCCCGGCTGGCATATCGAATGCTCCGCCATGAGCGCGGCGCATCTGGGCGATACCATCGACATCCATGCCGGTGGCATCGATCTGCTGTTTCCGCACCACGAGAACGAGATCGCCCAATCCACCTGCGCACACGGCGGCAAGGTGTTCGCGCGCTGGTGGATGCACAACGGCATGCTGACGTTCGACGGCCGCAAGATGTCCAAGTCGCTGGGCAATGTGCTGCTGGTGCACGAATTGCTGAAACGGCACCCGGCCGAGGCACTGCGTTTGCGGTTGCTGAGCGGCCATTACCGGCAGCCGCTGGATTGGTCCGACAGTGCCATCCAGCAGGCGGTAAGCACACTGGACGGCTGGTATCGCGTGCTGCGCGACCTGGCCGATGTCGAACTGCCTGCGGGCGGCTTGCCGGTGCCCGAGCGGGTCGAAGCCGCTCTGTGCGACGACCTCAACACACCGCAGGCGCTGGCCGAACTGTCCGTTCTGGCCGATGCCGCACGCCAAGCGCGTAACGCAGCCGTTCATGGTATTGGCAGCCTTGAAGCCGCCGTCCAAGCGAAGGCTGCCCTGCTCGGTGGCGGCGCCCTGCTCGGATTGCTGCAGCAGGATGCGGAAGCATGGTTCAAGCGCGGCGGCGAACAGGTCGTGGATGCCGCGCATATCGACGCACTGCTGGAAGAGCGCCGCGCCGCCCGCGCCACCCGCGACTTCAAGCGCGCCGATGCGATTCGCGACGAACTGGCAGCCATGAACATCGCCATCGAGGATGGTGCCCAGGGCACGCGCTGGAGTGTGCAGAAGGGTTGAGGTACTGCCCGCGCGCGTGAATTCAGCTCGTCCGCGCGATAATGCCCGCATGAACAGCATCGCCCCCCCCAGCGCCGCACAGGTACAGCAGGATATCGCCGAGGAATTCGCGTTCTTCGGCGACTGGACCGAGCGCTATCAATACCTGATCGATCTCGGCA
>DHXA01000222.1:0-524 GCA_002413455.1 Rhodanobacter sp. UBA5168 | reverse complement strand
TCCGCGCAGGAGATCGTCGCCACTGAGCCGCAGTTCATTGCCACGATTGGTCTGGCCAAGCATCTCTCGCCCACCCGCTCCAACGGCTTGGCCGCGATGTTGGCGAAACTGAAGGGGTATGCGGCGCAGGCACTGGCTTGAGCGTTTCCCATCCCTTCCGCACGGCAAGGCGCTAAAAAGCAAAGCCCCGCATGAAGCGGGGCTTTGTCGTTCTATCGGATGGCTGGCTGAAATCAGTCGCCCATCTGCTTCTGCAGGTGTTCGCGACGCTCCTGTGCATCCAGCGACAAGGTTGCGATCGGACGTGCATCGAGCCGGTCGACGCCGATTTCCTCGTCGGTCTCCTCGCAGAAACCGTAGCTGCCTTCCTCGATCCGGCGCAGCGCCTTGTCGATCTTGGAGATCAGTTTGCGGTAACGATCGCGGGTACGCAGCTCCAGCGAGTTTTCGGTTTCGCGGGTGGCGCGCTCGGCTTCATCACCGACATCACGCACCTCCTCACGCAGGTTGTCCATGGTCTGGCG
>DHXA01000225.1:24116-42163 GCA_002413455.1 Rhodanobacter sp. UBA5168 | reverse complement strand
CGCAAGATCGGCAAGCAGCTCGACCTGTTCCATCAGCAGGAAGAGAGCCCGGGCATGGTGTTCTGGCACCCGAACGGCTGGGCGATCTGGCAGCAGGTCGAGCAGTACATGCGCGGCGTGTACAGGAAGAGCGGCTATCAGGAAGTGCGCTGCCCCATGGTGCTGGACGTGTCGCTGTGGAAGAAGTCCGGGCATTGGGACAATTACGCCGAGAACATGTTCTTCACCGAATCGGAGAAGCACACTTACGCGCTGAAGCCGATGAACTGCCCGGGCCATGTGCAGGTGTTCAACACCGGGCTGCATAGCTACCGCGAGTTGCCGATCCGCTACGGCGAATTCGGCGGCTGCCACCGCAACGAACCGTCCGGCGCGCTGCACGGCATCATGCGCGTGCGTGCGTTCACCCAGGACGATGGCCATATTTTCTGCACGCCTGAGCAGGTCGAGGCCGAAGTCACGGCGTTCCATCTGCAGGCGATGAAGGTCTACGCCGACTTCGGCTTCACCGACCTGGCCATCAAGCTGGCGCTGCGGCCAGACAAGCGCATCGGTTCGGACGAATTCTGGGACCGCACCGAGGAAATGCTGCGTCGTGCATTGCGCGCCGCCGGTGTGGAGTGGGAAGAGTTGCCGGGTGAGGGTGCGTTCTACGCACCCAAGGTCGAGTATCACCTCAAGGACTCGATTGGCCGGGCCTGGCAGGTTGGCACCATGCAGGTCGATTTCATGATGCCTGAGCGGCTCGACGCCGAATACGTGGACGAACACTCGCAGAAACAGCATCCGGTGATGCTGCACCGGGCCATCGTGGGCTCGATGGAGCGTTTCATCGGTATCCTGATCGAGCACCATGCCGGTTTGCTGCCCGCGTGGCTGGCTCCGATACAGGCGGTGGTGCTCAATATCACCGATGCACAGGCGGATTATGTCCGGCAAGTGACGCAAACCCTTGTCGACAAAGGTTTCCGGGTACAATCCGATTTGCGCAACGAGAAAGTCGGCTATAAAATCCGCGAGCATACGATGCAGAAAGTGCCTTATCTCCTCGTGGTCGGTGATCGCGAGAAAGAGACCGGGACTGTTGCTGTGCGTACCCGTTCCGGCGAAGACCTGGGCAGCATGCCGCTGACCGACTTCATCGAGCGACTGGAGACCGAAACCCGGCGCTAAGCGCCGAGCGGTCTGTTTCATCACTTCTTCTGGAGGATCGTGGTATCGCAACCACCGACAACAAGGGCAATCGTCGTAACCTGGAAATCCGTGTGCCGCGGGTGCGTGTGATTGGTGCCGAGGCGGAACAGCTTGGCATCCTGACCCGTGACGAGGCGCTGGCGCTGGCGCAGGAAGCTGGCATGGATCTGGTCGAGATCCAGCCCAATGGCGACCCACCGGTCTGCCGCATCATGGACTACGGCAAGTTCAAGTTCGAAGCCCAGAAGAAAGCGCAGGCCGCCAAGAAAAAGCAGAAACAGGTCGAGATCAAGGAAGTGAAGTTCCGTCCGGTCACTGACGTGGGCGACTACCAGATCAAGCTGCGCAACATGCTTCGCTTCCTTGAGGAAGGCGACAAGGTCAAGGTCACCATCCGCTTCCGCGGCCGCGAGATGTCGCACCAGGACTTGGGCCAGAACCTGGCCAAGAAGATCCAGGAAGACGTCGGCGAGAACGGCCAGGTCGAGTCGTTTCCGCGTCTGGAAGGTCGCCAGATGGTCATGATGATCGGACCCAAGAAGAAGCAGTAAGGCAAACGGCGACCCAAGGTCGCCGTTCTGCATCCTGCGGCTGGCATCCGACGGTTTTAATCCGTATAATCGCCGGTTCGACCCGCATGGAAGGGTCGTGCACCGATCGCGGCAGGACGGAAAGAGTGGCTTCAGGCCACCGCCAGATCAGTCAGAAACCGGAGTCGCCCTATGACAAGGCCGGCTCCAAGCAGGGATCATTCTCATGCCCAAGATCAAGACCAACCGGGCGGCAGCGAAGCGTTTTCGCAAGACCGCATCGGGCAAAATCAAGTGCGGCCACGCCTTCAAGTCACACATCCTGACCAAGAAGTCGACCAAGCGTAAGCGCGGTCTGCGTGCACCGAATCATCTGAAAGCGTGCGACACCAAGGGTGTAGCGCGCATGTTGCCGTACTTGTAAGACGAGGAGATAAACCATGGCTCGTGTAAAGCGTGGCGTTACCGCCCGTCGTCGTCACAAGAAAGTTATCGGTCGTGCCAAGGGCTACTACAATGCCCGCCGCAAGGTCTTCCGCGTTGCCAACCAGGCCGTCATCAAGGCCGGTCAGTACGCCTACATCGGCCGCAAACAGCGCAAGCGTCAGTTCCGTGCACTGTGGATCGTCCGCATCAACGCCGCTGCGCGCATGTTCGGGCTGTCCTATAGCCGCCTGATCAACGGCCTGAGCAAGGCCGGCATCACCGTCGACCGCAAGGTCCTCGCTGATATTGCGGTGCACGACATCAAGGCGTTTGAAGTGATCGCCGAGAAAGCGAAGGCCAGTCTGGCCGCTTGATCGTCGGACGCTCCTGCGTCAGCACGATATGATGTAAAGCAAGCGGGGAGGAGGCCACAGCCTTCTCCCCGTTTTCGTTTCTGTGGATCCTCAAGCCGGAATCGCATCGATGGATGATCTGGACAGCCGCGCCGTGCAGGCGCTGGCCGATATCGACAAGGCCGACACGCTGGAAGCACTCGATGCGCTACGCGTTGGCCTGTTGGGCAAGAGCGGCATCGTCACTGCCGCATTGAAGGCGCTTGGTGCGCTGGCGCCGGACGAGCGCAAGGCACGCGGTGCCGAGGTAAACCGGGTCAAGGATCGTCTCGCCGACGCGCTTGCCGCACGCAAGCAGGTGCTGGAGCAGGCCGAACTGGACCGTCGGCTGGCCTCCGAAAAGCTCGACATCAGCCTGCCGGGGCGCGATGGCGAACGCGGCGGCATCCATCCGATCACGCGGGCTCTCGAGCGTATCTCGGCGATCTTTTCGCGGCTCGGTTACCAGCGCGCCGACGGCCCCGAGATCGAAGACGACTGGCACAACTTCGAGGCGCTGAATTTTCCGCCGCACCATCCGGCGCGTGCCATGCACGACACCTTTTATTTCGGCGACGGGCGCCTGCTGCGCACGCATACCTCGCCGGTACAGATCCGCGCGATGGCCGGTCGCCAGCCGCCGATCCGCATCATCGCGCCGGGCAAGGTCTATCGCAGTGACTCCGATCAGACCCATTCGCCGATGTTCCACCAGATCGAAGGCCTGCTGGTCGACGAGACCTCGAGCTTTGCCGATCTGAAGGGAACGCTGGCCGAATTCATCCGTGCGTTCTTCGAGCGCGATTTCGAGATGCGCTTTCGTCCGAGCTATTTTCCGTTTACCGAGCCCTCCGCCGAAGTGGACATCCGCTGGGACGCCGACGACGGTTCGACCCGGTGGCTGGAAGTGCTGGGCTGCGGCATGGTGCATCCGAACGTACTGAAGAACTGCGGCATCGACCCGGAGCGCTACACCGGCTTCGCCTTCGGCCTCGGCGTGGAACGCTTTGCGATGCTTCGTTATGGTGTCTCCGATCTGCGCGCGTTCTTCGAGAACGACTTGCGCTTCTTGAAGCAATTCGCCTAATCCCCCCGCATAGACCGGCGGCAGGAAACGACACGATGAAATTTTCCGAGAACTGGCTGCGCGAGCTGGTCGAGATCAAGGCCGATCGCGCCGCGCTGGCCCACGCGTTGACCATGGCCGGGCTGGAAGTGGAAGAGCTCACTCCGCTGGGAGATGACCTGGCGGGCGTAGTGGTGGCCGAGATCATCGCTGCCGAGAAACACCCCGAAGCCGATCGCCTGCAGGTATGCCGGGTCGACGCCGGTCAGGGCGAGCCGTTGCAGATCGTCTGCGGTGCGCCGAACGCCCGTGTCGGTATCAAGGTGCCACTGGCCATGGTTGGTGCAACGCTGCCCGGTGGCGTCGCGATCAAGGCGGCCAGGCTGCGTGGGGTCGAGTCGTCCGGCATGCTGTGCTCAGCGAAAGAGTTGGGCATCGATGCCGATGCTTCGGGCTTGCTGGAATTGTCCTCGGATGCACCGGTCGGAACGTCACTGGCAGCCTATCTGGGTCTGCCGGATGCCAGCTTCGAGCTGAAGCTCACGCCGAACCGTCCCGATTGCCTCGGTCTGGTTGGGTTGGCCCATGACGTGGCTGCACTGTTCGGCAGCACGGCCAAAGTGCCCGAGCAGGTGACCGCCGCCGTGACCAGCGAAACACGTCGCGGCATTCGCCTGGAGGCCGGCAAGGATGCGCCCCGCTATCTCGGTCGCGTCGTCGAAGGCATCGACCCTTCAGCGCGTACTCCGTTGTGGCTGGCCGAGCGTCTGCGCCGTGCCGGTTTGCGCCCGATCGGCGCGGTGGTGGACGTCACCAACTACGTGATGCTGGAACTGGGCCAGCCGCTGCATGCGTTCGACAACGACGCGTTGCAGGGTGACATCGTGGTGCGACATGCGCGCCCGGGAGAAACGCTGAGGCTGCTTGATGGCAGTGAAGCGAAGTTCGACGCGGGTTTCGTGCTGATCGCCGACGAGCACAAGCCGCTGGCCGTGGCCGGTGTGATGGGTGGTTTCGATTCCCGAGTCACCGAGGTCACCCGCAACATCTTCCTGGAATCTGCGCACTTCGCACCAGCGGCGATCATGGGGCGTGCGCGCAAACTTGGCCTGCACACCGACGCCTCGCATCGCTTCGAGCGAGGCGTAGATCCGCAGCTGCCGCAGCGTGCGCTGGAACGTGCCACCGAGCTGTTGCTGGCGATTGTCGGCGGCAACGCCGGCCCGGTGCTGCGGGCGGAAAATCCCGCCGACCTGATACCGCCTGCTGCAGTGAACCTTCGTCGCGCCCGGCTCCAGCGCGTGCTCGGCGTGAGCGTGGCCGACGCCGAAGTGACGCGCATCTTCACCGCGCTGGGCATGCAGGTCGAAGTGACGGCTGACGGCTGGCGGGTCACCGCGCCAAGCAGCCGCTTCGACATCGAGCGCGAAGAGGATCTGATCGAGGAGGTGGCGCGCATCTTCGGCTACGACAACATTCCCACACACTCGCCGGCGGGAGCGTTGACGCTGGCGATCGAACCGGAAGCGCGCATCGACGAACTGGCACTGCGCGAACAGCTGGCGGCGCGGGGCTATTACGAGGCGGTGAACCTGTCCTTCGTCGCCGCGGACCTGCTCGCCAGCTGGGGGTTCACTGAACAGCTGGTGCCGCTGGCCAACCCACTGTCCGCGGATCTGGCGGTCATGCGACCGTCGCTGTTGCCGGGGTTGATCGAGGCGTTGCGCCACAACCGGGCACGCCAGCAGGAACGCGTGCGCCTGTTTGAGGTGGCACGGGTATTCGGTGCCGGCGATCCGCCCTTGGAAACGCCAAGCCTGGCCATCGTCGCCAGCGGCAACGCGTGTGCCGAACAATGGGGTGAGCCGTCACGGCCACTGGACTTCCATGACATCAAGGGCGATCTCGACGCCTTGCTCGCCTGGGGTGGCGAACCGTTGCGCTGGTCGGTCCACGCCGATGGCCTGCCGGGCTGGCTGCATCCGGGTCGCGGTGCGCGGGTTGCCCGTGATGGCGAGACGGTGGGTTATCTCGGTGCGTTGCACCCGCAGTTGGCCAAGTCCCTGGATCTGGGTGCCGACGTGCACGTGCTGGAACTGGCGCTGGGGCCACTGCTGGCGCGCCGCCTGCCGCGAGCCCTGGCCGTTCCGCGTTTCCCCACGGTGCGACGCGACATCGCGATGGACCTGCCGGAAGCGATCGGCTGGTCACAGATCGAACAGCTCGTTCGCCGCACGCTGGGCGAACGGCTGAAGGAGCTGCGGTTGTTCGATCGCTATAGCGGCAAGGGAGTCGAAGCGGGCCGAAAAAGTCTCGCTATGGGCTTGATTTTGCAGGACGCTTCACGCACGCTTACTGACGACGACGCGGATCGCTGCGTACGCGAAGCGGTAGCTGCGTTGGAGCAAACATGCAAGGCAAAGCTGCGAGGATGAGATGGCGCTGACCAAGGCGGAAATGGCCGAGCGGCTTTTCCTCGATGTAGGCCTCAACAAGCGTGAGGCCAAGGAATTTGTGGATGCCTACTTCGAGGTGGTCCGCGAAGCACTGGAAAATGGCGAGCAGGTCAAGTTGTCCGGTTTCGGCAATTTCGACTTGCGGCTGAAGAACCAGCGACCTGGACGCAACCCGAAAACCGGCGAGGAGATTCCGATCTCCGCCCGGCGCGTGGTGACGTTCCGACCAGGACAGAAACTCAAGGTAAGAGTCGAGGGCTATGCTGGATCAAGGGAATAACACCGAACTGCCTGCCATCCCGGCCAAGCGCTACTTCACCATCGGTGAGGTTGGCGAGTTGTGCGGTGTGAAGCCTCATGTGCTGCGTTACTGGGAGCAGGAGTTTCCTGCGCTCAATCCGGTCAAGCGTCGCGGCAACCGGCGCTACTATCAGCGCCACGACGTGCTGATGATCCGCCAGATCCGCTCGCTGCTGTACGACGAGGGTTTCACCATCACCGGTGCGCGCGCACGGCTGGAAGGCCCGCAGGCGCGAATGGAGGCGAGCATTTCGCATCAGATCGTGCGGCAGGTGCGGATGGAACTGGAAGAAGTGCTGACCCTGCTGCGTCGTTGACCGGTGAAATTCGATGACCGCTTCCGGCAGCGGCCGGCGAGCTGCTAGACTAGCGGTCTTGCCGAACAGTCGGGGCGTAGCGCAGCCTGGTAGCGCATCTGCCTGGGGGGCAGAGGGTCGTCGGTTCAAATCCGGCCGCCCCGACCAATTCGGCAACTGGATACGAAAAAAGCGCCCCGCGGGGCGCTTTTTTCGTTCTCGCCCTCAGTACAGCACGCGACTGCGCAAGGTGCCGGGAATCGCCGCCAGCTGATCCTTCAGCAGATTGGCCTGTTGTGCGTCCGCACTGACATCGATCACCACGTAGCCGACTTCGCTGTCGGTCTGCAGGAACTGCGCATCGATATTGATGTTGCCGGCCGAGAACAATTCGTTGACGCGCGACAGCATGCCCGGCACGTTGCGGTGGATGTGCAGCAGGCGACGGCTGTTGGGATGCTCAGGCAAGGTGACTTCTGGGAAGTTGACTGCCGACAGGGTCGAGCCGTTGTCGCTGTAGCGGATCAGCTTGCTGGCGACCTCGATGCCGATGTTGTCCTGCGCCTCCAGCGTGCTGCCGCCGATGTGCGGGGTCAGGATGACGTTGTCCATGCCGACCAGCGGCGACACGAAGGCATCGTCGTTGCCCTTCGGTTCGTGCGGGAAGACGTCCACCGCAGCACCGGACAGGCGACCGTCGCGCAATGCCGCGGCCAGAGCGTCGATATGGACCACGCTGCCGCGCGAGGCATTGATCAGCATCGCACCAGCATGCATCTTTGCAAGTTGCTTGGGCCCGATCATCAACTGGGTGGCGGGAGTTTCAGGTACGTGCAAGGTGACCACGTCGGCGCGTTCGAGCAATTCATCCAGGCTTGAAACCGCACGCGCATTGCCCAACGACAGCTTGGTTTCGATGTCGTGGAAGATCACTCGCATGCCGAGGCCCTCGGCCAGCACGCCGACCTGGGTGCCGATGTGGCCGTAGCCGACAATGCCGAGCACCTTGTCTCTCGTTTCATAGCTGCCGCTGGCCGACTTGGTCCAGCCACCGCGATGGCACAACGCGTTCTTCTGCGGGATCCCGCGCAGCAGCATGATCGCTTCGGCGATCACCAGCTCGGCCACGCTGCGCGTGTTTGAGTAGGGCGCGTTGAACACCGGCACGCCAAGTTTGCGCGCTGCAGAGAGGTCAACCTGATTGGTGCCGATGCAGAAGCAGCCCACAGCGATCAGGCGTTTGGCCTGCGCCAGCACGTCCTCGCTGAGCTGGGTACGCGAGCGGATGCCGACGATATGCGCGTCGGCGATCCGTGCCTTCAGCTCGGCCTCCGGCAGCGACTTCGCGTGCAGTTCGACCTGGCTGTAGCCGGCGCGGTGAAAGTTCTCGACCGCGCTGGCGCTGACACCCTCCAGCAGCAACACCTTGATGTCTTCGCGGGGGTAGGAGGTTTGCATGCGTCGGCCCGGGCAGGAGGGAGCTCCTACTATGCCAGAGCCGGAGACGATTTGCGGCGCTGCAACACTGGACGCGAAGCGAGGCGGCTGGCAGGCTGTGTGGACATTCTGGAGCCACGCATGTCCGACGCCCGCCTTGCCGACCTGTCCCGCCGGTTGCCCGATCTGCGTTTGCTCACGGCAGCGGCGGATCTGGAGCATTACGGCCGTGACTGGACCCGGCGCTGGACGCCGGCACCGCTGGCGATCGCCTTGCCGTCGAGCATCGACGAGGTGCAGGCGATCATGCGCTGGGCCAACGAGCACGGCGTGGCGATCGTGCCGTCCGGTGGGCGCACCGGCTTGTCCGGCGGGGCGGTGGCAGCCAACGGCGAGCTGGTGCTGAGCCTGGAGCGGATGAGCCGCGTGCTGGATTTTAACGAGGTCGATCGCACGCTGACCGTGCAGCCAGGCTGCATCCTGCAGACCGTTCATGAGGCCGCCCGCAGCCATGGCCTGATCTATCCGGTGGATTTCGCCGCCCGGGGTTCATGCTCGATCGGCGGCAATATCGCCACCAATGCCGGCGGCATCCGGGTGATCCGCTACGGCAATACGCGCGAGTGGATCGTCGGAATGAAGGTGGTGGCCGGCAACGGCGAGCTGCTCGAACTCAATCGCGGCCTGATCAAGAACTCCAGCGGCTACGATTTCCGTCAGCTGATGATCGGCTCGGAGGGTACGCTGGGTATCGTGGTGGAAGCCACCTTGAAGCTCACCAATCCACAGCCGTCGTCGCAGGTGATGTTGCTGGCGTTGCCGGACATGGATGCGTTGATGCAGGTGTTTGCGGTGTTTCGCGCGCGCCTGACGCTGCAGGCATTCGAGTTCTTTACCGATCGCGCGCTTGAGCACGTGCTGGCGCATGGGGCACAGCGTGCCATCGACGGTGACTATCCGTACTACGTGGTGACCGAGTTCGATGCCGAGGACGAGCGGGCGCAGGACGCCGCGCTGGCGGCGTTTGAACATGTGCTGGAGCAAGGTTGGGTCAGCGATGGCGTGATCGCGCAAAGCGAAGCGCAGGCAGCCGCGCTGTGGCGGCTGCGCGAGGGCATCACCGAAAGCCTGGCCTCGCGGCGACCGTACAAGAACGACGTGTCGGTGCGGATCAGCGCGGTGCCGGCCTTCCTGCATGAGATGCAGGTACTGCTGACGCACGAGTACCCGCAGATCGATGTGGTGTGGTTCGGCCATATCGGCGACGGCAACCTGCACATCAACGTATTGCGCCCGGAGGATATGGCGGAGGAAGCGTTCATCGCACAGTGCGAGCACGTCACCAGGTTGCTGGCAGCAACCCTGCAGCGTCACGGTGGCAGCATCTCGGCCGAGCACGGCATCGGTCTGGTCAAGAAACCCTATCTCGACAGCACGCGCAGCGCCGCGGAAATCGCGCTGATGCGCGGCGTGCGCAAGGTGTTCGACCCCAACGGCATCCTCAATCCGGGCAAACTGTTCGAAGTGGAGTGATCAGGGTCGCAGGGTCGAAGTCACGGTGCGCGCCAGGTCGACGAACAGCGCATCGCGCTCGGCTTTCGAGGCGGACGAATCTGTGAGGAAGGCGGTCACGATCACGCTGTGGCCGTCGGGCCAGGTCAGGATGCCGATATCGTTGTAGGCGGCGGTGTGCCCGTCCAGCGTGTAGGAAGTGCCGCATTTGTCGGCGAGCCGCACGTCTTGAGGCAGACCCAGCCGCAAGCGGCTCGGTCGTGTCTGGGCCTGCAACAGTGCGAGCAGGGCGCGCGTCGACGACGGCGAGAGCAAGTCGCCCTGCTGCAATTGGCGCAGGAAGTCCGCGGCGGCATCCGGTGTACTGCGGTTGCGCGGATCGGCGTGATAGGCGCGATAGCCGCGTTGCAGGCGCAGTTCTTGTGCTTGCGCCGTCTCGTCGGTCGGCGGTTGCTGGCCTGGCGCCAATTGTTCGAACACGCGGCCGACGCCGGCCTCGCCCATGTCCACGCGCATGCCGGTGATGCCGTGCGCGCGCAGGAAAGCAGTGACGTCATGCGGAGGGACGATCCTCAGCAGCGCGTCGACGGCGGTGTTGTCGCTGTCGCTGACGGCGGCGGCGAGCAGCTGGCGTACGGTGAAGCTCATGCGCTCGCCATGGAATTGCGTGCCGATGGACGGCACGGCGGAGCCGTCGACAAGATCCGCGCGCGCGAGCGTGGCCGTTTTTTCCATCGACAGTGCACCGCTGTCGATACGCGCGAATACGGCAGCGGCCACGGGCGCCTTGAACACGCTCATCATCGGATAGGCGCGGGCGGCGTTGACGCGCCAGCGTTCTCCGTTTTGCGGATCGAGCACGACTATGCCGAACACGCCGGGCCCTGCGCGATTGGCCAGGGCTTCGAGTTTCCCCTGCAGGACAGCATGGTTTGCGCGCAGGGCCGGTGGTTGCGTCGCCATCAGTGCCATCGGTGCGATGAAGGCGAGGATCAGGGCAAGCCATTTCGATGGGCGGGAGTGGAGGGCGTGCATGCGTGCTCTGGATCGGAGGGAGGGCGATGAATGTCCAGTCTACGATGCGAAAAAGGGCAACGCATGGCACGCGGGTGACTTGGCGAGGTCACCATCGGGATGCGTCGTGCTAGCCTTTTGCGGTTATCGGTGATCGCGTGGATCAAACGGGCGGCCATCCATGGCTGCACTCTTCAACTTCGTTAAACCCGGGCACTACCATGACGCAGGAACGTCGCACGCTTTATCCCGACATCGAGCCGTTCGACAGCGGCATGCTCAAGGTTTCCGAACTGCACACACTGTATTACGAGCAGAGCGGCAATCCGAACGGCAAGCCGGTGGTATTCCTGCACGGTGGGCCTGGCGGCGGCACCAACGGGAAGTGCCGGCGCTTCTTTGATCCAGCGATATATCGCATCGTGCTGTTCGATCAGCGCGGCTGCGGCAAGTCGACCCCGCACGCGGAACTGACCGACAACACCACCTGGGGTCTGGTCGCCGATATCGAGCGCCTGCGCGAGCATCTGGTGATCGCTCGCTGGCAGGTTTTCGGCGGTTCGTGGGGCTCAACGCTGGCGTTGGCGTACGCGCAAACACATCCAGACAAGGTCACCGAACTGGTGCTACGCGGCATCTTCATGTTGCGCCGCTGGGAGCTGGAGTGGTTCTACCAGAAGGGATGCGACGCGCTTTACCCCGACGCATGGGAAACCTATCTCAGCGCCATTCCGGAAGTCGAACGCGGCGACCTTATGAGTGCCTATCACCGGCGCCTGACCAGCCCCGACGTAAAAACACGCATTGCCGCCGCGCGCGCCTGGTCGGTATGGGAGGGCGCCACCAGCTTCCTGTGGCAGGATCCCTCGCACATGGCGTCCAGCGCCGAGGACGAGTTCGCACTGGCCTTCGCACGCATCGAATGCCACTACTTCGTCAACGGCGGCTTTTTCGAGCACGACGACCAGTTGTTGCGCAACGTCGGTCGCGTTCGCCATATTCCCACGGTGATCGTGCAGGGCCGTTACGACGCGGTCTGCCCGCTGCGCAGTGCATGGGACCTGCACCGGGCGTGGCCCGAGGCCGATCTGCGCATCGTGCAGGATGCCGGCCATTCCGCGTTCGAGCCAGGCAACATGCATGAGCTGATCGAGGCGACGGACCGCTTTCGCGGCTGATCCCCGTGAAAACGCGAAGGCCGCGCTCGGCATGGGCGCGGCCTTCATTTTGTCCGCCCGGCACTTGGTGCCGGGCGGAATCTCATCGCTCAATGTCGCAGAGGCGGCATCCACGGATTGAACAGATCGAGCACGAAGCCGTCGTGATCGGAGACGCCGATGGCACGGGTCCAGTCCGTCGCGTTGGCTGCGTCGGCCTCGGTCTGCGCCGGCGCGTCGAGATCGGCGCGGCCATACTGCATGCGCATGAAAAGCATGCGGGCGGGGATGTTCAGCAGCGCATGGTCGAGCACCTGGACGGTCGGCACCGTGCGTCCCGGGTTGCCGCTGCCGGCCTGGGTATAGCCCTGGATCTGGCCGAAGTTCTCCGTGAAGAGGAAGGAGTAGCGGTCATTCTCGGGCACCGAGTTCACCGCGTCCCACAGTTCCGGGCGCACGATGTTCCCGCCAAGCTTGAGCAGGTTCTGGCTGTCGTCGTAGCGGCCGGCGATCAGGTTCACCACGTCGGCCCAGCCATCGCTGAACTGGTACGAGTTGAAATCGCCCACGACCACGAGCGGCGTCAGCGGGTCAGCCTTCTGCAAGGCTTGCACCTGGGTGGCGAGCGACTTCGCCTGCAGGAAGCGCTTCTCGCGGTCTCGAACGGCGGCGGCGGTAGCGTCATCCACGTTCTGACGTGCTTTCATGTGCACCGAGATGACCTTGAAGCGTATCTTTCCGGCCTGTGCGGTGAGCAGCAGCGGCGGATGGTCGTGGATAAATTCGGTCTGGCCGTTGTCGTTCCAGGTTTCGTTGGCGGCGAGCTGCTGCACCGAGAAGGCCTGCACGCGATCGCGGCGGACCAGGAAACCGACATTGATGCCGCTGGGATCGTGCCCTGGCAGCAGATAGGCGTTGTAGGCCACGCCATAGTCTTCGTCGAGCTGCTGGGCCAGCCCTTGCAGGATCGGCAGTGTTTCCACTTCCTCCACGGACAGCACGTCCGGCAGGCGCAGCACGCTGCCCACATAGCTGGACAGGCGCCTGGTCTTCAGCGCGACCTGGTCGGGCGTTGCCTCTTTGCTTTCGCCGCTGCAGGTAAAGACAGTGTCGAAGACGCTGTCACAGAAGCGCTCCATGTTGAACGCGCCGATGCGCAACGTCAGCGGCAGTTCGGGTGAGACCGCACGCGGAATCGGCGCGGCATGGGTCTCCTTGAATTGCGTCGGGATGAAGGTGTAAGCGCCGAAATCGTAGGAGATCACACCCTCTGCACGGAAGGTGCTGCCGGCGTTGAATGGCGTGTTGAGAGGCACGGCGCCGAAGTCGGCGGTATTCATCTTGAACACCTCCGGGTTGCCACTCCAGTTCGGCAGATTCACACTGTCGGGTACCGGTACGCCGAATTCCACACCAGGCAGACGCAGCGAGCGGCTGCCGTTGGCGGTGATGCTGACCTCGGCAAAGGGTTCGTCGGTGAAGCGCTTGTTGCCGGTGTTGATCATGCCGCGCTGGATTTGCACGCGCATGCTCATGAAGCACTGGAAGTTCGTGGCGCCGCAGGACAGGTGGTTCGGATCGGACGAAGGCGTGTGCTGATCGAACACGATGGCGCGCGGCAGTCGCGCATGGCGATCGACCACGGTGATCGCCGCGCTCTTCAGCTCGGTGAGGCCGAAGAAGTTGTCCACCACGGCAGTCACGTCCACCGCATCGCCCACGCTCACCGTCGGCACGCTGTCGGTGAAGACATAGACGCCGTTGGAGGTGAGCGCGTTGCGGTCGTCGCGCGCGTCAGGGGTCTGCATGGTAAAGCCCTGCGGACCGACGGCGGTGACTACGTTGTCGTGAGTGAGCACCGGCCTGCCGAGCAGCGGCGAACTTTGTCCGGTGCCGTTGATCTGCCAGATCTCGGCGGCGACCGGGATGGTGTAGAGGATGGTGCCGACAGCGCTGGCATCGCCCAGTGCCACGTCGCCGCTGGAGTCGCTCAGCGTGATGTTGAAGGTCTTGTTGTCGCTGGGCGTGGTGCGACCGTGCACGACGACGTTGAATGAGGCCTGGGTGTCTCCGGCGGCGATGGTGAGCGTGGCATCGATCGCCTCATAGTCGGTGCCGGCCACGGCGGTGCCATCCTGGGTCGCCACATGCACATGGACGCCGCCGACCGGGGCGGCCTGGTTCAGAGTGACGGTGAAGGGCATGGCCACGTTGCCTGCACCGTTCACGCTGACACTGTTGTCGGCGATGGACAGCGACGGTCCCATCGCCACGCACGGGCTGGCGCGGTCGTGTGGTGTGGTGGGGCTCACCTTGACGAAGTCGGCGCTGTTGTCGTCGGTGTCCTGCGGCAGCCCTGCGGCGCTCTGCTGGCGCTGGTAACCCTGGTCGGCATTGCTGGTACCCAGCGAGGCCAGCGGCGTGGCTTCCTTGTAGGCCGAGCCGCTGCTCAGGCCCACTTGGTCCACGATGTTGCCGCCCGCATCGAGTACGGCCAGGCCGCCGGTGTCGGTGACGCCGGTGGCGTAGCTCAAATCGCCAGCCACGCTGCCGGAGTAGCCGCTGCTGGCGCTGTTGGTGAGCAGCAGGTAGCAACCCGGCGCCAGTGCGGTGCCGGACGGGAAGGTGAGCCGCGTGCCGGTGGTGCCGCTGTCGTTGGAGGCGTTGAGCTTGTAGCCGGAGAGATCCAGCGTGGCAGGGCTGGCGTTGAACAGTTCGACGAACTCGTCGTTGCCACCCGCCGGTCCGCGGACACGCAATTGATTGATCGTGAGATCCGCGGCTTGCGCCGCAAAAGTCGATGCGATACCTGCCAGCAGCAACCACAAGCTGCGTCGCGTGAGCTTTCCGAGCATGGCTTTTCCCCCAGGATTCAATGACCGAAGTGGGTAGAAGTTAGCGAGGAATCACTACAGTTTTGCGAAACGTGCCGGATTTCCGCAAGAGCATGCAGTGCGCGTGCGGAAAATTGTGATGTCGTCTGCTTTTACTCGGGCGACAGTTGCTTGGTGCCGAAGATCTTGTCGCCGGCGTCGCCGAGACCGGGCAGGATGTAGCCGTGCTCGTTCAGGCGTTCATCGATCGAAGCGGTGTAGATCTCGATGTCCGGGTGCGCTGCCTCGATGCGATTGAGGCCTTCCGGCGCGGCGACCAGGAACAGCCCCTTGATGCGCCTGCAGCCGGCGGCCTTCAGCATGTCGACGGCGGCGATCAGGGTGCCAGCGGTGGCCAGCATCGGGTCGACGATCAGGGCGATACGCTCGTCCATGCGGCCGCTGAGCTTTTCGTAATAGGCGACCGGTTGCAGGGTCTTTTCATCGCGCTGCACGCCGACCACGCTGACCTTGGCCGAGGGAATCATGTCGAGCACGCCAGGCAACATGCCCAGCCCCGCGCGCAGGATCGGCACGATGGTGATCTTCTTGCCCTTGATCCTGTGCACGTTCAACGGGCCGGCCCAGCCCTGAATCTGCTCCTCGATGGTCTCGAGGTCCTTGGTGGCCTCGTAGGTGAGCAGTGCCGCGACCTCGGACGCCAGTTCGCGGAACTCCTTGGTGCTGATGCCGGCGCGACGCATCAGGCCCAGCTTGTGCTGGATCAGCGGATGGCGGACTTCAACGATCTTCATGGGTGACTGTCTTCAGCGAGGGCGCGTGGCGCGACAGTCAGGGAGCTTAGCGAAGCAGTCCCGCACACGCACGCATGGTCATGCGTGCGCGTGCGGCCGCGGACACGGCCAGCGACGTATTACGAGGCCGCTGCCGAGCTGCTCTTCAGGCAGCTGCTCATGAACGTCTTGCGTTCGGCGCCCTTGAGCGCCTTGGTTTTGGCGTCGGAGTTGCAGGTTTTCATCCTTCCCTGCTGAGCCTGTTTGGCCGACGGTGCGGCGGCGGGCGTGGCGGCTGCCGCCGAGCCCGCACTCTTCAGGCAGGTGCTCATGAAGGTCTTGCGTTCGGCCCCTTTCTTGCCGGTGGCCTGCTTGTTGCAGGCGACCATGCGCTGTTGCTGCACGGTGGGGGGCTTGGCCGGCGCGGCGGCGGCCGCAGGTGGCGTGGCCGCGAAGGTGGTGCCGGCAAAAGCGAAGGCGGCGCTGACAGCAAGCAGACGTAGTGACATCGACATCGTGGGGTCCTCCCTGGGTAACCGGCAGCTGCCGGCCGCGCCAGTCTAGGTGGACCGGCAATCACCACGGGAGTGGGTAAAACCTGACTTCCACGAAGTATTCAGCTGCGACGACGTGTCAATCGCCGCCCCGGCTGATCGGTCGGGATGGCGGCTCAGGCCGCCTCGGCCTTGGCCTTGCGCGGGCCTTCCAGCAGCGCCTTGCGCACGCTTGCCACGATCAGATCCACTTCGGCGCTGGTGACCTTGAAATGCGGGGTGAAACGCAGTGAGTTGGTGCCGCCATGGATCACGCCGACGCCGCGTTCGCGCATGTATTCCTCGGTGGAGTCGGCACCGTAGCATTTGTACTCCGGGGCCAGCTCGCAGGAGAACAGCAGGCCGGTACCCTGCACCTTGGTGATCAGGCCGCCCAGCTCGTTCTTCAGCGCGTTGAGCTTGTCGACGAATTCCTTGCCGCGCTCGCGGATGTTCATGCGCACGTCGTCGGTGAGCTCGCCCAGCGTGGCCAGCGCCACGTCCAGCGCGCGCGGATTGGCGGTCATGGTGTTGCCGTAGATGCCCTTGCGATAGAGCGCGGCGGTGCGCTCGCTGACTGCCAGTACCGATAGCGGGTACTGGCCGGCGTTGAGCGCTTTGGAAAAGGTTTCCATGTCCGGCGCCGGCAGTTTTTCGAAACCGGGGTAGTCGACCAACGACAGTACGCCGTGCGCGCGCAGGCCAGCCTGGATCGAGTCGACCAGCAGCAGAGTGCCGTGTGCCTCGGTCAGCGCGCGCGCTGCCTTGTAAAACTCCGGAGTGACGGCGCGGCCTGGGTCGCCTTCGCCCATCACCGGCTCCAGGAACATCGCTTCGATGAACCAGCCGTGCCTGTCGGCATCGGCAAACGCCGCTTCCAGTTGTGCCACGTCGTACGGCGCTACCGTAAGCAGGGTGTCTTCGTGGCGGTAGCTGGCGAGGTTTTGCTGGTAGATCTTGCGGCTGGAGTCGGAATACAGCGCGGGCTTGTCGGTACGGCCGTGGAACGCGCCCTTCACCGCAAGGCGCTTGATCGTGCGATCGGCGTAGCGGCCACCGGCATCGGTCATCAACTTGGCGTTGACATCGGCGATGCGACAGGCCAGCGAGACCGATTCGGAGCCTGAGTTGAGGCACATGTAACGCGTATAGGGGCTGCCGCCACGGCTGCGGCCGAGCTCCTTGTTGAGCGCCGCGGTGAAGCGCAACTGCGCCACGCTGGGTGCCATCACGTTTGCCATGACCTGCGGGCGGCTCAGCGCTTCCAGGATCGCCGGATCGTTGTGGCCGAAGCCGAGCATGCCGTAGCCGCCGTTGTCGTGCACCACGGCGCCTTTCAGCGTGACGATCCACGGACCACGTGCGGCCGCCGGCAGATAGGGGCTGATCGCGTCGTCCGGGTAGAAATTGACGAAACCGGCCTGCACCTGGGCCAGCTGCTCCGCTTCATCCCGTTTCAGGAAATCACTCATCTCGGTGCGCAGTTCGCGATGGCGCGTTACTGCTTCGGCAATCGCCTGGCCCAGCATGGGATGGTTCGTCGCCATGCGCTCGATCGTGGCATCGTCCAGACCAGTGGTCCGCGGCTTGCCGCCGAATTCGCGCAGTTCGCGCAGCTGGTTGATCACACCCATGATGAATCCTCCGTAGCTCCGCCGATCGGCAGGCCATGCCGGCGACGGACATTAGTGAATGCGTGGCGGGAGGCGCAGGCGAGCGGGCGCTTCCTCAATGTTTTCAGACGTTTCACGTCGCCATGGCAGCGCCGGCCAGGCGGTTTTATCCCTCACAGGATACCTTGCGGCGGCGGCGGCCGTAACCCCGTGGCAGGGCCCCCGGGTGACGGCTGTCATCCCCGATGACTGACGCCGGCGACTGCCCGCGAGGCCACCCCCAGCGCAGGATGAGCGGCACTGGAGGACTACCCATGCCGCACAACCATGAACCGATTGCCCGCCTCGGCGGTGCCGTCAAACGCTATGGCCAGCTCACCGCGCTGGATGGCGCCGATCTGCAATTGCAGCGCGGCGAACTGCTGGCCCTGCTCGGCCCCAACGGCGCCGGCAAGACCACCGCGATCGGCCTGCTGCTGGGGCTGATCCGGGCCGATGCCGGCACGGTCGAACT
>DHXA01000225.1:19918-23946 GCA_002413455.1 Rhodanobacter sp. UBA5168 | reverse complement strand
GTGATGCTGCAGAACGCCGAACTGCCGCCGACGCTGAGGGTGGGCGAATTGCTGCGGTTGACCGCCAGCTATTACCCGGCGCCGCGTAGCCCGGCTGAGACCGCCGAACTGGCGGGGGTCAGCGATCTGCTCAAGCGCCCCTACGCGAAACTCTCCGGCGGGCAGCAGCGGCGCGTGCAATTTGCACTGGCGCTGTGTGGCCGGCCCGAACTGCTGTTCCTGGATGAGCCCACCGTGGGTATGGACATCGAGGCGCGGCAGAAACTATGGGCGGCGATTCGACAGCTGCTCGCCGAAGGCTGTTCGGTGCTGCTGACCACGCATTATCTGGAGGAGGCCGAGGCCTTGGCCGATCGCGTCTGCGTGATGACGCACGGGCGCATGATCCACGAAGGTACGGTCGAAGAGCTGCGGGCGCGAGTGGCACTCAAGCGCATCCGCTGTCTGAGCGCGCTGTCGATCGATATGGTGCGCAGCTGGCCCGAGGTCAACGACGTGCGCCGGGAAAACGAACGGCTGCACATCACCGCCGCCGAAGCCGAAGTGGTGGTGCGTCGTCTGCTCGCCGCCGACCTTCAGCTGCGCGAGCTGGAAGTGCAGCGTGCCGGCCTGGCCGAAGCCTTCACCGAACTCACCCGCGATGCCGACGAGGCATCGGATACCGACCAGCGCGAGGCCGCCTGAAATGGAAACCGTCATGTCTGTCAACGAACCGACCTCGCTCGCCATGCCGCGCCGTCGCGTCATCGGCGCCTATCTGGAAGAAGCGCGCAGCGAATGTCTGCGTTACATGCGGGCGCCGGGTTTCATGCTGCCGATCACGCTGTTTCCGGCGATGTTCTATCTGCTATTTGGCGTGCTGATGGCGAAGTCCGAAGGTACCGATGCGGCGCGCTACCTGCTGGCCAGCTACGGCGTATTTGGGGTGATGAGCCCAGGGCTGTTCGGTTTTGGCGTGTCGCTGGCGTTGGAGCGAGATGGCGGCCTGCTGACGTTCAAACGCGCGCTGCCGATGCCGCCAGGTGCCTATCTGCTGGGCAAGATGCTGATGGCAATGGCCGCCGCCGCAGTGGTCATCCTGTTGCTGCTGGCGATGGCGCTATCGCTGGGGCATGTGACGCTTAGCCCGCTCCAGGCCGGCGCCCTCCTGCTCACCGGCATGCTGGGTGTGCTGCCGTTCTGCGCGCTGGGCATGTTTGTCGGCACCCTGATCAAGGGGCAGGGCGCACCCGGCATGTTGCAGCTGGTCTATCTGCCGATGTCGTTCATGTCTGGCCTGTGGTTCCCGTTGCCGATGCTGCCGAAGTTCCTGCAGCAGGTGGCGCCGATCTGGCCGAGCTATCACCTCGACATGCTGGCGATGGCTGCCGTGGGTCTCAACAAGGAGGCGCTGTTGCCGCATGTGCTGGTGCTGGTCGGCTTTGCCGTCGGCTTTCTGTTGCTGGCGGCACGCCGCCTGCGTCGGAACGGTTGAAGTAGCATGCTGTCCAGTACGAGCCACCCGTGAAAAGCCCCGCCATGATCCCAGACTTCATTGCCCGATGGTTCACGCCGGCACCGGATTCCGGTGTGGCCGACGACCTTCGTCGCGGCAAGTCGCCATGGGCCGATAGCGTGCACTTGCTGTGGTCATTGTGGATCTTCATCACGCCGCTGTTCGATCATGGCCTGCGTGGCTACACCATGACGTGGCTGCTGCTCACGCTGGGCTCGTATCCGGTGTTCCTGCTGCTGTTCGCCAGGGTGCGACTGGCCTCGCGGCGGACTGCGTATCTCTATGCCTGGGGCATGGCGGCGCTGTGTTTCAGCTTGCTGCGCTGGTATCCCAGTGGCCTCAGCTATTTCGTGTACGCCTGCGTGATGCTGGGTCATTGCGACATACGGCGCTTTCGCAACTATGCGGCCCAGGTGTTGCTGCTCAACGCCATCTACGTGGCGCTGGCCTGGTGGATTGGCTATCCGCAGTCGTTGCTGGTGATCATGCCGGTCACGGTTTTTGTCATCTGCATCATTGTCACGGTCGAGCAGATTCACCACGAGAAGGACGCCGCGCTGAGCCTCTCCCACGACGAGGTCCGCCGGCTCGCCGCTACCGCAGAGCGCGAACGTATCGGGCGCGACCTGCACGACTTGCTGGGGCACACGCTGTCGCTGATCACGCTCAAGCTCGAACTTTCGCGCAAGCTGTTCGACCGCGATGTCGAAGCCGCCAAGCGTGAAGTCGAGGAGGCCGAAAAGGTGGCACGTCACGCATTGGCGGAAGTGCGCAGCGCAGTCACCGGCATCCGCGCCACCGATCTCGCCGCCGAGCTGGCTTCGGCACGGCTGCTGCTTGAATCCTCGCGGGTGCATCTGGATTACGGCCAGCTGCCCGCCGACCTGCCAGGCGACGTCGAGCGTGGCCTGTCGCTGATTTTGCGCGAGGCGGTGACCAATATCGCGCGCCATGCCGACGCCAGCCAGGCCCGGATCGAGATGACCCGTGAGCGGGCCAGCGTCTGCATGCAGATCAGCGACAATGGTCGCGGCGGCATCGAGATCGACGGCAATGGCCTGTGCGGCATGCGCGAGCGGGTGCGGGCGCTCGGCGGCACCCTGGCTTTCGAGTCGCCGCGCGGTCAGGGATCGCGTCTGCGGGTGGTGGTTCCGCTGCCGATCATGCGCCTGGTTGAAACATCCCGGTCGGCGCTGGACCCGACACCCGCCGATTCGCTGACGCACACGATTCCCGGTCAACCGGTCGCATGAGCCCATTCACGTTCCCCTGTCCGCACAAGCCATGACGCCCTCCTTTCGCCTCTGTGGACACCAGGAAGCCATCGCATGATCCGAGTTCTCTTGGCTGAAGATCAGGCGATGGTGCGCGGCGCACTCTCGGCGCTGCTGAATCTGGAATCGGACATCGAGGTACTCGGCTCCGCTGCCGATGGCGAAATTGCCTGGCGCGAACTGCAGCGCCTGAAGCCGGACGTGTTGGTGACCGACATCGAGATGCCTGGCCTGACAGGGCTGGAACTGGCGCAGCGCATCCAGCGGCAAGAGCTGCCGGTCAAGGTGGTCATCGTCACTACCTTCGCGCGGCCAGGTTTCCTGCGCCGGGCGCTGGATGCCGGCGTGTCAGGTTATCTGTTGAAGGATGCGCCCGCCGAGAATCTCGCCGAGGCGTTGCGCACCGTGCATCGCGGCGGCCGCGCGATCGATCCGCAGCTGGCGCTGGAAGCATGGTCGGAAGCCGATCCGCTGAATGATCGCGAGCGCCAGGTATTGCGGCTGGCCGGCGAAGGTCAGTCCGCCAACGACATCGCCGCGCAGTTGAACCTGTCCCACGGCACTGTGCGGAACTATCTTTCCGAAGCCATCGGCAAACTCGGCGTCGCCAATCGCATCGAAGCGTATCGGCTGGCGCGGCAGAAGGGCTGGCTGTAACGCACCGCGCCAGAACAGGCGCGCTGCGGGATAATGTCCCGTTTCCGCCTGCTGGCCGAGTCTCCCTTGAAGAAATCCGATTTCGATTTTGAACTGCCACCCGAACTGATCGCGCAGGCGCCACTGCCCGAACGTTCGGCGAGCCGGCTGCTGTTGCTCGACGTGCCGGCGCAGTCGCGGCAGGACCGCATGTTCCGCGAGCTCCCCAACTTCCTGCGGCCCGGCGATCTGCTGGTGTTCAACGACACCCGCGTGCTGCCGGCGCGGTTGTACGGCCGCAAGAGTACCGGCGGCACGGTGGAGATCCTGATCGAGCGGGTCACCGGTGCGCATGAGGCCATCGTGCAACTGGGCGTCAGCAAAAAGCCGAAGGAGGGTGGCCGGATCGAGCTGGCCGATGGCAGCCATGCCGTGGTGCTGGGGCGGGACGAAGGTTTTTTCCGGCTGCATTTCGAGGCGCCGGAGCCACTGGAGAAGCTGCTGCTGAAGCTCGGGGAAATGCCGCTGCCGCCGTACATCGAGCGGCATGCCGACGCCAGCGACAGGGACCGCTACCAGACCGTGTTCGCGCGCGAGCCCGGTGCGGTCGCCGCGCCCACCGC
>DHXA01000225.1:8107-19584 GCA_002413455.1 Rhodanobacter sp. UBA5168 | reverse complement strand
GCCGGCACGTTCCAGCCCGTGCGGACGGACGATCTGAAGGATCACCGCATGCACCGCGAATGGCTCAACGTCGGCGCCCATCTGGTCGGGCAGATCCGCCGCACCCGCGCCAACGGTGGCCGCGTCATCGCCGTGGGCACCACCGTGGTGCGCGCGCTGGAGAGCGCCAGCAAGGATGGCGAACTGCATCCGTTCGCTGGCGAAACGCAGATCTTCATCTTTCCAGGCTATCACTTCAGCAGCATCGACGGCCTGCTCACCAATTTTCACCTGCCGCAATCGACCCTGCTGATGCTGGTGTCGGCACTGGCCGGACGCAAGTTCATGCTTGACGCCTATGCCCATGCGGTGGCGCAGCGTTACCGGTTTTTCTCCTATGGCGATGCGATGCTGATCCTGCCGAAAGGCGGTTGAGCCGCGGCTGCGGTTAAACTTCGGCGGATGACCGCCATGACTTTCGATCTGCATGCCACCGACGGCGCCGCGCGCCGCGGCCGCCTCACTTTTGCCCGCGGCACGGTGGAGACGCCGGCGTTCATGCCGGTGGGTACCTACGGCTCGGTCAAGGCGATGACGCCGCGCGACGTCACCGAGACCGGCGCCGAGATCATCCTGGGCAACACGTTCCACCTGTTCCTGCGGCCGGGGCTGGAGATCGTGGACAAGTTCGGTGGGCTGCACCGGTTCATCGGATGGGGCAAGCCGATCCTCACCGATTCCGGCGGGTTCCAGGTGTTCTCGCTGGCGCACAAGCGCAAGATCACCGAGGAGGGTGTGACGTTCGCTTCGCCGGTGGACGGATCGAAGGTGTTCCTGTCGCCGGAAGTGTCGATGCAGATCCAGACCACGCTGGATTCGGACATCGCGATGATCTTCGATGAGTGCACGCCATACCCGGCGACCGAGAAGGTGGCCGGCGACTCGATGGAGCTCTCGCTGCGCTGGGCCGAGCGCTCGCGTCGGGCCTTCGATGATCTGGGCAATCGCAATGCGCTGTTCGGCATCGTTCAGGGCAGCGTGTACGAGAACCTGCGCCAGCGTTCCGCGGCCGGTCTGGTGAACATCGGCTTCGACGGCTATGCCATCGGCGGATTGGCGGTCGGTGAGCCGGAGGCCGAACGCAATCACGCGCTGGATTTCACCGTGCCGCTGCTGCCGGTCGACAAGCCGCGCTATCTGATGGGCGTGGGCCGGCCGGAAGACATTGTCGAGGCGGTGCGCCGCGGCATCGACATGTTCGATTGTGTGATGCCGACCCGCAACGCGCGCAACGGCTTCCTGTTCACCGCCGAGGGCACGCTGCGCATCCGCAACGCCAAATACGCCACCGACACGCGGGTGATCGAGGAAGGCTGCGACTGCCATGCCTGCAGCAACCGGTTCAGCCGCGCCTACCTGCGGCATCTGGACCGCTGCAACGAGATCCTCGGCAGCCAGCTCGCCACCATGCATAACCTGCGTTATTACCAGCGCCTGATGGACGGCCTGCGCGAGGCGATTGCAGGCCATGCGCTGGAAGCGTTCGTTGCGGAGTTCTACGCGCGCCGCCGGAGTGTCGGGAATCCTGTCAGGCAGGACGGTGTCGACAGCCTTGCAACGGCGGATGGCCGCCCTGAGCAGTGATTGGCCGCCTGGCTGTAATGGCCTCCGCGCGCCCTCGCGCCGCCGTGCATGGTACGGGGGTGCGTGGCATAATCGAGAATCTTTTATCAGGCGTTCGGCTGAAATCCGTGGCTGCGCCATAACTTGCGAGACAAACCGATGAGTTTTCCGTCTTCCCCCGTGATCGCCCAGGCCGCTGCTGCGCAGCCCGCCGGCGGTGGCATGTCCATGATCATCATGATGGTGGTGCTGTTTGGCCTGATGTATTTCATGATGATCCGCCCGCAGATGAAGCGGCAGAAAGAACATCGCGCGCTGATCGCCGGCCTGGCCAAGGGCGACGAAGTGGTGACCAACGGCGGCATTGCCGGGCGGGTGGAAGAGGTGGGCGAGACGTTCATCACGGTCGAGATCGCGGACAACGTGAAGGTCAAGGTGCAGAAGGGCGCGGTCCAGCAGGTCTTGCCCAAGGGTTCGCTGAAATCCGTTTGAGGACGGCTCAGGGGGCGCCACCCGGCAATCGCGGCGGATGCCCCCGATGCGATTATTCCTCGATTGTTGCTAGCGCCGCGGCTGTCGCCGTGGCTTTGATGGATGCATGGCATGAGTGATTTTCCCCGCTGGAAGTACGCGCTGGTCGCGCTGGTGATGCTGTTTGGCGTCATCTACGCGTTGCCGAATGCATTTATCCCGTTGCCGGCGGTGCAGGTCACCGCCAATCGCGACGCACCGCCGATCGATCAGGCGCTGCAGCAAAAAGTGCAGGCGGCATTGACCAGCAAGAAAATCCCGGTCAATGCGGTGTCCGTCCAAGGGGACCATCTGCTGGCCACCTTCGCCAATTCCGACGTGCAGAAGAGTGGTGCTGACGCCATCAAGGCCGCCGTGGGCGACGGCTATACGGTAGCGTTCAAGCTGCAGTCCAATGTGCCTGGTTGGTTGCAGGCGATCGGCGCGCGCTCGATGCCGCTGGGTCTGGATCTGCAGGGCGGCGTGCATTTCCTGATGCAGGTCGACCAGAACGATGCGATCGACAAGCAGGAAAACAGCTACGCCGACGATATCCGCAGCTTGCTGCGGCAGAAGAACATTCGCTATGAGTCGGTGACCCGCAATACCGTGCGCGATCAGGGCATCGCGGTGATCCTGCGTTCCGCTGCCGACCGCTCCACGGCATCCGACGCTATCGCCAACGAATACACCGACCTCAACGTGGCCAACGGCGCCAACACTGGCGACCGCTTCGTGCTGAACGTGGTGATCAAGCCGGAGAAGCTGCGCGATCTGGCTCGCAGCGCGATCACCCAGAACCTGGGCACGCTGCGCAACCGCATCAACGCGCTGGGCGTGTCCGAACCGCTGATCCAGCAGCAGGGCGAAAGCCGCATCGTGGTCGAACTGGCCGGCGTGCAGGATCCGACCGAGGCCAAGAAACTGATCGGTGCGGTGGCCACGCTGCAATATCGCCCGGGCATCGGCCAGGCCGGCGATCCCCAGGCGCAGGAAGCCGCGCGCACCGGCAATATCCCGCCGGATGCCAATCTCTATCGCATGCGCGGCAGCAACCTGCCGGTGCTGGTCAGCAAGCAGATCATCGTGACCGGCAACCAGCTGGTGGATGCGTCCTCGGGCATCGACCAGCAGAGCGGCACGCCCAAGGTCGACGTCACCCTGAATGCCGCCGGCGCCAGGAAGATGGGCGACTTCACCAATGCCAACGTCGGCAAGCCGATGGCGGTGGTGTATGTCGAACAGGTCTACGAGACCAAGATCGTCGACGGCAAGGAAGTACGCGTACCCAAGGTCACCGAGACGGTGATCAACGACGCCTCGATCGCCAGCCCCTTCAGCAGGCAGTTCCAGACCACCGGTCTGGGCAGCCCGAAGGAAGCCTCCGATCTTGCGCTGCTGCTCAAGGGCGGCGCACTGGCTGCACCGATGGACATCGTCGCGGAAGGCGTGATCGGCGCCAGCCTCGGCCAGGACAATATCGACAAGGGTTTCAAGGCGGTGCTGCTGGGTCTGGCGCTGGTGCTGCTGGCGGCGGCGATCTACTACAAGCTGTTCGGCCTGGTCGCGGATATCGCGCTGTTCTTCAATCTGGTGATCCTGTTGGCGGTGATGTCGCTGATTGGCGTCACCCTGACCATGCCGGGCGTGGCCGGTATCGTGCTGACGCTGGGCATGGCGATCGACGCGAACGTGCTGATCTGCGAACGCATACGTGAGGAACTACGCAACGGCTCGACGCCGCATGCATCGATCCGTGCCGGTTACGAGAAGGCGTGGTCGACCATTCTGGATGCCAACGTCACCCACCTGATCGCCGCACTGGCGCTGACCACGATGGGCAGCGGCGCGATCAAGGGTTTCGGCGTGACGCTGATGATCGGCATCCTGACCTCGCTGTTCACCTCGGTGACACTGACTCATGCGTTCACCGCGCTGATCCACGGCCACCGCAAGCTCAAGACGCTGTCGGTCTAAGGAATCACCATGGAAATCTTCAATCACGACAGCAACATCCACTTTCTTGGCATGCGCAAGTACACCATTGCCATAGCCATCTTTCTGATGGTCGCCTCGATCGCGCTGATCGCGACCAAGGGCCTGAACTACGGCCTGGACTTCACCGGTGGTGTCTCGATGGTGGTCGACTACGATCAGTCGGTGGAGATATCCGACGTGCGCACGGCGCTGGAGAAGGGTGGCATCCATAACGCCATGGTGCAGAGCCTTGGCGGCACCCGCGAAGTGTCGATCCGGATGCAGACCAAGGACATCCCAGGAGCGGCAGATGTTGGCGGCAAGGTCAATCTGGAGCGGGTCGCTGCCAATCTGGCCAAGATCCTGCAGGCTTCGCGTCCGGATGCCAAACTGAAAAATCCTGATTTCATCAGTGCCGAAGTGGGTGCGGAGCTGCGCAGCGACGGCACTGTGGCTGCGGTATTCGTGATCCTCGGCATCATGGCCTATTTATGGATCCGCTTCGAGCGCCGCTTCGCGATCGCCGCGGTGGCCACCGAAGTCCACGACGTGCTGGTGACGCTGGGTATCCTGGCGCTAGTGCAGCGCGAGTTCGACATGACCGTACTGGCCTCGGTGCTGGCGGTGATCGGTTACTCGATCAACGACAAGGTGGTGGTGTTCGACCGCATCCGCGAGCTGTTCCGGCTGGCGCGCAAGGCCGAGCCGGAAGAGATCCTCAATCGCTCGATCAACAACACCTTGTCACGAACCATCATCACCTCGCTGTTCACGGCGATCACCATGGGCGCGCTGTTCTTCTTCGGTGGCTCTGCCGTGCACGGTTTCGCCGTGACGATGCTGATCGGCATCGTGGTCGGTACGCTGTCGTCGATCTTCGTCGCCAGCCCGATCCTGCTGTGGCTGGGCGTGTCGAAGAAGGACCTGATGCCGGTGACCCGGGAGAACCCGGAGCTGGCGCGGCGGCCCTAGGCGCACAGGTTCTGTCGAATACGGAAACGGCCCGGTTTGTACCGGGCCGTTTTTTTTGTTGGCTATGTATTGCGGGAGCGGCTTCAGCCGCGATGCTTTGCCGGCAAAC
The DNA here is from genome assembly GCA_002413455.1 of Rhodanobacter sp. UBA5168. Taxonomy (GTDB): domain Bacteria; phylum Pseudomonadota; class Gammaproteobacteria; order Xanthomonadales; family Rhodanobacteraceae; genus Rhodanobacter. The sequence goes on along the minus strand of DHXA01000225.1, from coordinate 14,414 downwards.
TGTTGTGGAGCTATCGCGGCTGAAGCCGCTCCCACGAGTTTGATCCACATGGTCGATGGTTGTTGGATGCGCGTTCGCATTACCCGCGCAGTTCGGCTTCCAGCTGTGCCAGCCGTTGCGGTGTACCCACATCGGTCCATTTGCCGTCTTGGTGGCTGCCACTGATCGCGCCATTCGCCATCGCCGTGCGCAACAGTGGCACGAGCCGGAAGCGCGGCGGCTGGGCTTCGGTGCCGGCTGCATTGCCGATCACTGCGCGCCAATTACGCAATAGCTCATGCCGGTATACGCCGATGCCGCTGAAGGTCAGCCTGACATCGCCATCATCGTGCACGATGCCCTGCGCATCCAGCGAGAAATCGCCGTGCGGATGCTGCACTGGATTGTCGACCAGCAGCATGTGGGCGAGACCAGTCGGCTCGACGGGCAGGGTGGTGAAATCAACGTCGCACCAGATGTCGCCGTTCACCGCGATGAACGGCGCGCTGCCCAGCAGCGGCAGCGCGTTCAACATGCCGCCTCCGGTTTCCAGTGGTGTCGGGCCTTCGTAGGCGTAGCGGATACGCAGGCCCCAGCGCGAGCCATCGCCCAGTGTGTCGGGGAACTGTTCGGCCAGGTGCGAGGTGTTGATCACCACGTAATGCACGCCGGCCGCGGCGAGCTTTTCCAGGTGCCATACGATCAGCGGTTTGCCGTTTACCGGCAGCAGCGGTTTGGGTGTGTGATCGGTCAGCGGCCGCATGCGCTCGCCGAGACCGGCGGCGAAGATCAGCGCGTGCTTCATGCGGCCACCGGCCGGGTCAGGTCGCGGCCCTGCGCCTGCCGTTCGAGCAGCGTGACGAAATCGGCCAGTTCGGGATAGCTGCGCGCTACGGAGAGTACATACTGGTAGACGCGCGGCACGTCGGCCAGATAGCCGGATTTCCCGTCGCGGTACCACAGCCGGTAGAACTGCCCCAGTACGCGGATATGGCGATGCAGACCGGTGAGGTCGAACCAGCGGCGGAAGCGTTCGCGGTCGATCTCCGCCCCGATCAGTCCGGCATCGGCAAGTCGCCGCCGATAGGTTTCCACCCAGCCTTCCACGCGCTCGCGCGGCCAGACGATGTAGGCATCGCGCAGCAGAGACGCGAGGTCATAGGTGAGCGGGCCTGCCAGAGCCCCTTGGAAATCGATGATGCCGGGGCTCAGGAGCTCCGGCGCGACGATGCCCGGATTGTCGTGTTCGACGATCAGCAGGTTGCGGCTATGGAAGTCGCGGTGCACGAAGCAGCGCGGTTGTTCGAGAGCATTGCGGGTGATCACGTCGAAAGCTGCTTCCAGCACCTCCTGATCGTTCGCGCTGGGCGCATGGCCCAGGTGGCGTTGCAGGAACCACTCCGGCATGACCGCCAGGCCGCTCGCCAGCAAGGCATGGTCGAAGGGGGGCAGCCCGCTGCAGTCCATCCGGGTCTGCATGCGCAGCAGCGCTTCCATCGCATCGCCGTAAAGCGCATCGACGGTCTGTTCGTTTAAGGCCGGCAGATACAGCCGCGAACCCAGGTCTTCGATCAGCAGGAAGCCCTGCTCGAGATCATGTGCGCGCACCGCCGGCACATGCAGTCCGGCTGCGGACAACCGCGCGCCGATTTCCAGCCAAGGCCGCGGGTCCTCCTGCGCCGGTGGCGAATCCATCACGATCCAGCTCTTGCCCCGATACCGCGTGCGCCAGTAGCTGCGGAAGCTGGCATCGGCCGAGGCGGATGCCAGCGTCAGGGTCGGGTCGCCAAGGATCTGACGTGTCCAGGCCAGACGGGCGGTGGCGCGGTCTTGGGTGCTGTCCATGAAGTAAGTCGCCGGATAAACGCGAACAGCTTAGAGCCTGCACGCGCCAAACGCACCGTTGACCACCGAGCTCACGTCAGGTTGTAGGCGCGCTCCTCGTGCTCGGCGATGTCCAGGCCTATCTGTTCCTGTTCGGCATCGACGCGCAGCCCGATGGTGCGCTCGAGCAGTTTCAGGATGCCCCAGCTGAGTACGGCGCTCCATGCGATGGTGAAGCCCACGCCCTTGGCCTGGATCCACAGCTGCAGCAAGGGTGATGTCACCGTACCGAAGCCGCCCAGTTTCGGCGCGGCGAACGGGCCGGTGAGCAGGGCGCCGATGATGCCGGCGACGGCATGCACGCCGAACACGTCCAGCGAGTCGTCATAGCCCAGCTTGTGCTTGAGTCGGGTGGCGGTGAAAAAGCATGCCGTACCGGCGACGAAGCCGATGAGCAGGGCACCGGCAGGGCCGGCCGTTCCCGCCGCCGGAGTGATCGCCACGAGGCCGGCGACCGCGCCCGAAGCGATGCCGAGCACACTGGCGCGCCGATGGATGGCCCACTCCACCGCGACCCAGCCGATCGCGGCAGCGGCGGTGGCGATCTGGGTCACCAGCATCGCCATGCCGGCGCTGCCGTTCGCCGCGACCGCCGAGCCAGCGTTGAAGCCGAACCAGCCCAGCCACAGCAGGCTGGCTCCGATCACGGTGTAGCCGAGGTTGTGCGGCGGCATCTGCATCTGCGGCCAGCCACGACGCTTGCCGATCACCATGCAGGCGACCAGACCGGCGATGCCGGCATTGATGTGCACCACGGTGCCGCCGGCGAAATCGAGTACGCCCAGATCACCGAGCAGCGAGCCGGGGCCGCTCCACACCATGTGCGCCACCGGCAGATAGACGAAGGTCAGCCACAGTCCGCTGAACCACAGCATCGCGCTGAATTTCATGCGCTCGGCATAGGCGCCGATGATCAGCGCCGGAGTGATGATCGCGAAGGTCAGCTGGAACATCACGAACACGCTTTCCGGCACCGTCTGGTAAAGCATGTCGGGTTTCAGCCCGGCGAGCATGACGCGATCCAGACCACCGATGAACGAATGCCAGTTCGTCACGCCGGCTTGCATACCCTCCGTGCTGAAGGCCAGCGAGTAGCCGTAGAGCATCCACAGCACGGTGACCAGGGCGGTGATCGCGAAGCACTGCATCATCACCGACAACAGGTTCTTCGCACGCACCATGCCGCCATAGAACAGCGCCGCGCCGGGAATCGTCATCATCAAGACCAGCATGCTGGCGACGATCATCCAGGCGGTGTCGCCATGATCGAGCACGGCAGCGGTGGTTTGCGCGGCAGCGGACAACGGCAGGATGGTCAGGCTGGCGCTGGCGATCAGAAGGTACTTAGAGCGCATCGGCGTCGACCTCCTGCGTGCGGATACGGATGACCTGTTCGAGCTCGCCGACAAAAATCTTGCCGTCACCGATCTTGCCGGTACGGGCCGCTGTGCTGATCGCCTCGATCGCGTGATCGAGGCGATCGTCGCTCACCGCCACTTCGATCTTCAGCTTGGGCAGAAAATCCACCACGTACTCGGCGCCGCGATACAGCTCGGTATGTCCGTGCTGGCGACCGAAGCCCTTCACCTCGGTCACCGTCATGCCCTGTACGCCGGCCTCGGCCAGCGCCTCGCGCACGTCGTCCAGCGTGAACGGCTTGATGATGGCCGTAATCCACTTCATGTCATGCTCCCGCGTTCGTGAGTCTTATTGCGATGCAGCACGATGCATGCCAGCGCCAGAAGACTTGCCACGCTTGGTTTTCCGTGGGGCGGCGAACTCTGATGCACGACATGCGGGAAATCGGTGCCGGCATTTGCTCGATTCTGGTGCATGTCGTGCATTGACCGCGCCGCCGCTAATCAGTACCATTTTAGTACCGATTCAATCGACCCCGCCCGAGCGTAGCCATGCTTCGCGTCAGCCGACTGACCGATTACGCCACCGTGGTGATGACCTGCATCGCTGCGCACCCGACTGATGTGCTCAGTACGGTGCAGATCGCCGACGAGACGCATCTGGAATTGCCGACGGTCAGCAAGTTGCTGAAGGCGCTGGGTCATGCCGCGCTGGTCGAGTCGTTTCGCGGCGTCAACGGTGGTTACCGGCTGGCCCGCCCGGCCAGCGAAATTTCGCTGGCCGAAATCGTGGAGGCACTGGAAGGACCGATCGGCATGACCGAATGCAGCGTGGCCGAAGGCCAGTGCGATCGCGAGTCGCAATGCGGCGTGCGCGGCAGCTGGCAACGGGTCAACAGCGTGCTGGACCACGCGCTGCGTGCGGTGAGCCTGGCCGAGATGCTCAGACCATTGCCACACGCCTCATTGAGCCAAGGCCGAAAAATCGCGGTCACCGTGAAAACCGGCGAGGCCACCACCGAATGAACAGCAGCATGACCAACGAAAGCAGTACCAGCACCGCGCTCCGCGACAACGCCGACGTGGCCGAGGCTTTGGGCCGCAGCTACGCAGCCGGCTTCGTCACCGACATCGAGATGACCAGCCTGCCGCCCGGCCTGGACGAGGGCACCATCCGCGCGCTGTCGGCCATCAAGCAGGAACCGTCGTGGATGACCGAATGGCGGCTCGAGGCATACCGCCACTGGTTGACCATGCCGAAGCCGGACTGGGCCAAGCTGAACATCGATCCGATCGACTACCAGGCGATCAGCTACTACGCCGCGCCGAAGGCCGGTTTGAAGTCGCTGGCCGAAGTCGATCCGGCGCTGCTGGAAACCTACGAGAAGCTGGGCATCCCGCTGCACGAGCGCGCGGCGCTGGCCGGCGTGGCGGTGGATGCCGTATTCGACTCGGTCTCGGTCGGCACCACCTTCCGCAAGCAGCTGGCCGAAGCCGGCGTGCTGTTCTGCTCGATGAGCGAGGCGATCCGCGAATACCCGGAAATCGTGCGGCAATACCTAGGGAGCGTGGTGCCGACTGGCGACAACTTCTTCGCCGCGCTGAACTCGGCGGTGTTCTCCGACGGCAGCTTCGTGTTCATCCCGAAGGGTGTGCGCTGTCCGATGGAACTGAGCACCTATTTCCGCATCAATGCGCAGAACACCGGCCAGTTCGAACGCACCCTGATCGTGGCCGAGGAAGGCAGCCACGTCTCCTATCTGGAAGGCTGCACCGCGCCGAAGCGCGACGAGAACCAGCTGCATGCGGCGGTGGTCGAGCTGGTCGCTCTGGAAAAGGCGCAGATCAAGTACTCCACCGTGCAGAACTGGTATCCGGGCGACGAGAACGGCGTCGGCGGCATCTACAACTTCGTGACCAAGCGCGGCGACTGCCGCGGCGACGATTCCAAGATCAGCTGGACCCAGGTGGAAACCGGCTCGGCGATCACCTGGAAATACCCCAGCGTGGTGTTGCGCGGCGACCGCTCGGTCGGCGAGTTCTACTCGGTAGCGCTGACCCATCACTACCAGCAGGCCGACACCGGCACCAAGATGATCCACCTCGGCAAATACACCAAGTCGAAGATCGTCTCCAAGGGCATCAGCGCCGGACGCAGTTCCAACAGCTACCGCGGCCTGGTCAAGATGGAGAAGGGCGCCGAGGGCGCACGCAACTACACCCAGTGCGATTCGCTGCTGATCGGCAAGAAGTGTGGCGCGCACACCTTCCCGTACATGGAAGTGAAGAACCCGACCGCGATCGTCGAGCACGAGGCGACCACTTCGAAGATCTCCGACGACCAGATGTTCTACTGCCGCTCACGCGGGATCAGCGAAGAAGACGCCGTGTCGATGATCGTCGACGGCTTCTGCAAGCAGGTGTTCCGCGAGCTGCCGATGGAGTTCGCGGTGGAGGCGAAGAAGCTGCTTGAGGTGTCGTTGGAAGGTGCGGTGGGTTGAAGAATTTCCTTCTCCCTTTCGGGAGAAGGTGCCCGAAGGGCGGATGAGGGTACGAGTTTGCACGGACGTTTGCGCAAGTCCCGAACCCTCACCCCAACACTTCTCCCGAAGGGAGAGGGGCTTACGATCAGGAACAACCATGCTGAAAATCGAAAACCTGCACGCCCGCGTCGAGGGCAAGGAAATCCTCAAGGGGCTCAGCCTCACCGTGAATGCGGGCGAGGTGCACGCGATCATGGGGCCGAACGGTGCCGGCAAGTCGACGCTGGGCAACGTGCTGTCCGGTCGCGATGGCTACGAGGTCACTGCCGGCAGCGTTACCTACAACGGCATCGACCTGCTGACGCTGGCGCCGGAGGCACGTGCTGCCGCCGGTGTGTTCCTGGCGTTTCAGTACCCGGTGGAGATTCCTGGCGTCAACAACACGTACTTCCTGCGCGCAGCGTTCAATGCGCAGCGCAAGGGGCGTGGCGAGAAGGAGCTGGATTCCATGCAGTTCCTCAAGCTGGTGCGCGAGAAGCTGAAGGTGATGCAGATCTCCGACGAGTTGCTGCATCGCGCGGTCAACGAGGGCTTCTCCGGCGG
>DHXA01000225.1:1318-7883 GCA_002413455.1 Rhodanobacter sp. UBA5168 | reverse complement strand
GCGAGAAGAAGCGCAACGAGATCTTCCAGATGGCCGTGCTGGAGCCGCAGCTGGCGATCCTCGACGAGACCGATTCGGGCCTGGACATCGACGCGCTGAAGCAGGTCGCGCAGGGCGTCAACACGCTGCGTTCGCCCGAGCGTGCGTTCCTGATGATCACCCATTACCAGCGCCTGCTCGACTACGTGGTGCCGGATTTCGTGCACGTGCTGGCCGATGGCCGCATTGTCGAGAGCGGCGACAAGTCGCTGGCGCTGAAGCTGGAAGAGCACGGTTACGCCGGTATCGCCGCAAGCCACCCCGCAGACTCGCATCAAACCGGAGCCGTGGCATGAGCCAGCCGGCATCCTTGCCGTTGGTCGCCTCGTTGTTGGACGCGCCGTTGCCGGTCAGTGGCATCGCCTGGCTGGATGCGGTGCGGCGGGAGAATCGCGCGGCGTTCGCCGCCGGCGGCTTGCCCGACACGCGGGTGGAGGCGTGGAAGTACACCGCGCTACGTGGCCTTGGCCAGCGCAGTTTCGCCAGCGGCGATGCCGATGCGCAGGCGCGCTTGGTCGATACGTCGTTGCTGGCCCTGCCTGGTATCGAAGGCGCGCGAGTGGTCTTCGTCAATGGCGCGTTTCGTGCCGATCTTTCGGCGCTCGACAACCTGCCTGCGGGGCTTTCGCTGCAGCCGTTGTCGCAGGTGTTGCGCGGTGATGCGGAGCCGCTGCGTTTCGCGCTGTCGTGGCCGGCTCCGGTCAGGCATGCGCGCGAGGTGGGCGATGCATTTGCGCGGGTCAATGCGGCCAGTGCCGGCGACGGCGTGGTCTTGCGTGTCGCAGCTCACGCAAAAATCAGTGTGCCGGTGCAGCTGGTGTTTGTCGGCGCCGCCGCCGAAGCCGATCTGGCCTGGCATGCCCGCAACGTGATCGAGTTGGGCGAGGGCGCCGAACTGACCCTGATCGAACAGCATGTGGCCAGCGGTGAACAGGCTCATCTGGCCACCCTGGTCAGCGACATCGAGTTGCGCGAGGGTGCGCAGCTGCATCACACCGTGCTGCAGCATGCCGCGATTGGCGCGAGCCTGGTTCGCCGCGGCAATCTTCGTCTGCGTGCGCGCGCCCAGGCTACGCTCCATGTGCTGGAACTGGGCGGCGCGCTGGTACGGCATGATCTGCAGGCCGAGCTGATCGGCGACAACGCGCAATTCCACACGCGCGGCGTATTCATGCCGCACGGCCGCCAGCATATCGACACCCAGCTGGCGATCCGCCATCAGGCGTTGAACACCACCTCCACGTCGAACTGGCGTGGTGTCGCCAACGATCGAGCCCGCGGTGTCTTCCGTGGCGCCATCGTGGTGGCGCCCGGTGCCGACGGCAGCGATGCCAGTCTCAGCAACAAGAACCTGCTGCTGTCGGCCAGTGCCGAGATCGACACCAAGCCGGAACTGGAGATCTACGCCGACGAGGTGAAAGCCGCGCACGGAGCCACCGTCGGCCAGCTCGACGAGCGGTCGCTGTTCTACCTGCGCTCGCGCGGGATTCCGCTGGCGGAAGCGCGTGCGTTGCTGACCGCTGCATTCTGTCGTGCGGTACTGGACGATCTGCCGAACGAGGCATTGCGCGAACATCTGTCCGCCATGCTGGTCGCGCAATTGCCGGATGCCTGATCCTGCTTCCAGCGATGCCGGAAATTGCCGTAACACCTCTTCCCTGCCGGGAGAGGGCCGGGGTGAGGGGCGACTCTCGCGCCAATCACATTGAAGCGAATACGCCATGACGAATGTCTCAACCACCCCTACGGTCTTCGACGTCCAGCGTATCCGCACGGATTTTCCGCTGCTCACACGCAGCGTGCACGGCAAGCCGCTGGTGTATCTGGACAACGCCAACACCAGTCAGAAGCCGGAGTCGGTGATCGAGGCGGTCGACGCACACTATCGCGAGCACAACGCGAACGTGGCGCGCGCGGTGCATCAGCTTGGCGAGGAAGCTACCGCAGCCTATGAAGGCGCACGCGACAAGCTGGCGCGTTTCATCAACGCGACATCGCGCAGCGAGCTGATCCTGACCTCCGGCACCACCCAGTCGATCAACCTGGTTGCCTACAGCTATGCCTTGCCGCGACTGAAGCCAGGCGACAGCATCCTCACCACGGTGATGGAGCATCACGCCAACATCGTGCCGTGGCAGCTGGTCGCCGGGCGCAGCGGCGCCACCGTCAAGGCGGCGCCGATCGACGAACGCGGCGAGCTGATCGTCGAAAAGTTCATCGAGATGCTGACGCCGGAAGTGAAGCTGGCCTGCGTTACCCACGTCTCCAACGTGCTGGGCACGGTCAACCCGGTGCGCGAGCTCGCGCGCGAATGCAAGAAGCGGGGCATCGCGCTGCTGGTCGACGGTTCGCAGGCCGTGCCGCACCGGCCGGTCGACGTGCAGGCGCTGGGCTGCGATTTCTATGCGATCACCGGCCACAAGATGCTCGGCCCGACCGGCACCGGTGCGCTGTGGGCGAAGCGCGAACACCTGGAGTCGATGCCGCCGTTCTTCGGCGGCGGCGAGATGATCCGCGAGGTGCGTTTCAGCGGCACCACGTTCGCCGCGCCGCCGCACAAGTTCGAGGCCGGCACGCCGAACATCGCCGGCTTCGTCGGGCTGGCGGCGGCGATCGACTATTACGAGTCGGTGGGTTTCGCGGCGATCCATGCCTGGGAGCAGAACCTGCTTGCCTATGCCACCGAAAGGTTGCGCGAGATTCCCGGGCTGCGCATCTTCGGCGAGGCGGCCGAGAAGGAACCGGTGATCTCATTCCTGCTCGAAGGCGCCCAGGCCAGCGACATGGCCACCCTGCTCGACCTGCAAGGCGTTGCCGTGCGCTCCGGCCATCATTGCGCGCATCCGCTGATGCAATTCTACGGTGTGCCCGCCACGCTGCGCGCCTCACTGGCGTTCTACAACACGCGTGAGGAAATCGATGCGTTCATCGTCGCGCTGCTCAAGGTGCGCAAGTTGCTGATGTGAGCCGAAGTCGAAAGGTCGAATGGTTCCGCTGTCGCAGGCGGGGCATTATCCTGCCAGTCTCCCCGTCGACGACCGACTTCATGTTCGCCAAGCTTCCCGGCCTGATCCGCATTCCGCTCGCGCTGCTGCTGCTGACGATCAATATCGTGCTGCACGTGGTGCTGTTGTTCGCGTTCACCCTGATCAAGGTGATCGTGCCGATCCGCGCAATACGACGCGCCTGCTCGCGCGTGCTGGTAGTCATCGCGGAAAGCTGGATTGGCGTCAACAACCGGCTGTTCGACGGTTTTACCCGCATCCGCTGGCAGGTCGATGGGCTCGCCGGTTTGCGCCGTGACGGCAACTATCTGGTGCTGTGCAATCACCAGAGCTGGGTGGATATCCCGGTGTTGCAGAAGGTGTTCAACCGGCGCATCCCGTTCCTGCGTTTCTTCCTCAAGCAGCAACTGATCTGGGTGCCGCTGCTGGGGCCGGCCTGGTGGGCGCTCGATTTCCCGTTCATGAAACGCTACTCGAGGGAAACCCTGATCAGACACCCCGAGCTGCAGGGCAAGGACAGGGAGGCGACCCGGCTTGCCTGCGAGAAATTCCGCCACATGCCGGTGTCGGTGATGAACTTTGCCGAAGGCACCCGTTTCACAGCGGCCAAGCACGATGCGCAGTCTTCGCCTTACCGGTATCTGCTGCGGCCCAAGGCCGGCGGTCTGGCTTTCGTGCTGGACGCGATGGGCGATGGGCTGCATGCGATTCTCGACGTCACCATTGTCTATCCGGAGGGCCCGTGCACGATGATGGATCTGATTGCCGGGCGTGTGCACGATATCCGCGTGCATGTGCGTGAGCTTCCGATCGAGGCCGGCTTGACCGGCAGTTACGACGAAGACGCGGCGTTTCGCGGGCGCGTCAAACTGTGGTTGAACACGCTGTGGAGCGAGAAGGATGCCCAGGCGGCACGCATGCACACGGCGACAAATCCCGCACCGAAAGGAGATTGATCCATGCGTATCCTGATCGTTGGCGCCGGTGCCACCGGTGGCTATTTCGGTGGACGTCTGTTGCAGCATGGACGCGACGTGACGTTTCTGGTGCGCGAACAGCGCGCAGCGCAGCTGGCGCGACACGGCCTGGTAATCCGCAGCGCGACCGGTGATGCCGATCTGCCGTCACCACCGACCGCACTGGCCGCCGATCTGCGTGCGCCGTACGACCTGATCCTGTTGAGCTGCAAGGCGTACGGTCTCGAGCAGGCGATGGCCGACATGGCGCCGGCCGTGGGCCCGGATACGGCGATCCTGCCGCTGCTCAACGGCATGCGCCAGCTGGATCTGCTGGATGCGCGATTCGGCGCGGAACGCGTACTCGGCGGACAGTGCGTGATCGCCGCCACGCTGGATGCGCAAGGTGGCGTACAGCATCTCAACCAGTCGCACAGCCTCACCTTCGGCGAGCGCGACGGCAATGCCTCCGCGCGCATGCAGCGGATCACATCGGCCCTGACCGACAGTGGCTTTGACGCGCGGCCCAGTGCCACGATCCTGCAGGACATGTGGGACAAGTGGATGTTCCTGGCCTCGCTGGCCGGCATCACTTGCCTGCTGCGCGGATCGGTCGGCAGCATCGCCGCCGCGCCGGGTGGCAGCGCGGCGGCGCTTGCCCTGCTGGAGGAATGTCGGACGGTGGCGGCGCGTTCTGGCCATGCGCCAGGCGAGGCGACACTGCAGCGCGCCCGCCATGTGCTGACCGAAGCTGGCTCGACCCTGACCGCTTCGATGCTGCGCGACCTGCAGCACGGCCATGCCATCGAGGCCGATCACGTGATCGGCGACATGCTGGCTCGCGCCGATTCGCAACATGTCGCACCCGTGCTGTTGTCGGTGGTGTACGCCCACCTGAAAATCTACGAGGCAGGCCGGGCGCACGCACAGCAAGCCTGACGCATCTGCGCCTGCGGCAGATCATGGTGAGCAGGTGCAGCGGCCATTATGATTGGCCCATGAGCACACAAAGCCCTCCTGTATTCCGCGCGGCCGAGGATGCCGATATTGCCGCCATCGTGGCCTTGGTCGAGTCCGCCTATCGGGGTGAATCGGGGCTGCGCGGCTGGACCACCGAATCGCATCTGCTCGATGGCCGGCGCACCGACGCGGCCGATGTCGGCGCATTGATCGGTCGCCCCGACAGTCGTGTGCTGCTGGCCGAGTGCGAAGGTCAACTCAAGGCCAGCTGCCACGTCGAGCGGCAGGGCGAGCTTGGTTATTTCGGCATGTTCGCGGTCGATCCGGGCGAGCAGGGCGGTGGCCTGGGCAAACGCGTACTGGCCGAAGCGGAGCGCATCGCGCGCGAGGAATGGCATTGCCGTGCCATGCGCATGACGGTGATCGTGCAGCGCGAGGAACTGATCGCCTGGTATGGCCGGCGCGGCTATCGGCGCACCGGCGAATACCAGCCGTTTCCGTATGGCGACGAGCGTTTCGGCATCCCGCGGCGCGACGATCTGCGTTTCGAGGTGTTGCTCAAGGAGTTCGCGGGGGTCACCGCATGAACGGCTGGGTCAGGGTCGGCACCCGCAGCGAGTTCCTGCCGGGCGAGTACAAGGTGGTATGGGATGGCGACACCCCGATCGCGGTGTACAACATCGACGGCGCGCTGTATGCGATCGAGGACACCTGCACCCATGACGGTGGCGATCTGGCCGGTGGCGAGGTGTTCGGTTTCGAAGTCGAGTGCCCTCGTCATGGTGCGCGTTTCGACCTGCGCACCGGCGCCGTGACGAAACCACCGGCGTACGAGCCGGTCGCGAGTTTTCCCGTGCGTGAGGAAGACGGCGCGATCTGGACCCGTGACGACCGCTGATGTCCGGCGTACTTCGCCGGCTGGTACTCGCGCCGCCGTCACAGGTGATAAACGAATGCCAATGACTCGGACAGCTGCGTGCGCGAACCGTAGCGGGTGACCAGCGGACTGTCGGCGGCACCGCCGAGCAGGCGCCCATAGACCAGCACCAGCGCCACGCCGGTGTGCTGGCTGGTGGGCATGAACAGGTCGTATTCCAGCGAGGCGAGCTGGCTGCCGGCGCCGGGTTGCCACGGCGGTATCGACAAGGCGCGCGCAGCCTGCGGATCGACGCCGAAGAAGCGGTTCATCGCCGGCGCGTTCATCGCTTGCCAATGCAGCGCGACCGCGTGTTCGAGCAGGCCGATCGCCGGCAGATCCCACTCGGCATACAGCTCCAGATAGGCGCCGGCGCCGTTGATGTCGTGGCTGAGGCTGCTGCCCACGTCGAGCTGCCGGGTGAGTTGCCATTCCAGGTAGCCACCCAGATTGATGCGCGGCGGCAGTGAGGCGATCTTTTCGCTCAGGTTGCCGAGGTCGTCGTGCTGACGACCCCACTGGTAATCGCCGTAGATGCCGCCGTGCCAGGCGGTGCCGCGAATCAGGTCGATCCGCAGTCCATCCGGCGTGGAGAAACTGCCGCGGCCGGGCAGTTCGATGTCCAGATACGGCACCGGCTCGCTGTGCTGGTTCTTCGCACCGGGCCAACTGGGCATGCGCTGCATGCC
>DHXA01000225.1:0-1030 GCA_002413455.1 Rhodanobacter sp. UBA5168 | reverse complement strand
CAGGCATGCTGCCAGCAGCAGGCAAGGTCGCAGCAGAGGATGGTGATCGACGGACATGGGGCAGCAGCATAGCGTTGCCGGTGCACCTTCGTGGACGCGTGGTGCGCGTATGCTCAGCATCCGTTCGGGATGGGGAAAGGGCGCCGAAAGACAGCTTTTCTACCCTGTCGGATATCGTCATTCGAGTGTGCTGCCGATGCCCGTGTCTGGCTGGACCATTTTGTGCGATTTCGACGGCACCATTTCCGTCGAGGACGTGATCGACTCGCTGCTTGATCGTTTCGGCCGTCCCGGATGGGAGGTGCTGGAACAGGACTGGCGCGCCGGCCGCATCGGATCGCGCGAATGCATGGCCGGGCAGGTCGAACTGCTGCAGATGACCCGCGCCGAACTGGACGCGCATCTGGCCGAAGTATGGATCGACCACGCGTTTCCGGGTTTCGTGGCGAAGGCGCGCGAACTCGGCGTGCCGATCCGCGTAGTCAGCGACGGTCTCGACTACGCGATCCACCGGATCCTCACCCGCTATGGCCTGGATGACCTGCCGCAGGCGGCGAACCACCTGGCGCGAGCACAACCGCCGAAGCAGTGGCAGCTCACGTCACCGTTCCAGGCCGACGGCTGCCGCAGCGGTACCTGCAAGTGTGCCTGCGTGGCCCAGGCCCGCGAGACCGGTGCGAAGACTCTGCTGATCGGCGATGGCGCGTCGGATTTCTGCGCCGCCGATACCGTCGATTTCGTGTTCGCCAAACATCGGTTGATCGAGCATTGCCGTGCCGCGGGCATTCCCTATGTGCCGATCACCGGCTTCGAGGATGCGCTCGAGTTCCTGCCGCAGCTGCTCGACGGCAGCCTGCTCGATCATCACGGCATGCCTGTGCCGGCGGCAACGGTCTGACCGGCGCGATCAACCTCTCCGCTCCCCCGATTCCGGAATTCCGATGAACGTTTTCGACAAGAACACTTCCGTACTGATCGACGATGCCCAACTGCTTGCCGACGAGGCAAAGTACAGCTCGTTCGGCGACAC
>DHXA01000267.1:8314-11931 GCA_002413455.1 Rhodanobacter sp. UBA5168 | reverse complement strand
CGCACCTGTTCGAGCACCTGATGTTCAAGAGCACCAAACACATGCACGCCGAGCAGTTCGACCGGCTGACCGAGGATGTGGGTGGCGCCAACAACGCGTCCACTGGTGATGACGTCACCAACTATTTCGAAGTGGTGCCGAGCAATCATCTGCAGACCTTGCTGTGGGCCGAGGCCGAGCGGTTGTCCAACCTCAACGTGGACGAGGCCAACTTCAAGTCCGAGCGCGCGGTGGTGGAAGAGGAATACCGCCAGAGCGTGCTGGCCGATCCGTACGGCAAGCTGTTCAATGCGATCGACCCGAACTCGTACACGGTGCATCCGTACAAGCGCCCGACCATCGGCAGCATCGAGGATCTGGAGGCGGCCTCGCTGCAGAACGTGATCGCGTTCCACGACACCTTCTACCGGCCGGACAACGCTACCCTGATCGTTGCCGGCGACTTCGATCCGAAGCAGCTCGATGCGTGGGTCGACCAATACTTCGGCGGCATCGCGAAACCGACTGTACCGATTCCGCAAGTCACCGTGCAGGAACCGGCGCGCAAGAAGAACCTCCGCTACACCGTCACCAGCGAAACCGCGCCGCTGCCGGCGGTGGCGATCACCTGGCTGATTCCGCCCGCTTCCGACAGCGCCGACAGCATCGCGTTGAAGGTCGCCGCCGCGCTGCTGTCGCAAGGCGATTCCTCGCGGCTGTACCAGTCGCTGGTGTATCGCCATCAGGTCGCCCAGCAGGCGGGTGCCGACGCCGATGGCCGTGTCGGCCCGGGCCTGTTCACCGCCTACGCCATTCTCGCCAGCGGCCATCAGCCGGCCGAGGCGGAGAAATTGCTGAATGAGGAAATCATCTGGCTGGCGACGCAGCCGATTCCCGTCGCGGAGCTGGACAAGGTGAAGACCCAGCTGCTGACCAGCGAGCTGAAACAGCGGCAGACCGCGCAGGGGCTCGCGTTCGCGCTGGGTCAGGCGAGCCTGATCGACGGCAATCCGGAGCGCGTCAATACCGATCTAATTGCGTTGCAGAAGGTCACCGAACGGGATGTGCATCGGGTCATGCAGAAGTACGTCATCGGCGCGCACAGCGTCACCATCGACTACCTGCCGCAGGCCGCTAGGGCCGCGTCGGCAGCCGGCACGGGAGCGGCAAAATGAGGCGTCAGATGAAAGCTTTCCATTTGGCCGTCTTTACGGCTGCCATGATGGCCGCTGGCCATGCGCTGGCGGCCGATTCCGCAAGTGACTTTCCGGCCACGCCGCCGACACCCGGCCCGGCGCCGCAGCTGACCGTGCCCACGCCCTCCGCGCAGACCCTGGCGAACGGTTTGCAGGTGATCAGCGTGCGCCGCGCGGGCTTGCCGCTGGTGACCGCGCAATTGGTGCTGCGCAGCGGTGGCGAAATGGATCCACCGCGACTGGCCGGCTTGGCCGACCTCACCGCGAATCTGCTGAGCAAGGGCGCTGCCGGCAAGACGGCGCCGCAGATTGCCGCGGCGGCGGAAACGCTGGGCGGCTCGCTGAATGCCGCCGCCGGCTGGGACGAAAGCGCGGTAGGCATCACCGTGACCACGCCGAAACTGCAGCAGGCGCTGGGTCTGCTGGCCGAGGTGGTGCGCCAGCCGGATTTCAGCGCGGTCGAGCTGAAGCGGGCGCAGGTGCAGGCGATCGACGACCTGCGTCTGGCGTTGAGCCGGCCCACCACGCTGGCGTCGCTGGCGGCCAGCCGCGGCGTCTTTGGCGATGGCGCCTACGGGCATTCGCGCAGCGGCACGCCGGCGTCGATCGCGCGGATCAGCCGCGCCGACGTGCAGCAGCTGCACGGCGCGCTGTACCGGCCGGACCACGCGATCCTGATCCTCGCCGGCGACATCACTCCAGCGCAGGCGCAACAGCTGGCGCAGGCCAGCTTCGGCGACTGGCGCAGGCCGGCCACGCCGCTGCCGGTCAGGCCGGCGGGCAAGGCCGCCAGCGCATTGCCGGCGATCGTGTTGATCGACCAGCACGGCGCCGGTCAGGCCGGTGTCGTCGCCGCGCACGCCGCGCCGCCGCGCGACGACGATGACTACTACGTCGGCACCGTCGCCAACGCGGTGCTGGGTGGTTCGTATTCGGCGCGGCTGAACGAGGAGATCCGCATCAAGCGCGGGCTATCCTACGGCGCCAGCAGCCGGCTGCAATCGCTCGGCGATGCCGGCATGTGGCTGGCAGCCGCGCAGACCAAGAATCCCTCGGCGCCGCAGGTGGTGGACCTGCTGCTCGGCGAGTTCGAACGACTGGGCAGCGCGCGCGTCTCCACCGATGAACTGGCCGCGCGCAAGGCCACACTGATCGGTGGCTATGGGCGCAGTCTGGAAACCACTGCCGGACTTGCCGAACAGGTCGGCGACCTCGCGATCTACGGCGTGAAGCTGGACCAGATCGGCAAGTACATCGAACAGGTACAGGCGGTGACGCCGAGGCAGATCGAGAAGTACGCGAGGAGGCATTTCGCGGCAGAGGGCACCAAGGTGGTGGTGGTCGGCGATGCCGGCCAGTTTGCCGCGGCGATCCGCAAAGTCCATCCGCAGGCTGTGTTGCTGGAGTCGACCGCGCTGGATCTGGACAGCCCGAGCCTGCAACCGACCACGTCCGCGCCCGCCACCAGGTAACGGCAACTGCTGCTGGCGACCCCGAACCCCGGCAGGTATTGCCGGGGTTTTTTTATCGTTGTGGCCGCTCGTCGTCGACAGGACGGGCGGGGAAACACTGTGTTTCAAACCCCATCCGAAAGAGGTTCACCGACGCTCGACATGTCTTTCTAAACTATCGGGTGCACGAAACACGTGATTCCCATCGCCACGGAGCGTCCCCATGTCTTCCCACCAGCTTCGCGCTCTTGGCCTCGCCGTTGCACTCGCGGCATGCTCGTTCCCTGCGGCCGCTGCCCATCTGGAACTCCAGGGTGGACGCAGTTATATGGACAGCCATGCCACCAACGCCGCGTTCGTCGAAGGCGTGTTTGACGAGCACCGCATCGGCAACTCCCGTTTCAGCTGGTCGCCAGATGTCTCGCTGGGCTGGATCGGCGGGCGCGACGTGGCCCGTTACCGTGCCAGTCGCTACTCCACGCACGACGATGTCTGGTTGCTCGCCGGCGGAGCACGCCTTCACTACGGCGATTCCGGCGACTGGTATCACCCGCTGTTCGTGAGCTTTCAACCGGCGGTGCAAACGGGTCGCACACAGGCGCTCAGCAGCGGCTACGAATTCGTCAGCAGTCTGGGCTGGCAGGGCCGGCATGTCAGCATCCAGATCCGCCACGTTTCCAATGGCGGCCTGCACAAGCCCAATCGCGGGGAGACCATGGCGCTGCTTGGTGTGGGTTTCGATCTGTAGCGCGACCCGGCCGAACAGGGACCCTGCGAACGGGATCGGCGGGCAAGGCCTGCCGATCCCCGCTTGATATCAATGCCCGCCGGCGGCGGGTCCGGCTTTGGCGGTGAACGGCGGCCTGGCCAGCCAGATCACGAACACCAGCCCGATGAAGATCCAGCCCAGCGCGTGGAACACCTCGTTGAACGAGATCTGGTAACCCTGCTGCGTGATCATGTCGTTGATCACGCTGGCACCCGTCTGCGT
>DHXA01000267.1:3289-8086 GCA_002413455.1 Rhodanobacter sp. UBA5168 | reverse complement strand
TCGTGATGGCTGACTGCCCGGCGCTCCCATAGCAAGGTGGTCAGCGAGGCGGAGAAACTGCCGCCCAGCGTGCGCAGGAAGGTGGCCAGGCCGGAGCCGGCGGCGATCTCGCTCTGCTGCAGGTCCGACAGCAGGATGGTCAGGATCGGCATGAAGAACAGCGCCACGCCGAGGCCCTGCCACAGCTGCACCATCGCCACGTGATAGAAGTCGATGCCGATGAAGAAATCCGCACGCATGAAGCAGGTCGCGCCCATCACCATGAACGCCACCGAGGCGAGCAGGCGCAGGTCGAAGCGACTGGCGTACTTGCCCACGAAGAATGTCAGCAACACCGGGATCACGCCCAGCGGCGCGGTGGCGTAGCCGGCCCAGGTCGAGGTATAGCCCAGGTTGCGCTGCAGCCACAGCGGCACCAGCAGGCCGATCGCGAAGAACGCGGCGTAGGCCAGCACCAGCGCGATCGTGCCGGCGGTGAAGTTGCGATGGCGGAACAGTTTGAGGTTGACGATCGGGTCCTTGTCGGTCAGTTCCCAGATCAGGAAGATCGCGATGCCGATCGCCGAGACGATGCTGGTGACGATGATGAAGGTGGAGTTGAACCAGTCCTCGTCGTTGCCCTTGTCCAGCACGATCTGCAGCGCACCCACGCCGATGATCAGGGTGATCAGGCCGACGTAGTCGATCTTGGGACGCTCGGTCTTCTCCACCTTTCCGCGCAGCTGGTTCGCCACCACCATGCTGGCGAAGATGCCGATCGGCACGTTGATGAAGAAGATCCACGGCCACGAATAGTTGTCGGTGATCAGGCCGCCCAGGATCGGGCCGGCGATCGGCGCCACCACCGTCACCATCGCCAGCAGGGCCAGCGCCATGCCGCGCTTGGCTGGCGGATAGATGCCGATCAGCAGGCTCTGGGTGATCGGGTACATCGGCCCGGCCACTGCGCCCTGCAGCGCGCGGAACACGATCAGCATGCCCATGCTCTGCGAGATACCGCAAAGGAACGAGGTCAGCGCGAACAGCAGCGTGCTGGCGGTGAACAGCTTCACCTCGCCGAAGCGGCGGGTGAGAAAGCCGGTCAGCGGCAGCGAGATCGCCATGCTCACCGCGAACGAGGTGATCACCCAGGTGCTCTGGTTGTTGCTGACGCCGAGGTTGCCGGCGATCGTCGGCAGCGACACGTTGGCGATGGTCGTGTCCAGCACCTGCATGAAGGTGGCCAGCGACAGACCGATCGTGCTCAGTGCCAGATTGGGCGGGCGGAATTGGGTAGTCATCGCGATCTGTCAGTAAAGGGGTGCGTGTCGTCCTGCACGTCTCCCTGCTGGCAGGGAGAGTGCAAAGGAGTCACTGCTTATTTGCTGCCAGCCATGTTGGCGTGGACGATCTGGGCGATCGCCGCGTCGGCCTTGGCCAGCTGCTGCTTGTACACATCGGTGCTGAAGGCGGCCTGGGTGGGTGACTTCTGCGCCAGCGTCGGGCCGCTCTTGTCGTGCAGGTTCACGTCGACATTCAGCGACATCCCCAGCCGCAGCGGGTGCTGGTCCAACTGGTTGGGGTCGTCGAACATGATGCGCACCGGAATGCGCTGGACGATCTTGATCCAGTTGCCGGTCGCGTTCTGCGCCGGCAGCAGCGAGAACGCGCTGCCGGTGCCGACACCCAGGCTCTGCACTTTGCCCTTGTATTCCACCTTGCCGCCGTAGACGTCGGACTCGATCGTCACCGGTTGCCCGATGCGCATGCCGGTGAGCTGGGTTTCCTTGAAGTTGGCATCCACCCACACGCCGTGCAACGGCACCACCGCCATCAGCGCGGCGCCCGGTTGTACACGTTGGCCGACCTGCACCGAACGTTTGGCCACATAGCCGTCCACTGGCGCGACCAGGGTGGCACGCGCGTCATCGAGAAAAGCGGCGCGCAGATTGGCCGCGGCGGCCTGCACGTCGGGGTGCGAGGCGACCACCGTATCGTCGACCAGCACCTTGCTGGTCTGGTACTGCTGCTGTGCAGTGATCAGCGCGCTCTCGGCGGTGGTCAGGGCATCGCTGGCGTGCGCCAGTTCCTCGGTCGAGATCGCACCGGACTTCGCAAGCGCCACGCGCCGGTTGTAATCGGCGCGTGCCTTGTCCACCGCGGTCTTGCGCGCGGCCACGTCGGCCTGTGCACCGTTGACGCTGGAGTACAGGCCGCGCACCTTGCGCACGGTGTTGGCGAGGTTGGCCTTGGCTCCGGCCAGCGCCACTTCGGCGTCGCTGGGATCGAGCTGCACCAGCACGTCGCCGGCGTGCACACGATCGCCGTCATCGGCGCCGATGCTGACCACGGTGCCCGGCACCTGCGGGGTGATTTGCACCACGTTGCCGTTGACGTAGGCGTCGTCGGTGCCCTCGTACCAGCGGCCATCAAAGAAGTACCACAGCGCCCAGCCGATGACGGCAAGCAGCACCAAGATGGCGAGCACACGCAGCATCAAGCCGCGCGGGTTCTTCTTTGGTGTGGCGGTGTTCGGTGATGCGCCGGCCGTATTCTCGGCGGTAGTGGGAGTCTGGCTGGACATGGGGCTGCCTCAGGAACGCGAAGAGTGGGAAGACGGGGAAGGCGTGGGCACCCCGGCCTGCGGCTGGAAGCCGCCGCCGAGGGCCTGAATCAATTGCACGGAAAGATCGACCTGCTGCGCCTGCAGGGCGGCCATGCCGCGATTGGCGGCTAGCAACTGCTGGCGCACGACGAGCGCTTCCAGGTAGCTGCCGATACCGGCCTGGTAACGCTGCAGCGCCAGCTGCCAGGCCTGTTGCGCCGCGTCCTGCGCGCGCCGCTGCGCGGTGAGCTGTTCCTGCACCGATTGCAGCGCGGACAGTTCGTCGGCAACCTGGTTCAGCGCGCCGACCAGGGTCTGGTTGTACTGCGCCACGGCGAGGTCGTACTGCGCATCCTTGCCGGACAGGTTGGCGCGCAGCTTGCCGCCGTCGAAAATCGGCAGGCTGAGCGACGGCCCGAACTGGTAGAACCGCCCCGCCAGGCTGAGTGGGTTGCCGCCGCCCATGCTGATCACGCCGGCCATCGCGCCGATGCTGATGTTCGGCAGGAATTCGGTCTTCGCCGCCTTGATGTCCTTGCTCGCCGCTTCGACGCGCCAGCGCGCGGCGACCAGGTCGGCACGATGGCCGAGCAACTCCAATGGCAGGTTGGCCGGCACGGCCAGCGCGGCCGGCTGCAACGGCTGCGGCCGGGCGATCTCCAGCCCGCGATCCGGGCCTTTGCCCAGCAGCACCGACAGCGACGAGCGTGCCGCTTCGACGGCGCGTCTGGCCAGCGCGGTCTCCTGCTCGGCGCTTGCCACCTCGGCGTCGCTTTGCTTCAGCTGGATCTGGTTGTCGATACCGGCAGCGACGCGCTGGCGGGTCAGCTCGCGCGACTGGTTCGCGCGTTTCAGCTCGCCTGCGGCCAGATCCTGCTGGTTGAACGCGTAGCCAAGCTGCGCATAGGCGCGGGCAACGTTGCCGGAAAGTTCGATGCGTGCGGCGCGGGCATCGACCTCGGCGGCGCGCGACTGGCCAACCGCAGCCTCCCACGCGGCACGCTTGCCGCCCCACAGGTCCAGGTCCCATTTGAAGCTGGCGTAGCCGTACTTGGCCATGGCGAAATGCGCCTTGTCGCCAAGCAGCGCGGCGGGCGGGCGGGCACCGGCGACCGCGGCACCGCCGTTCACGCTGGGGCCGCGCGCGGCATCGGCGATGCCCGCCTCGGCCTGCGCCGCGCGGGCACGGGCGTCGGCCACGCCGAGGCCCGGGTTGTTCTGCAGCGCTTCGGTGATCAGTGTGTCGAGTTGCGCGTCGCCCAGCCCGGTCCACCAGTCGGTGGACGGCCACGCGGCGGGCGACATGGTGACGTCGGCGAGGCTGCGTTCGGTCTTCAGCGTGGCGGGGTCGATCGGCGTGCCGTCCGGATGCACGCCACCGCTGCTGACACAGCCGGCCAGCGCGAGAGTCAGTGCAGTAGCTGCCGCAAGGAAATGCAGACGCATGGTCAGGATCCAGAAGTAAAGTCAGTTCTTGTCGCGAAGCGCTTGCAGCACGCGCTCCAGGTAGTCGTGCAGCCGCGCCTGTTCGGTGGTGGTCATCGAGCGCTGCGCCGCGTTCATCACGCGCTGGCTGCATACGGATGCGGTGTTCTGCCAGACGGTGTTGCCCGCACTGGTCAGTTCGATGCGCAGTGCTCGCCGGTCCTGCTCGTGCGGTGAGCGGCGCAGGTAACCCTTGCGCTCCAGCTGGTCCAGCTGGCGGGTCATCGCACCGCCGTCCAGCTCCACCGCGCGGGCCAGTTCCGTGGCCGACACCGCGCCCAGCTGCTGCGCCTTCTTGAGGATCAGGTACTGGGTGAAACTGAGGTCCAGTCCCTGGCTGGCAAGTTCCGCCTCGATCGCGCGCACCATCTCGGAGCGCACCATGGTCAGCAGCATGCCCAGGCTTGGGGCCTGGGAGTCGACGACGGCGGAAGAGGGAGGAGACGGCTGATGCTGTTTCATGGCGGGCATTCTATTGCCGAAACTATATTTGTCAAGGCAAATATATGCCTGTTTATGTTTGTTTCAGCAGAGAATCTGATGAGGTCTGTTCCAAGGCCGCATCGGGGCCATCCAGCTCGTCGGCCAGCCAGGCGCGCAAGGCCGGATGGCGCAATTCGAACAACTCGAACACTCCCAGCGCCCGCAGGGCCGGCAGTTGCGCCAGCAGCCGTGGTTCCATCGCCCGCCGCGCCGGTTCGGACGTGGTGGGATCGAGCATCTGCTGG
>DHXA01000267.1:0-3036 GCA_002413455.1 Rhodanobacter sp. UBA5168 | reverse complement strand
GTACCGGGAAGTCGGGATCATGGAAGTTATCCTCGGAGTTCAAGGCGATACGTTGAGCTGGTCCCCTTTGCGGTGTTGGGAGCCGCGGGCGATATCGGCTTGCCTGTGGCCATGCCTATGCTTTCGCATACCAGGACTTGTCACGGTCCGCTCCCATAGCGCCGCGCACCGCACGAACCGCTGCACCTGCCGATGCCGCTCGACCGCCGGCTGCTGCGCATCGCCCAGACCGTGCTTGAACAGCCGCACGACAACCGAAGCCTGGAAGACTGGGCGACGTGGGCCGGCCTGTCGGCCCGCAGCCTGAGCCGGCTGTTCCGCGCCGAAACTGCGTTGAGTTTCGCGCAGTGGCGCCAGCAGGCCCGGCTGAGCCGCGCGCTGGAACAGCTGGCCGAGGGCGAGCCGGTCGCCACCGTCGCGGACGCGCTCGGCTATGCCAGCGTCAGCGCCTTCGTCGCGATGTTCCGGCGCAGCTTCGGTCAATCGCCGGGTCGCTACTTCGCGCTGCGTCCATCGCCGGCCTGAACCGCGGCGCGATCCGGAATGATCGTTCCCGCGCGACGGGATCAGGCGCCCGCCACGACGGACAAATGGCGTCCGGAATTCTGCGCGGCCAGTTCGTCCCGCACCAGCGCCCGCAGCGCCGGATCGCGGATCGTGAACAGCTCGAACATGCCGAGCGCGTGCATCGTCGGCAAATGCGCCAGCAGGCGCGGCTCGGCTTCGCGCCGGACCGACTCCGGGGTGGCTGGATCGAGCATCACTTGGGCATGCGCGACAAAAGCGGTGAGCGCGTCGGTGCATGGCAGGGCGGCGGGGATGGGGAGTAATGACATGCCGATCTCCTGAGGGGTTGATACAAGGACGTGCGCGTACGATGCACCGTGACAGGGCAGTGGCGGTACGAGGCTGGCGGCATGGCCGCACCGCCGGTGTCACGGTCAGGTGCGGGCACATGACTTGGGGGACAGGCGACCATAAGTCGGTGCGATTAACATGGGAAGGCAGTGCCCACTGCTGGTACTCCCACTACCACCCGGATATGCCCATGAGCGCATCCATGCAACGCACCGAGTTGAAGGCCTTCCTGCGCACGCGCCGCGCCGCGCTGCCACCCGAAGCGGCCGGCCTGCCGCGCGGCCCACGCCGGCTGACGCCGGGCTTGCGCCGCGAGGAGGTGGCGGCGCTGGCCCAGGTCGGCGTCACCTGGTACACGTGGCTGGAGCAGGGCCGCGCGATCAACGTGTCGGCCGCGGCATTGGCGCGGATCGCACGCGCATTGTCGCTGCCGCCGACCGACGAGGCCTACCTGTTCGCGCTGATGGGGCTGTCGCGCACGGACGTGCCGGAACACCACTTCCAGCTGCCGCCGGCGATGCACGAGGTGCTCGAGCTCTACCAGGCGCCGGCCTTCGTGCTGGGTACGGTATTCAACGTGCTGGCCTGGAACCGTATCGCCGAATGCCTGTATGACTTCGGCGAGTTCGGCGGACCGTTCGCCGACAACCACTTGTGGAACGCGTTCATGAACCCGGCGCGGCGGCAGCTCTACCCGGATTTCGAGAACGGCGCACTGAACCTGCTCGGCATATTCCGCATGAACCAGGTGGCGCATCCTGAAGACCCGCGCTTCCATCAGCTGATCGAGGCGCTGAACGCGGCCAGCCCGGAGTTCGTCGAGCTGTGGCAGCGTTGCCATACCGCGCCGCTGAGTGCGATTACGGTGCCGTTCTTCCATCCCGAATTCGGTGACCTCAGCATCCATTCGATGCGCCTGCCGATCCGCGACAGCGACCACGTCGACCGCGCCACCGCGTTCTTCTTCGCACCGGCGAATGCCGCGACCGCCGCAAGCTTCGCGCGCGCCGCCCCGGCGTCTCGCCGCCGAGCGGGCGGCGCAATCGGCATGACGCCGCGGCCGGGCGCACGGGCGATAATCTCCGCGTTCGTACACACAGGAAACGAAACCATGTATTCCCGGGCAGGCGCCTCGTGCGGCGGCAGGTTCAGCGGCGTTCCGGCGGCGGCAGTGGCTGCGTTTTTTTCCTTGGGCATCTGAGGCACATGACGATGCAACACCCCGAGGTGCAGGCGTTCTTCGACGAAGCCAGTCATACCTTCAGCTACGTGGCGTGGGACGCGGCCACCGCCAGGGCGGTGGTATTCGACAGCGTGCTCGACTATGACGCGGCCTCCGGGCGTACCCGCCACGCATCGGCCGACACGCTGATCGCGTTCGTGCGGGCGCAGGGGCTTGGCGTGGACTGGGTGATCGACACGCACGTGCATGCCGACCATCTGTCGGCGGCGCCGTACGTGCAGGCGCAGCTCGGCGGCCGGCTGGGCATCGGCGAGCACATCCGCGACGTGCAGGACACGTTCGGCCAGCTGTTCAATGCAGGCTCCGACTTCAGGCGCGACGGCAGCCAGTTCGATCACCTCTTCCAGGACGGCGAGCACTACATGGTCGGCGGCATCGAGGCGGTGGCGATGCACACGCCCGGCCACACACCCGCATGCATGACCCACCTCGTCGGCGACGCGGCCTTCGTCGGCGACACCTTGTTCATGCCCGACTACGGCACCGCACGTTGCGATTTCCCCGGTGGCGACGCGCGCACCCTGTACCGCTCGATCCAGCGCATCTTTGCATTGCCCCGGGAAACCCGGGTGTTCCTCTGCCACGACTACAAGACGGGGGATCGCCACGAATTCCTGCACGAGACCACGGTCGGCGCCGAGCGCCGCGACAACATTCACGCGCACGACGGCATCGGCGAAGATGAATTCGTGCGCATGCGCAACGCGCGCGACGCCACCCTGGCGATGCCGGCGCTGATCCTGCCGGCGGTGCAGGTGAACATGCGCGCGGGCCAGCTGCCGCCGGCCGAGGACAATGGTGTGCGTTACCTGAAGATTCCGTTGGACGCCTTTTGAGCGGGGTTCATCGCCGCGGCGGCATCGCGCCCGCCCGTCCGTGGAGTGACCGATGATCTACGTCCTGCTCAGCGTGGTGTGCAGCGTGCTGGTGTCGGT
>DHXA01000047.1:4188-6845 GCA_002413455.1 Rhodanobacter sp. UBA5168 | reverse complement strand
AGGAATTTTTGCATCTGGGTCGCGCCGTACTTCTGCTTCATCACCATCAGCGCGGAGTACTGCGACAGCGATTCGCTGAGCATGGTCGAGCCCTGCATGTTGGCGCCGATCACCCGGTGCGCCCACCACTGGTGCGCCACTTCGTGGGCGGTGATGTAGTAGGGGTAGTCGATCTTTGTTTTGTCACGCAGGTCGGCGATGAAGCCGATCGATTCGGAGAACGGGATGGTGTTGGCGAACGACTGCGCGATGCTCGTGTAGTTCGGGAACTCCAGGATGCGTAGCTGATGGAACTGGTAAGGCGTGTAGTTGGCGTCGTAGTAGTCCAGCGCATCCTTCGCGCCCTGGATCATCCGGTCCACGTTCCACGCGTGTGCCGGGTTGTAGTACACCGCGATGTCCACGCCTTTCCACGGCTCGTGTTTTACGGCGTAGCGCGCCGACAGGTACGAGAAGAACGGCAACATCGGCTGATCCATCCCGCCTTGAGTCATCGTGTAATGGAAATAATGCCTGCCGTTGGCCATCCATTCCTTCTGCAGATAGCCCGGAGCCACCGCGATCTGGTCGGCGGCCGTGGATACGGTGGTGTCGAAACTGATCCAGTCCGCATCGTTGCTGATGTAGGTGTTCGCACGCGCGCTCTCGTCGCCGAGCCGGGGCATCCGCGACGCTGCGGCGCCGAGACCGTACTTGCGGCGGTCGTTGCGGTCGGTGATCTGCTCCTGCGCCTGGTAGCCGAACTGGGGCATCACGGTGTTGTTGAAGAACGTGCCGTTGTAGGCAAGGAAGCTGCCGTCCGGACTGTTGGCGAAACCCTTCGGCGCGTATTCCAGCGCGAACGCGAAGTCCATCGACGCGCCGGGTGCCAGCGGCGTCTTCAGCCGGTAGATGGTGTAGCCGAGATCCTTGTCTTCGCTCACGGTGTCGTGCGGCGGAAATATCAGCGACTTCAGCGTGAAGTCGTCGGTGAAGTTCACATGCAGCTCGCTGATCGGCGTGTCGTGCTTGTTGACCAGCGTGTAGTGGCCGCGGATATCCAGCCTGCGCTGGTACGGGTGGATGTCGACGTCCGCTTGCACGGCGGTGATGCGTGGCTGCGGCAGGTCTTTGTACTTTGCGTACTTCTTCTCGTAGTCGGCGCGCTGTTTCGTCTGTGTGGCGCTGCTCTGGTAGCGGTTGAGCACGTTGGTGTTGTAGTAGATCCAGATGCCGCTGCCGATGAAGGCCAGCAGGCCGAGCGCCAGCGCGACCTTCGCCGGAGTGCGCAGGCGTGCGCGCGCTTCGCGCAGCCGGTCATGCCAGGCGTGATCGGTGCCGCGCACCCAGAACAGTGCGGCCAGCACCAGCAGTACCACGGCGCAGCTGGCCCAGTAGAAGTCGAACCACAGTGCGCCTTTCAGGAAATGGCCGAACCCGTTCATGTCGGAGTACGGCACGTCGGGCGCGCTGCCGTAGTTGTACAGATTCTGTTCCCAGTGCAGCAGGCCGAAACCGATCGTGCTCAACACCAGCCACACGATGGTCAGCAGATAGCCGAGGAACTTGTTGTTCGACAGCACCTGCAGGAACAGCGCCAGCACCGCCAGCAGCACGAACGGGACCGCATCCAGCGCCAGCGTCGCCAGGTACAGGCCCGGCTCCAGATGGGTGTAGCCGTGGCCCAACTGCCAGCCGATGCCCACGACGGCACCAATCAGCAGGAACGTCGCGATCACCGCCAGCAGCGCGCCCAGCTTGGCCGTCAGCGGCACCCAGTCCGGTACCGGAAATGCATCGGTGACTTCGGCGGCGCCAAGACTGCGTTCGCGCCATACCAGCTCGCCGGCGTAGAACGTGATGATGATGTACAGCAGCCACTGGAAGCTGCCACTCACACCTTCCAGTACCTGATGCGTCACCGGCCAGGTGGCGGTGCCGTAGATCTGGCTGGACAGCGCCAGCGTGAAAAACAGATTCAGCAGGCCTAGCGCCAGCATGATCAGGAACGGTACGCCGCGCAGCACGCCGAGCGTGTCGAACGCGAACTGCCTGCGCAGCTGCAGCAGGTGGGCGCGCAGGTTGCTGGCCAGCCGCAGCCGGGGCAGGGTCAGCGCGGCGGCGCTGGCCTGCGGACGCAGTATCGGCGGTTCCGTCCGCGGCTTGCGCCGCGGCAGCTGCAGGCCTTCGCGATTCGGCCGGAACAGCGCCACGGTGGCTCCCAGCATGACCACGCTGACGGCGCTCCACAGCAGCCGGTTGAACAACAGCACGCCGGACAGCGAAGGCAGTTCGTGATTGGATTGATCGGCCGACCAGTAGCGCGTGACCAGCGCCACGGTGCGGCCGCCGAACGGGTCGAGCATGGCGGCGACGAAGTGATTGTTGACGTCCCGGGTCAGCAGGCCAACGATGAAGTTCAACACGACGTAGACGATCAGACCAATGTAGGTGGCCAGCAACGAGCGCGTGGTGGACGCGATCAGGAACAGCAGCGCGGCCATGAACAGCATGTCCGGCACCACCATCGCGCCGAACGCCCACGCGTAGCCATGCCAGCTGGCCGGCCCCAGCCGCGCCGCATCGATCCACGGCATCATGCCGCCGATCGCCACGCCCAGCGCGCAGGTCAGCATGATCGCCAGCGCCGCCAGGTAACCGGCGACGAAGCGACCGCC
>DHXA01000047.1:1420-3909 GCA_002413455.1 Rhodanobacter sp. UBA5168 | reverse complement strand
ACGATCACCATCGGCGCGTTGCGCAGCACATTGCCGCTGGCGCCTCCGACGATCACGGCGTCGGTGCTGGCCAGCGCGAACGCGATCGCACCGAACACCGCGGCAACAATCCAGAACAGCGGGGCCTTCAGCTGCTGGCGCAATTCGAAGCGGCAGATCTCGAAAAACGTGGGCGCGAAAAACATCGGTATTCCCGTCAGGCCGCCTTGGCGACGGCCTGCGCGCGCAGGCGGCCGAAGTAGACATCTTCCAGATCCGGTACGACGGGTTCGAAGCCGGCCTCGGGCAGCGAATCGGCCAGCACATGCAGCAGGGTGCGGCCGCCGGCGAGGCGGGTGGACAGGATGTTCATGCGGGCGCGATAGCCGTCCAGCTCGGCCTTGTCGATCGTGCGCCGCCACACGCGGCCTTCCAGCGAGCGGATCGCCTCGGCCGGCTCGCCGCTCAGCAGCACCTGGCCCTGGCCGATGATCGCCATGTGCGAGCACAGGTCGGTGACGTCTTCCACGATGTGCGTGGACAGGATCACCACCACCCGCTCGCCGATCTCGGCCAGCAGGTTGAGGAAACGGTTGCGCTCCTCCGGGTCGAGTCCTGCGGTCGGCTCGTCCACGATCACCAGCCGCGGGTCGCCGATCAGCGCCTGCGCGATGCCGAAGCGCTGGCGCATGCCGCCGGAATAGGTGCCGAGCTTGCGTCTGCGCACGTCCCACAGGTTCACCTGGCGCAGCAGCGATTCGACCAGCTCGCGCCGCTCGGCCTTCACGGTGACGCCCTTGAGCACCGCGAAATGGTCCAGCATCGCCTCGGCCGACACCTTCGGATACACGCCGAATTCCTGCGGCAGGTAGCCGAGCAGACGGCGGGTGGCCTGCTTGTCGGCGAGCAGGTCCATCTCGTCGAGCTTGATCGTGCCTGTGTCCGGATCCTGCAGCGTGGCGATCGTGCGCATCAGCGATGACTTGCCGGCACCGTTCGGGCCGAGCAGCCCGAACATGCCGTTGGGAATATCCAGCGACACGCCGCGCAGCGCCTTCACCCCGTTGGCATAGGTTTTCGACAGGTCACGAATCGTCAGCATGGGTGCGTTCCTGGATCGCCCGCGCGGCAAGGTGTTGCGAATCAGGTTACGGCATGGGTCGGGGCCGCGCGTGCGCTCAAGGTCATGCATACGCAGGCGCATGGTGGGCGTCGAATCAGGTAGCTGCCTGCCCCGGGCATACGGATCTGGCGTGCCTTCGCTATCATTGAAGCCTTGTCCGCGACCGCCATCCCCGAGCGGTACGTCATCGCCATCTGCAGGAGTCCTCCATGGCCGATCTCAAAGAAGCCCGTGTCCCCGATATCGGCCACGCTGGCGTCCCCGTCATCGAAGTGCTGGTCAAGGTCGGCGACCGGGTGGAAAAGGAACAGAGCCTGATCACGCTGGAATCGGACAAGGCCACCATGGAAGTGCCCGCGCCGTTTGCCGGTACGGTGAAGGAGTTGAAGCTGAAGGTGGGCGACGAGGTGTCCGAGGGCGCCGTGATCGCCATCATCGAAACCGACGGCGCAGCCGTCTCGACGTCCCCCTCTCCCGTTCCGGGAGAGGGCGGGGGAGAGGGTGCGCTCTCGCCGAACGCTTCCAATGCAGCTGGCAAAACCAGCCAGTCTTCCGCGAGCACCCACCCCTCTCCTCAATCCTCTCCCCGGGGGGGAGAGGAGGCGAACGCGAAAAGCGCTGCCCGGATGGAAGAAAAGCCTGCGCCGATCGCCGGCCAGGGCGTGCAGCCGGGCAACGCACCGGAAGGCGATGTGCCGCCGACCGCGCGCCCGCCGCTGGATGCCAGCATCGTGATGCCCGGCGACGCACCGTACGCCAGCCCGGCCATCCGCGCCTTTGCGCGCGAGCTGGGCGTGGACATCCAGCAGGTCAAGGGCAGCGGTCGCGGCGGCCGCATCCAGCGCGACGACGTGAGCGCCTACGTAAAACACGCACTCGCTTCCGGTGCGCGTCCCGCCGGCGGCGCGTCCGCCTCGGTCGGCGGTCTCAGCTTGCTGCCGTGGCCGAAGGTCGATTTCGCCAAGTTCGGCGAGATCGAAGAGAAGCCGCTGTCGCGCATCCAGAAGATTTCCGGCGCCAACCTCGCGCGCAACTGGGCGATGATCCCGCACGTCACCCAGCACGAGGACGCCGACATCACCGAGCAGGAGGCCTTCCGCAAGAAGCTCGGCGAAGAGAACAAGGACCTGAAAGTCAGTCCGCTGGTATTCCAGATCAAGGCGGTGGTTGCCGCGCTGAAGGCGTTCCCTCAGTTCAACGCCTCGCTCGACGAGTCGGGCGAGAAGCTGATCCTGAAGAAGTATTTCCACATCGGCATCGCGGTGGACACGCCCGACGGCCTGGTGGTGCCGGTGCTGCGCGACTGCGACAAAAAAGGCCTGCTCGATCTGGCGCGCGAGCTGGGCGAGATCTCGAAGAAGGCACGCGACAAGAAGCTCGGTCCGGC
>DHXA01000047.1:0-1100 GCA_002413455.1 Rhodanobacter sp. UBA5168 | reverse complement strand
CCGGAAGTGGCGATCCTCGGTGTCTCCAAGTCGGTGATGAAGCCGGTGTGGAACGGCAAGGAGTTCGCACCCCGGCTGATCCTGCCCCTGTCGTTGTCCTACGACCATCGCGTCATCGACGGCGCGCTCGCCGCGCGCTTCGCCAGCTTCCTCGCCACCCAGCTCGGCGACATCCGCCGGCTGTTGCTCTGACGGGAGGAGACGACGATGGCGAACACGATCGAAATCAAGGTTCCCGACATCGGCGGTCACGGCAACGTGCCGGTGATCGAAGTGCTGGTGAAAGCCGGCGACACCGTGGCGAAGGAGCAGAGCCTGATCACGCTGGAATCGGACAAGGCGACGATGGAAATTCCCTCCAGCGCCGCCGGCGTGATCAAGGAGTTGAAGCTCAAGGTGGGCGATGAAGTATCCGAGGGCGCGGTGATTGCCGTGCTCGAAGTGACCGGCGATGTCGCCGCAGCCAAGGCCGAGGCCGTGCAGGCCGAAACGCCGAAGGCGGCAGCCCCGGCTGCGGCCGCGCCTGCTGTCGCTCCGGCAGCAGCCCCGGCTGCGCAGGCGCCGCAGGCTGCCAGCGGCTCCGGTCGCAAGGCCGACATCGAATGCAGGCTGGTCGTGCTCGGTTCCGGCCCCGGCGGCTACACCGCCGCGTTCCGCGCCGCCGACCTCGGTGTCGATACCGTGCTGGTGGAGCGCTACGCCACCCTCGGCGGCGTCTGCCTCAACGTCGGTTGCATTCCGTCCAAGGCGCTGCTGCATGCCGCCGCGGTGATCGACGAAGCCGCCGCGATGGCGGCGCACGGCGTCACCTTCGGCAAGCCTGCGATCGACATCGACAAGCTGCGCAACTTCAAGGGCAAGGTGGTCGGCCAGCTCACCGGCGGCCTCGCCGGCATGGCGAAACAGCGCAAGGTGCGCACGCTCGAAGGCAACGGCACTTTCGTGTCGCCGAATGAAATGGAAGTCCAGACGAAGGACGGCGTGAAGCTGATCCGCTTCGAGCACGCGATCATCGCCGCCGGCTCGCAGTCGGTGAAGCTGCCCTCGTTCCCGTGGGACGACGAGCGCATCGTCGACTCCACCGGCGCGCTGGAGCTGAA
>DHXA01000275.1:3799-4096 GCA_002413455.1 Rhodanobacter sp. UBA5168 | reverse complement strand
CTGTTGGTCAGCGAGTAGTTGGCCTGCACGCCAAACCCATCCAGCGCGTGCGCCAGCAATCCGCCTTCCAGCGAACCGGACAGCTCCAGTCCGTCCATCTTGCCGCCGGTACCGTTTTTCGGCGTGGTGAATGAGCCGATGCTGCTGGTGGGCACCAGTGTCGGCGTGTCGTTGACGTAATTCGAAAAATCGTAGTCGAGGACGGTCTGGTTGTAGATGTAGTTCAGCAGGTTCTTGTGGAACGCCGCTACCGCCACGTAACTCGCCTGCCCGAAATATTTTTCCCACGACAGGTCG
>DHXA01000275.1:0-3564 GCA_002413455.1 Rhodanobacter sp. UBA5168 | reverse complement strand
GGCGGAAGTGGAAACCTTCTCGTCATCGATACGCCCGCGCGCCATGGTTTTGGCCAGGCCGAAGCGCAGGTATTGGCGGTCGCCGAGCTTGGCCGCCAGGTTGAGGCTGGGCAGCACATTGTTGTACGACGCGCCATCGGCAATCCTGCCGACGAGCGCATTGCCGTTGGTCTGCAGTGCGCTGGACGATTGATCGGTGTGCACAAACTGCACCCCGACATTGCCGCGCAACGGGATGCCGGCCACGGTCGTTTCGATGTTGAACTTGGCGTAGGCGAGCGGAACCTTTTCCTCGACCGTGTAGTTGCGGCTCCAGTCTCCCTGCCCGTTTTTCTGGGTCAGGTAGAACTGACTGTACAGGGCGCCCAGCACGTTGTAGTTGAGGATGCCCGGGATACCGCCATAGCCGAGCGATGTCGGGTTGTAGAGAAACGCCGGGTTGATCGGCGTGCTGTAGTGGTTCTGGTAGGTGTCCTGCGTGGAGCCGTTGCCGTTCAACCAGGCGAAGTTGACATCGGCCTGCTTGGTCTTGGTGCGATCCGAATAGTCCAGGCCGAGATCCATGCTGCTGAAAATCCACCCCACCGGGTGGCTCACCTGCAGGCGCAGGGCGTGGATCCTGTCGACCTGGCGGTCGAACTCCTCGCGACCGTTGTAGCCGTAGTTGTCCGGATCGGTGAAGACCATGGCAGCGGGGTTGCTCAGGTCGACGGCCGGCCTGAAATCCGGATAACCAAAGCCGGCCGGCGTGTTGAATCCGACGCTGGTGAAGGCGCCACCGGACAAGCCGCTGAACAGGTAAGCATCGTGCAGCTTCACCGTGGCGCTGGAGGACGACAGATCCGCCATGGCCGTCCAGTCGCCGAGGTAGAGCTTGTTGTTCCAGCCTATCGAATACAGCTTGTCGTGTTCCTTGGTGTATTCGTTTTGCAGGATCGGCGCGATGCCGTTCACCGTGCCCGAGGTGACGATGGGCAACGGCTGACCGGGCGAGGTCGCCACACCGTCGTAGGAAACATTGTCGTAGGGGCTGCTCGACCACTGCGCGCCGTTGGTGAATTTCTTCTTGTTGAAGGTGGAGTAGTACAGGTCGAGCTTGGAGTAGTAGTGATCGTTGGGCGCCCATTCGAGTACGGTCATCAAGCCGTTGCGCTTCTGATCCTGCGACTGCGCGCGCAACTGCATGCCTTCCTGCGAAATCACATTGTCGGGCATGCCCGGCGTGTGCGGTCCGCCCCAATTCTGGGGGTTGTCGATGCCCGCCGAGCCGTTGTCGGCGCTCCACCACCAGGCCTGGTATTGCTTCTCCTGGATCGGCTGATCGACTTGTGCAATGCCGATGGCGAGGCCCAGCGTGTGGTTGAAGAACTGATCGACGTACGAGAAGCTCGCACGGTGCCCGTTGTCTCCCGTGCCGGTACCCGGGTTGAGGTTGCCGTTACTGTTGTGCTCGCCGCGCAGATTGAACACGAGGGCGCGCTTGGACAGATCCAGCGGATTGATGGTGTGCAGATCCACCGTGCCGGACAAACCCTGGCCAATCAGGCTGGCGTCCGGTGTCTTGTACACCGTCGCGCCATTGATCAACTCGGCCGGGTATTGATCGTATTCGACGCCACGGTTCTCGCCGATGGTCGCCTGCTCCCGCCCATCGAGCGTGGTGCCTGCAAAGTCCGGCGAAAGACCGCGGACCGAGATGGCGCTGGCCTGACCGTCAACCCGCTGCGTCGCCAGACCCGGCAATCGCGCCAGGCTGTCGGCAATGCTGACATCCGGCAGCTTGCCGATGTCCTCCGCAGAGATGGCTTCGACAATGTTGTCGGAGTTCTCCTTCACCTTCAGCGCGCTCTGAATGCTGCCGCTGATGCCGGTCACCACGACGGTACCGAGTTCGGCCACGGGAGACTTGGCCTTCTTGCCGGGCGCCTCGGGTGCCTTCACCTCGTGTCGGGCCGGTACCTGCTCGGCGGTCGCGGGTTTGGCCTGAGCCTGGTCCGACGCCTCCTGTGCCGAAGCCACCTGGGTCGTCATGACGAAGAACAATGCGGCGGTGCATGCGGCGACCAAGGGGCGCAGGCGCTGTGAAGTGGCATGCGCAACGGACGCCCGCGACAGACAACGACTATTCATTGGTATTTCCCCAGAGGACTTACTTGCGGTTCCGTCTCGCGGCGGACGAAGCTCATGTTAAGCACAGGTGCGCGTCGTGTCATGACGACGACTTGCGCAATATATTGCGATCCATGAAAGCGGGCGGAGTGAAGCAGCCCAGTTTTTCGGGCCTCTCGATCGCGCACCCATGGCTTCGTCATCGGCAACGGCGGCGTTCGACAACCCAGTGTCTCGTGCAGCCGTCGGCGGTTGTGGAAGCCCTCGAGGTAGTCGAAGATGCGGCGGCCGACCCAGGGATATCGCCTGGTTTCCTCCCCCGCGAGTATCGGTAGCACCGAGATGAGAACGACCGTGCCGAGCGCATTCGTCAAGTCCGTCGATGCCCTATTCCTTCAACAAGAACTCGAGACCTTGGGAGTCCCCGGGGTGCCGTCCTCATGGTCCATTCCTCGCTGTCGGCCTTTGGTGCGGTGGAGGGCGGCTCTCGGTGACGACAACGGCACCTACTTTCCGCGACTCGGTGACGAGGCCAATGCCGCAGGTTTGATCCGCAGCACAATGATCGGATCGGCCTCCCGTCAGCTGATGGAAAGCGTCCCGTTCGTCGACTTCACGAAGCTGCGGCTGGAGGCGCTGCTTGCCGAGGAGGCTTAGTGCTTCGCGGATGGGCTGGTCGCTCGTCGAAAACAAGGGGAGGCAGGTCGAGCTGGCCCGGGTTTGACCAACACCTTTGTTCGGACCGCCGCTTTGATGGCGGGTGGTGTCGAGCACGTCTGGCTCAGGGCATGGGAGGAGTGTCCCGGACACCCTGGTTCTTGCTGCCCGCTCAGGTCACCTGTGTCCATATCGACTCGATGTCGAGCTGAACCGCCGCATCCACGTCTGCCTCGTCGACACCGTCCATGCCGTGGATGCAGCCATGCCGCATGCCGGCGTAGTCACCGTTACGGCGGAAGGTCGCCGACCATTGCACGCGTCCGGCACTAGCCGGCCGGTAATTCCCTTCGTAGGTGCATCCGTTGCTGGTCTTGCCGGAGATATCGACCATGACTGAACCCTCCTGGCGTCATCGCCATGGGGCAGCATAGCCCCTTGTCGACGTGATGGCGCCTGTTTGCAGGTTGCGCTGTGGGGTCGGCTTCAGGACGTCGAGCTGGAGACGCGTCCCGATCCGTTGGTTCCAGGCACATCTCCCGGCTGCTCGCGTTCGACCCCCTGAACGGCCGGCGGATCGCCGGGGCGGTGTCGGTGTTCGTCGGGTTCCTGCTCGGCAGCATCGCGCCTTTCGCGTTCACCGTGGTCGAGATGCGGATCGTGCCGCCCTACATGTACTGGTGAGTGGCGTACGCGAACTGCCCCGGCGCAGCGGGATTGGTGTGGCAGCGCGCGTGACGCATGGCCCGTTGCAAGGTCTCGCGTGATTACCTCAAGAACCGCCTGCGACACCTTGCC
>DHXA01000036.1:18738-25383 GCA_002413455.1 Rhodanobacter sp. UBA5168 | reverse complement strand
ACGGCCAGCCGGTGGAATTCGACGAACCCATGTTCGTGATTGCCTGAGGCCGCCCGGATGCTCGAGAAGGTCGTCATCGCCAACCGCGGCGAAATCGCGCTGCGCGTGCTGCGCGCCTGCCACAGTCTGGGCATCAAGACCGTGGCGGTGCATTCCACCGTGGATCGCAACCTGAAGCACGTCGGCCTGGCCGATGAATCGATCTGCATCGGCCCCGGGCCGTCGGTCGACAGCTACCTCAACATTCCGCGCATCATCGCCGCGGCCGAGATCACCGATGCCCAGGCGATCCATCCGGGCTACGGCTTCCTCTCCGAGCGCGCCGACTTTGCCGAGCAGGTGGAGCAGTCCGGCTTCATCTTCATCGGCCCGACCGCCGAGGTGATCCGCCTGATGGGCGACAAGGTCGAGGCGATCCGCGCGATGAAGGCCGCCGGAGTGCCATGCGTGCCCGGTTCCGGTGGCCCGCTCGGCGAGGACGTCGACACCAACATCAAGATCGCCCGCGAGATCGGCTATCCGGTGATCATCAAGGCTGCCGGCGGCGGTGGCGGCCGCGGCATGCGCGTGGTGCGCACCGAGGCGCACCTGGGCAATGCCGTCACCATGACCAAGGCCGAGGCCAAGGCCGCGTTCGGCAACGAGCAGGTCTACATGGAGAAGTTCCTGGAGAATCCGCGCCACGTGGAGATCCAGGTACTTGCCGACGGCCAGGGCAATGCGATCCATCTGGGCGAGCGCGACTGCTCGATGCAGCGTCGTCACCAGAAGGTGGTCGAGGAAGCACCGGCACCGGGCATCACCGACGAACAACGCGCCGCGATCGGCAAGGTCTGTGTCGACGCCTGCATCCGAATCAACTACCGCGGCGCCGGCACGTTCGAATTCCTGTACGAGAACGGCCACTTCTACTTCATCGAGATGAATACCCGCATCCAGGTCGAACACCCGGTGACCGAACTGATCACCGGCATCGATCTGGTACGCGAGCAGTTGCTGATCGCCGGTGGCGAGAAGCTGTCGATCCGGCAGGAAGACATCGTGATTCGCGGCCACGCGATCGAATGCCGCATCAACGCCGAGGATCCGGACACCTTCATGCCCAGCCCCGGCACAGTGAAGCGCTTCGAGGCGCCCGGCGGCCCCGGCGTGCGCGTCGACACCCATCTTTACGACGGCTACAAGATTCCACCGAACTACGACTCGATGATCGGCAAGCTGATCGTGCATGGCCCGGATCGCGAAACCGCGATCGCGCGCATGCGCCTGGCGCTGGCCGAGACGGTGATCGAAGGCGTGAAGTGCAACATCCCGTTGCAGCAACGCATCATGGCCGACGTCGGCTTCCAGCATGGCGGGCAGAACATCCACTATCTGGAAAAGCGGATGGCGGAGCAGAAGGAACACCCCGCCACCGGTCACTGACCGGCGCGCCGCAAGAACCGTCCGCGGCGCGAGACGTGAT
This sequence comes from Rhodanobacter sp. UBA5168, assembly GCA_002413455.1. Lineage (GTDB taxonomy): Bacteria > Pseudomonadota > Gammaproteobacteria > Xanthomonadales > Rhodanobacteraceae > Rhodanobacter. The sequence goes on along the minus strand of DHXA01000036.1, from coordinate 23,918 downwards.
TCGCCGCGGCGCGGATGTCGCCTATTGTCACCGCTCACCACGGACATCGCATGCCCTGGCTCGAACTCTCCCTCGTTGTGCGCACCGAACAGCAACCCGGCGCCGAAGAAGCGCTGAACGATCTCGGCGCACTTTCGATCACGTTGCAGGACGCCAACGCGGAGACGCCGGACGAGCAGGCGATCTTCGAGCCGGGCGTGGGCGAGTTGCCGCTGTGGCCGACAATCACGCTGAACGCGCTATTCGATGAGCACACCGATCGTCGCGGCCTCACCGAAGCGCTCAGCGAATTGTTGCCGTGGCTGGAACCGGATCGGCTGACGTTCCGCGACATCGCCGACCAGGACTGGGAGCGTGCGTGGATGGATCAGTTCAAGCCGATGTCGTTCGGTCGGCGGCTGTGGATCTACCCGTGGAACATCGAGCCGCCCGCCGATGGCGATTCGGTGGTGGTCCGACTGGATCCCGGGCTTGCGTTCGGCAGCGGCACCCATCCGACCACCGCGCTGTGCCTGGAATGGCTGGACAGTCTCGAGCTTGCCGGCAAGACCCTGACCGACTTCGGCTGCGGCTCCGGCATCCTGGCGATCGCCGCGCTGAAGCTCGGCGCGGCCAGTGCCGTTGGTGTCGACAACGACCCGCAGGCGTTGACCGCATCGGCGGACAACGCCGAACGCAACGACGTGGCCGATCGCCTCGCGCTGTTCCTGCCGCAGGACATCGACGCCGAAGCCGCCGATGTGTTCATCGCGAATATCCTCGCCGGGCCGCTCGGCGAACTGGCGCCGACGTTCGCTGCCGCCGCGAAACCCGGCGCACCGTTTGCCATCTCGGGCATTCTCATTGGCCAGCAGGACGAACTGCTGCAGCGCTACGCGGAATGGTTCGACGAGTTGCGCGTGGACACGCGCGAAGACTGGGTGCGCATCAGCGGCCGTCGCCGCCGCTGAATCGACCGGCGGGGCCATCGGGCCGCCAGTCGCCTGTTAAGCTTGCCCGACACCGATTCATGACGGCCCGCATGTATACACAATGCCCCGAATGCCTGTCCGTGTTTTCGCTGGATGCGGCAACGCTCGCGAAGGCCCACGGGCATGTCGTGTGCGGGCATTGCGAGGCCGGCTTCGACAGCCTTGCCACACTCACCGAACAACTGGCGGCCGAACCGTTCGTCGAACTGCCGGTGAACGAGCCCGCACTGGAGCCACCATGCCTCGACCTGGTGGTGTACCGCCCGCGACCCGATCCGCCGGCGGTGATCGAGGACGATGTCTTGGCCGTGGCAAAACCCGCCGCCGAGGATTTCTCGCAGCTGGTGTTTGCGCCGCGCTTTGCGCGCGAAGCACGCGCGCGCCAGCCGCTTCGATCGCACAAGCACGGACATCGAAGGCGCCCGCACGCGTCCAGCGAGCGCCGCTGGCTGTGGGTGCTCGCGTGCATCACGTTGCTGCTGCTGCTCGCCGTCCAGTTGGCCTGGGCTCAGCGCGACCCGTTGATCCGCAACCCGGCGATCGGCCGTTGGCTACGCGGCAGCTGTGCCGTGCTCGGCTGCAACGTTCCGCTGGTCGCCGCCCCGCAACAGCTGCACCTGCTCGCCAGCAACGTGCAGGCCCATCCCAGCGTGGCCGGCGCATTGATGATCAGCGCCAGCGTGCGCAACGATGCAGCTTTCGCGCAGCCGTACCCGGTATTGACGATTACTTTGTCCAACGCACAAGGCCAGCGTGTCGCGATGCGGCGACTGCAGCCGCGCGAATACCTGGACGACAGCACGATCCGGCAGCGCGGCCTCGCTCCGGGAGGCAGCGCCGTACTGTTGCTGGAAGTCGAGGATCCCGGCGACAAGGCGGTGGCGTTCGAATTCAGTTTCGAATAGCGCGGTCCGGTACTTAAAATTATCGCCTCGCAAGGGTAGACTCGGTCCCTCGCGCAGACTGCCGGACGGCATTCGATACACGCCGCGACTGCCAGATCAGTCATAACCACAGGCAGCGGCCCACGCAGCCGCTGCTTCGTACGTGAGGGAAGATGCCCGTGAATGCCGTAAGACTGCCTGCTGCAGAGGCCGCAAAACAGACCTCGTCGCAAAACGCAGGCTCGCAGAGCGCGCTGAGCGAATGCGTCAGCCGCACGGTACGCCGCTACCTTGCCGACATCGGCGACACGGAGTGCGCCGAGGGCTTGCATGCGCTGGTGCTGCGCGAGGTCGAGGTACCGCTGCTGCGCGAGGTGCTGGCGTTTCATGACGGCAACCAGAGTCGCGCGGCGAGCGCGCTGGGCATCAACCGCGCCACCTTGCGCAAGAAGCTGGCCGCGCACGGCCTGCTGTAACTCCCACCGAAAGCGCCGCCCATCCGGACGGCTATAATGAGCGGCTTTCCCAACCTGGAAACCCGCTCATGCCCACTCCCCAGCTCGTCCCGGTCCGTCGCGCCCTGCTCAGCGTTTCCGACAAGACCGGCCTGATCGATCTGGGCCGGCGCCTCGCCGCCAAGGGCATCGAGCTGCTCTCTACCGGCGGCAGCGCCAAGGCACTGCGCGAGGCCGGCATCACGGTGATCGAGGTCAGCGACCTCACCGGTTTTCCCGAGATCATGGACGGCCGGGTCAAGACGCTTCACCCGAAAGTGCATGGCGGCCTGCTCGCTCGGCGAGGCACCGACGACGCGGTGATGGCCGAACTCGGCATTGCACCGATCGACCTGCTGGTGCTGAACCTGTATCCATTCGAAAGCACGGTGGCAAAGCCCGGCTGCACGCTGGAAGAAGCGATCGAGAACATCGACATCGGTGGCCCGGCGATGCTGCGCTCGGCGGCGAAAAACTGGAACGATGTGGGCGTGCTCACCTCGCCCGATCAATACGAATCGGCGCTGACCGAGATCGAAAGCCAAGGTGGCCTGACCCGCGCCACCCGCTTCAAGCTCGCAGTCGCCGCGTTCAACAACGTGTCCAGCTACGACGGCGCGATCAGCGACTACCTGTCCGGCCTGGAACTCAACGATACGCAGGACACCATCGCCGGGCACGACGCCTTCCCGGGCCAGATCAATGGCCGCTTCGTCAAGCTGATGGATCTGCGCTACGGTGAAAACCCGCACCAGCAGGCCGCGTTCTATCGCGACATGTATCCGGCGCCCGGCACGCTGGCCACCTTTCGCCAGTTGCAGGGCAAGGAGTTGTCGTTCAACAACATCGCCGACGCCGACGCCGCATGGGAGTGCGTGCGCAGCTTCGTGAAACCGGCCTGCGTGATCGTCAAGCACGCCAACCCGTGTGGCGTGGCGGTGAGCCTGGACGGCATCGGCAAGGCGTACGAGCTGGCCTACCAGACCGATCCGACCTCGGCCTTCGGCGGCATCATCGCGTTCAACCGCGACGTGGACGGCGCCACCGCGCGCGCCATCGTCGAGCGCCAGTTCGTCGAGGTGGTGCTGGCACCGGGCTACGCGGACGATGCGTTGAAGGCGTTCACGAAGAAAGGCAATGTGCGCGTGCTGGTGATCCCGCTGCCGGCCGACGGCCATCTCGCTGCCGCACACCCGGGCAACAACTCCAAACGCGTGGGCTCGGGCCTGCTGATCCAGAGTGCGGACACCGGCATGGTCAGCGCGGACGAACTCAAGATCGTCACCCGCCGCGCGCCTACCGAAGCGCAGATCCACGATTTGATCTTCGCCTGGAAGGTGGCCAAGTTCGTCAAGAGCAACGCCATCGTCTATGCCCGCGACCGCCAGACCATCGGCATCGGCGCCGGCCAGATGAGCCGGGTCTACAGCGCAAAGATCGCTGGCATCAAGGCGGCCGACGAGAAGCTCGAGGTGCGCGGCTCGGTGATGGCATCGGACGCGTTCTTCCCGTTCCGCGACGGCATCGACGCGGCCGCGGCGGCCGGCATCAGCGCGGTGATCCAGCCGGGCGGCTCGATGCGTGACGCCGAAGTGATCGCCGCCGCCGACGAGCACGACATGGCGATGGTGTTCACCGGCATGCGCCACTTCCGGCACTGAGGCGGCCTGCGGGAGCGAGAACTCGCTCACGCCCCGTAGAAGTCACTCGTTTCAGCATCGCGGTGTTCGCTGCGGAGGCCGCCATGCGCTACGAGCTGTATTACTGGACCGGCATTCCTGGCCGCGGCGAGTTCGTGCGCCTGGCGCTGGAAGACGCCGGCGCCGCCTACGACGACGTGGCCCGCGAGCAAGGCGACGACGCCATCGTGCGCTTTCTCGACGGCGCCCATGAAGGCGCGTTGCCATTCGCGCCGCCGTTTATCAAGGCAGGTCGGCTGGTGATCGCCCAAGCCGCGAACATCCTGCACTATCTCGGCCCGCCACTTGGCCTGGTGCCGGAAAGCGAAAGCCGGCGACTGTATGCGCACCAATTGCAGCTGACCATCGGCGACCTGGTGGCCGAAGTGCACGATGCGCACCATCCGATTGCCAGCAGCCTGTACTACGAGGATCAACGCGCCGAAGCGCAACGGCGCGCGGCGGATCTGCGCCAGACGCGACTGCCGAAATTCCTGGACTACTTCGAGCAAGTGCTGGAGCGCGGCGGTGGCCGCCATGCCTTGCGCGAACACTCCTACGTCGACCTTTCGCTGTTCCAGTTGATAGCCGGACTGGACTACGCGTTTCCCCGTGCGATGCAGCGACTGGGACACCCATTGCCACTGCTGCGCGCACTGAGCGAGCGCGTGGCCGAACGGCCGCGCATCGCGGCGTACCTGGACTCATCGCGGCGGTTGCCGTTCAATAAAAACGGCATCTTCCGCCACTACCCGGAGCTCGATGATCCGCGCTGAACGACGCCGCTCAGAACAGCGCGATCACCATCGCGCCAGTAACGATCAGCACGCCGCCGATCAGCAGCGGCCAGCTCGGGCGCTCACCTAGAAACACCAGTCCCAGCACGATCGCCAGCGCCACGCTGAGCTTGTCGATCGGCGCCACCTTGCTCACCGGCCCCAGCTGCAGCGCGCGGTAATAGCACAGCCATGACAGGCCGGTGGCGATGCCGGACAGCACCAGGAACAGCCAGCTGTGCAGCGGCAAGCCGGTAGGCTTGGCCCATTCCTGGCGCAGGCTGAGGATGCCGGCGGTGACCAGCAGGATGACGATGGTGCGGATGAAGGTGGCGAGGTTGGAGTTGATGCCGACCACGCCGAGCTTGCCGAACAG
>DHXA01000036.1:1628-18426 GCA_002413455.1 Rhodanobacter sp. UBA5168 | reverse complement strand
GACGGCATTCAACGAATGACTCAGTTGCCGCCGTCGTCCTGCGCCGGCGCGGTCGATTCCTCGGCGGGTGGCTTGCTCTTGCCCCACTCCAGCACCTTGTACATCACCGGCCCCACCGGCTTCTTGCCGTGCTCGTCGACCAGCCGGCCCTGGGGATCGACCATGTAGGTCTGCTCGATGCCGTTCTTCGGGGTCACCACTACCATGTAGACCCGACCGTTGCGGCTGTATTCCTGGATGCTGTTGTCGCCTTCCTGGCGCACCTTGATCTCCGGCAGCGACTTGTCGCGCCCCGCCTGGGCAGCGCCGTCGTCCCGCATCGCGGGCAACGCCTGCGGCTTCAGATCCAGCGAACGATGCGCGGGGGCCGCGGGGGTTTTCTGGGGTTTGGCCGGCGGCGCCACCGCCTGTACGCCCGGATCGTTGATCCCTGGCGGCGGCGGTACGTTCGTCGAGGGCGACGACTGCGCGGACACGTTGGATGCCAGCAGACTTGAAGCGAACAGGACGCTGGCGGCAGCCAGCAAGGCAGCAGTTTTCATGACGGCACCTCGATCGGGGAGCTGAGCATAGCAGCGCCTCCACGGGGCTTCCGTGAAGCGCGGCATTCCGCCCGTGCATGCGAGAATGGCTCATGGCCAAACTCATCCTCATCGACGGCTCCTCCTACCTTTACCGCGCGTTCCACGCGCTGCCGCCGCTCAGCAACGCCCACGGCGAACCGACCGGCGCGCTGTTCGGCGTGGTCAACATGCTGCGCGCCACGTTGAAGGCCAAACCTGATTACCTGGCCTTCGTCAGCGACGCGCCCGGCCCGACCTTTCGTGACACGCTGTACGCCCAATACAAGGCGAATCGCCCGCCCATGCCGGACGATCTGCGTGCCCAGGTCGAGCCGATGCTGGCCATCGTCGGCGCGCTCGGCTTTCCGATCCTGCGCGTGCCCGGCGTCGAAGCCGATGACGTGATCGGCACGCTGGCGGTGCAGGCGCAGGCGCTGGGTATCGAGGTGCTGGTCTCCACCGGCGACAAGGACATGGCGCAGCTGGTGAGTCCGCACGTCACCCTGGTCAACACCATGAGCAACACGGTGATGGACGGTGTCGGCGTGATGGCGAAATTTGGTGTGCGGCCGGATCAGATCATCGACTTCCTCGCACTCACCGGCGACACCGTCGACAACGTGCCGGGCGTGCCCAAGTGCGGGCCCAAGACCGCCGCCAAGTGGCTGGCCGAATACCACACCCTGGACGGCGTGATCGCGAACGCCGACAAGATCGGCGGCAAGATCGGCGAGAGCCTGCGCGAGGCGTTGCCGCGGCTGCCGTTGTCGCGCGAACTGGTGACGATCAAGATCGACGTGCCGCTGGAGTTCGGCCCCACCGACCTGGCCCAGCGCGACGCCGACACCGCGCAGCTGCGCGAGCTGTATGCGCGCTACGAGTTCAAGGCAGCGCTGAAGGATCTGGATTCCGCGGAGCAGGCAACGGGAATCGTGGAACAGCAAACGGGGGAAGCCGGAGCCGCCGAACCGATCGTTCTGGCAGGGCCTGTCGCGATCATCGACGCCGCCTTGTCCGCTCCCGGCGACTACGAGCTGGTCACCACGCAGGTGCAGCTCGACGCCTGGCTGGAAAAACTGCGCCATGCCGAGCTGATTGCCTTCGATACCGAGACCACCAGCATCGACGCGATGCGTGCGGATATCGTCGGCATCAGCTTCGCGGTAGAGGCGGGCAAGGCCTGCTACATCCCGCTCGGTCACGACTATCCCGGCGCACCTGGTCAGCTCGATCGCCATGAAGTGTTGGCCGCGCTGAAACCGGTCTTCGAGGATCCGATGCGGCCGAAACTCGGCCAGCACGCGAAGTACGACATCAACATCCTGTCGAACTACGGCATCGTCGTGCAGGGTTTGAAACACGATTCGATGCTCGAATCCTACGTGTGGAACGCCACCGCGACACGCCACGACATGGACTCGCTGGCAAAAAAGTATCTCGGCTACGAGACGATCAAATACGAGCAGGTCGCCGGCAAGGGTGCCAGGCAGATCTCGTTCTCGCAGGTGGACCTGGACACCGCCTGCCGTTATGCCGCCGAGGACGCCGACATCACCTTGCGCCTGCACCTCGCGCTGTGGCCGAAGCTCGATAGCGTGCCGACACTGCGCAAGGTCTACGAGGAGATCGAGATTCCGCTGGTGCCGGTGCTGGCCGCGATGGAGCAGCGCGGCGTGCTGATCGACGGCGACGTGCTGCGCCGGCAAAGCCAGCAGCTGGGCAAGCGCATGCTGGAATTGCAGCAGCAAGCCCATGCGGTGGCCACACACGAGTTCAACCTCGATTCGCCCAAGCAGTTGCAGGCCGTGCTGTTCGACGAGCTTGGCCTGCAGGCGAAATTGAAAACCCCCACCGGCCAGCCGTCCACCAACGAGGAAGCGCTGGAAGCGATCGCCGACGCCCACGAACTGCCGCGGCTGATCCTCGATTACCGCAGCCTGGCGAAGCTGCGTTCCACCTATACCGACAAGTTGTCGAGCATCGTCAATCCGCGCACTGGCCGCGTGCATACCAGCTACCACCAGGGCTCGGTGGCGACCGGGCGGGTCTCCTCGTCCGATCCGAACCTGCAGAACATCCCGGTGCGCACCGAGGAAGGCCGGCGCATCCGCCAGGCGTTCATCGCGCCGCCGGGGTGGAAAGTTCTCGCCGCGGATTATTCGCAGATCGAGCTGCGCATCATGGCGCATCTGTCCGGCGACGAAGGTTTGCTGCGCGCGTTCCATGCCGGCGGTGACGTGCATCGCGCCACCGCGGCGGAAGTGTTCGGTGTGCCGCCGGAAGAGATCACCACCAACCAGCGCCGCGCCGCCAAGGCGATCAACTTCGGCCTGATGTACGGCATGAGCGCGTTCGGGCTGGCGCGCCAGCTCAACGTCGATCGCGGCGAAGCCAGCGATTACATGGGCCGCTACTTCTCGCGCTACCCGGGCGTGCGCGCGTTCATGGAGGCGACGCGCGAACAGGCGCATCGCGACGGCTATGTGGAAACCATCTTCGGCCGCCGGCTGTACCTGGAAAATCTCACCTCGCGCAACCAGGGTCTGCGGCAAGGCGCCGAACGCGCCGCGGTGAACGCACCGATGCAGGGCAGCGCCGCCGACATCATCAAGCGCGCGATGATCGCGGTGGCCGGCTGGCTGAAGCATCGCGACGACGTCCACATGCTGATGCAGGTGCACGATGAACTGGTGTTCGAGGTGCGCACGGACGCAGTCGACGAAGTACGCGCCGCGGTGGTCGAACGGATGTCCGGCGCCGCGGAACTGGCGGTGCCGCTGCTGGTCGACGTAGGAGTAGGGGCAAACTGGGACGAAGCCCATTGACCTGTTCCGATGAGTACTTTCTGGCGGAACAACGACTTGGCGGTTAATTTTTCATGAGAATGAATTGCTTTTAAATTTCTTCGGAAATTCTGCAACTTTCTCGACAAATCACGCACTAACATTACGGATGCACGCAACGGCATCCATGGCTGGCTCACCTCCCTGAGCCGCCACAGGCACGAACCTCTCCCCTGGGTCTTCGTGTCTGCCCCCGCCCCGGAGGCTCCCCCTAGCCTCCGGGGCTTTTTTTGCCCGCCATCCGGCACCCTGTACATTTCATGCACAGCGGCGCCGGGCATACTCGATCCACATCCACCCAAGGGGAACATCCATGCGCGCAGGACTTTTCATCGCTGGCATCATCCTGTTGATCGCCGGTATCTGGGTCGTCGCCGGCAACGGCAGCTACAAGCAGACCGACACGGTGGCGCAGCTCGGCCCGGCCAAGATCGAAGCCACCCACACCAAGTCCGTCCCGCAGTGGATCGGCATCGCCGGCATCGTGCTCGGCGGCCTGCTGGTCGTCGGCGGCATCGCCAGCAAGAATCGCTGAGTACGTCGTCGCCACCGAAAACCGCCGCCCTCGCGGCGGTTTTCTTTTGCGCCCATTACAATGGGTCCGATGGATGTCTCGTACCTGATCGACCCGCTCAATGAAGCCCAGCGCGAAGCTGTCTGTGCCCCGCCCGGCCACTATCTGGTGCTGGCCGGCGCGGGCTCCGGCAAGACCCGCGTACTCACCCACCGCATCGGCTGGCTGACCCAGGCCGAACGGGTGCCGCCGTGGGCGATTCTCGCCGTCACCTTCACCAACAAGGCGGCCGGCGAAATGCGTGCACGGCTGGAGGCGTTGATCCCCGGTGGCACCCAGGGACTTACCGTGGGTACCTTCCACGGCATCGCCCATCGCCTGCTGCGCCGGCACTGGCGCGAAGCCGGCCTGCCGGAAACTTTCCAGATCCTCGACGCCGACGACCAGCTGCGGCTGGTCAAGCGCGTCGTCGCCGGGCTGGGTCTGGACGATGCGAAATTTCCGCCGCGCCAGGCCAGCTGGCAGATCAACCAGTGGAAGGACGAAGGCAAGCGGCCGGACGGCATCGAACATCGCGACCATCCGGTCACGCACACGTTCGTGAACATCTACAAGGCCTATGAGGATGCCTGCCGACGTGCCGGCCTGGTCGACTTCGCCGAGCTGCTGCTGCGCGCGCACGAGCTGTGGCTGAAAAACCCGGCGGTGCTGGAGCACTACCAGCAGCGCTGGCGCTATCTGCTGATCGACGAATTCCAGGACACCAACACGCTGCAGTACGCGTGGATCCGCGTGCTCGCCGGCGCGACCGGGCAAGTCTTCGTGGTCGGCGACGACGATCAGGCGATCTATGGCTGGCGCGGCGCCAAGGTGGAGAACGTGCAGCAGTTCCTGCGCGACTTCCCCGGTGCCCGCACGATCAAGCTGGAACAGAACTACCGCTCCACCTCGAACATCCTGAAGGCCGCCAACAGCGTGATCGAACGCAACGGCAGCCGCCTCGGCAAACACTTGTGGACTGCCGGCGACGACGGCGAGCGCATCGCGCTATACGCCGCCTATAACGAGCAGGACGAGGCGCGCTTCGTGATCGAGCGCATCCGCGAATACATCCATGAACACGGCCAGGCGAAGGACTGCGCGATCCTCTATCGCTCGAACGCGCAGTCGCGCAATTTCGAGGAGCAGCTGATCCAGCGCGACCTGCCCTATCGTGTCTACGGTGGCCAGCGATTCTTCGACCGTGCCGAGGTGAAGGACGCGCTGGCCTACCTCCGGCTCACTGCGAACCGGCATGACGATGCCGCCTTCGAGCGCGCAGTGAACACCCCGCCGCGCGGGATCGGCGATCGCACGCTGGACGCCTTGCGTCGCCGCGCGCGCGGCGCGGATGTCTCGATGTGGGAGGCGGCGCTGGGCGAACTGAGCGGCGGCAGCGACCTCGCTGGCCGGGCGAAGAATGCGGTGAAGGCGTTCCTTACCATGATCGACGAGATGGCGCGCACCTTCAGTCCCTTCTCGCCCAACGAAACCGGGCAGGAGGGTTCGGATGAGGGGGAGCGCTTTTCTGCCCATCAGGAACGCCCTTCGACCTCCACGCTTCCCCCATTGAGCTCGGGGGAGCGGAATGACAAGAGCCTTACCCTCGCCGAACAGATCGACCACGCCATCACCCATACCGGCCTGCGCGACTTCTACGAGAAAGATTCGCGCGGCAATGCCGAGTCGCGGGTGGAGAACCTGGACGAACTGGTCAACGTGGCCAGCCGTTTCGAACGCACCGCCGAGGACATCGACTCGGGCCTGAGCGAACTGTCGGCATTCCTGTCGCACGCCACACTGGAAGCCGGCGAAAACCAGGGCGAGGCATGGGACGACTGCGTGCAGCTGATGACGCTCCACTCGGCCAAGGGGCTCGAGTTTCCGGTGGTGTTTCTGGTCGGCATGGAAGAGGGATTGTTCCCCAGCCAGCGTTCGGTCGACGACGAGGGACGACTGGAAGAGGAGCGCCGACTCGCCTACGTCGGCATCACCCGCGCCCGCGAAAAACTCATCGTTACCCACGCCGAATCGCGCCGCATGCACGGCACCGAAATGCTGGCGCGACCGTCACGCTTCCTCGGCGAAATGCCGGCCGAACTGATGGACGAAGTGCGCCCGCGCGTGCACGTCACCCGTCCGCTCTACGCCGGTCGCCCTGCCGAACTATCGCGCTCGCTCGAAGAAGCCCTGCCGGTGAAACTGGGCCAGCGCGTCAGCCATCCCAGCTTCGGCGAAGGCGTGGTGATCAGCGCCGAAGGTAGCGGCTCGCATACGCGGCTGCAGGTGAATTTCGAAGCGGCCGGCAGCAAGTGGCTGGTGGCGGCGTACGCGAATCTGACGCCGCTTTAGGGTGGGGCACAAATGGGATTCGCTCCATCGCCGGATATAGTTTGGCTGGACGATTGCACAGGGCGAAACCGCATGGCCAACTTCCTTCATCCGTGGCCGATCCCTTTCCGCACCCTGCCGTCAGAGCCGAAGGGAAACGCGTTCACGGGCACTGAGCGATGAAGTGCGTGCACCGGGTTCTCGTCGTGCTGGTCTGTGTCACCGCCGCAGCTTGCGCCGCCGGAACGACCAGGGCTGCCGGGATCGAAACCGGCTTCGTGGCAACCGCCGATGGTGCTGCCTATCTCTACACCACCGATGGCCTTCTTTCCGCGACGGTCCCCATCCAGTTGCAATATCCCGGTGCCAGGGGTGCGGCGCGGTGCTGCCTTCGCCTGCGAGGCAGCGCCCTGGGAAGCACCAGACGGATCGACCGCGCCAGTCAGCGACGCGTTGTTCGGCCATCCGATATTCCGCTATCGGCTGAAACGGATGCCGGCCGCACTGAAGGGGAACCCTTTCATCGGAGCCGCCGTGATCGGCACGCCCGCCGCGACCGCAGATGGGGCATCCGTCGGGACCCTTTTGCGTATAGGAACGACGCCGTCAGGCAACGCATCCCACGTGGAAGTCTGCCTGGGCAGCGAAGGCAGCAATCTGTTCGTGATCGCCGACGGCAAGCTCACGTCACAGCTTTACTACGCCTTCGGCTATGACGTCACGGCAACCTGCGATCCAAGACTGTTCGACCTTCCGGCGGCTCGGTGACGATCCGCAGGCCTTGGCCAGAGGAATCTATTCCCGCAATCGCGGCACGCCGTGCACGTCGCGTTCCTCCACGGCGATCGGATGCGTATCCGGCTGGCCGAAGCGCGCACTCTGCGCCAACGGAGTGACTGCCTCGCCACGACCGAAGGCCAGTGCGTTGCGATAGCCGCGCTGCGCCTGCGCGGGGTCGCCCTGCCCGGCGAACGTATCACCCAGCGCTTCCCATGCGGCCGCACCCGGCGCCAGCGCGAGCGAACGCTCGAGGTGTTGACGCGCCTTGCCCCACAACTTCAGCCGCACGCACATGCGACCCAGCGTGAGCAGCAGATTGGCGTCGTTCGGGTGGGCGTCGAGCCAGCCTTCGACGCGGCGCAGACGCGCCTCGACGTCGTCGCCGGCCAGCGTGCCGTAGGTTTCGATCAGCAGCGGCGACCACTCGCGGCGCAGCGCGGATTCCACTTCGTCCATCGCCGCCAGGGTCAGGCCGAACGAGGCCGCGCGGCGGGCATAGGCGTCGATCACGGAAGGCACGCGACGCTGCGCCTTCGGCAATTGCGACCACAACGTGTTGAGGCTGGCACCATCGGCTGCCGCGTTGATGGTGGCGGTGAGCACCTGCGCCTCCAGTGCTGCATAGGCGCGGCCGCCGAGTGCGGCGCTTTTCTGCAGCGGATCGAGCGCCTCGCGCGCCCGCCGGATATCGCCGTTGGCCAGCGCCGCCAGCGCCAGCTCGCGCCAGCCGCCGGGGGTCAGCGTGCCCTTGTCCGATTCGGGGATCAGCAACGCCAGTGCCTCGGCCGGCTTGCCATCGCGGCGCAGCACGCGGGCACGCAAGACGCGTGCGGCCTGCGGCACAAACTGCGCGGCCTGGTTCAGTGCTTCCAGTGCGCGGCCCTGTTCGCCGCGGCGCGACGCCGCTTCGGCCGAAGCGAGCAGGGCCGGGCCGCGCAGGCTGTCCAGCCGCGAAGCGCGGTTGAGATCGCGTTCGGCGTCGCCGTGGCGACCTTCGATCAGCGCAACCAGGCCCTCGCCCAGGCGCTGCTGGCTGACCCGCCGGTGCCGGCGCGAGAATGCACCGAATGGCCAGCGCAACAGCCGCCACAGCACGGTGAGCAAGGCCCACGTCAGCAGCAGGATCAGCAGCGCCGCAACCACGGTGCTCTCCACCCGCCAGCCGCGCATGCGCAGCAAAACGTAGCCGGGATCTTCCGCCACCCAGTGCCAGCCGAATGCGGCCAGCGCGGCGATGATCACCAGCAGCAGGATCCAGCGCCAAGCCTTCATGGCCGGACTCCGTCCTTCGGCGCGGCGCTGCTGGCCGCGGCAGGGACGGCGTCGCTGGCGGCCGGGCTGAGCGCATGCACGGTGCGCAGATTGCGCAGCTCCGTCAGCGCAGCGCCGAGTTGCACCGGCGCGTTCGTCGGCAGCTGTCCGGCCAGTTCGCCGAGCGTCTTGCGCGCCTGCTGCACCGCTGGCGCATTGGGATCGAACTGGCTCGCGAGGCTGCCATCCACACGCTGCAGCGCAGCGGCATAGTCCTTGCTGTCGTAGGCCAGCAGCGCGGCTTGCGCCTGGGCCAGATCGAGCTCGGCCAGTTCACGCGCGAAACGCGCGTCGGCCACCGCCAGCGGTGCGCCGTTGTCGCGCTGCACGCTGACCACGCTGGCCAGCGCGCGGCCGATCCGCGACCACGCATCGACCGGCTGCGTGCTGTTTGCCGTGTCGAGCGATTTCAGCGGCAGGCTGGCCAGGCTGCCGCGCAGTTCGGTGAGCTGCTGCAGCGCGCTGGCCTGACTGGCCGGCCGACTCTTCGCCAGCGCCTCGCGTTCGGCACTGATGCTCTGGCGCAGGCCACCGAACGCGCCGTCGTTGACCGCGGCCAGCGTCTGGTCGGCCAGCGCATAGGCCGCGGCCGCGCCCTGCGCGTCGTGGAACAACGTGTAGCGCTCGCTGGCCATGCGCAGCAGCGATTCGGTTTCGTCCAGCAGCATCGCGTCGTGGCCGGACAGGCTCTTCTCGGCCAGCTTTGCCACGGCGTCCTCCAGATTGCGCGTGCGTTCCGCCTGGCCGAGCAGTTCCTCGCGCAGCGACCGGTTGACGGCCGCCGCATCGCTCAGGCGCTGGTTGAGGCTGTTGCGCTCACCGCTGACGCCGGCCAGCGTCGTTTCCAGCGTGCCCACACGCTGCTGCAGGCCGGCCACGCTCTGGCTGTCGGCGGCGTTACCCTGCTCCTGCTGCCATTGGCGCCAGCCGATGTAGCCACAGGCACCCACGGCAACCAGCGACAGCAACACGGCCCATGCCAAGCTGCCACCAGCGCGCGGACGCGCTGCGGATCGCGTCGCGGTATCGCGCATCGGGCGTATCGGCAGCGGATCGACCAGCATGGGGTCGGGACGGGCGCCCTCGGGCGCGGTGGGCTCGTTCGGCTTGTCTACGTTGCTCATTCGCGCATGCTAACAGCCCCTGCGCCCGCGCCCGTAGCACGATCGCGTGAAGAAGGATCAGTGCCTGCGCATCGCGGCAGCGAGCAGGTCGGCCGACAGCGCCGAGCCGGCGAGCACCGTGCGCGTGAAACCGGCAGCGCGTGCTGCTGCCTCGAGTCGTTCACTGCTGACCACGGCGGTCGTCGCGCACAGCCGCGCCCAGGCCGGTGGCGGCAACAGGTCGTGCAGGTTCTGCAGTGCCTCGGCACTGGACAGCAGCACTCGTGCAGAAACGGGCAACTGCAGCAACGCGCCCACGTGACGGCGATCCAGCCGCGGCGGCACCCGTCGATAGACATGCAGCTCGCGCAGTTGCGCGCCGCGTGCGGCGAGCTGTTCGCGCAACACGCCGCGGCCGCCGGCCGCACCGATCAGGGCGACACGGCGACCACGCAGGTCGCGCAGCGCGGCATGGTCGAGCAAGCCTTCACTGTCCTGCCGCCGTGGTGCCAGCGGCGCGGCAATGCCATGCCGCCGCAGTGCTCGCGCGGTACCCTGGCCCACCGCCAGCACGCTCGCGGCGGTCTGCAACGGCATCAGCGCGGCGGCATGGCGTACCGCGGCGGGACTGGTGAAGATCACCAGCTCAGCCGCCAGCGCGGCGCGCAGGCCGGCGCACGCGGCGGCTTGATCGGCCACGCTGCGCAAGGCCAGGCCCGGCAGCAGCAGCGGCACGCCGCCGCAAGCGCGCACCCGTCGCGCCAACGCCGTCGCCGTGCCGGCCGGGCGGGTGATCACCACGATCCGCCCGCACAGCGAATCGTTGCCCGCCGGGGCTTGTCGTTGCATCCGCGCACCGCGTCCGGTCACTGTCATGGCCGCAGTGTAACGGCCGCCCTACACTGGGAGGTCTTCCCTTCCCCATGGACTCCTGATCAACGTGAGCACGACCGACGACACCACCGAGCAAGCGCAGCAGCTGATTCAGTTCATCCGCGACGAGATTCCGCTGGCCCATGCGATGGATCTGCAGCTGATCCACAGCGACGACGACATGCTCAGCCTGCTGGCGCCGCTGGCGCCGAACGTCAACGACAAGGGCTGCGCGTTCGGCGGCAGCCTGGTCAGCCTGATGACCTTGAGCGGCTGGGCGCTGGTGGAAATGGCGCTGCGCCGGTACGGCCACGACTGCGATGTGTTCGTGGCCGAATCCAGCGTGCGTTACCTGTCGCCACTATGGCAGGACTTCCGCAGCGAGGCACGGCTGGCCGCCACCGCCAACTGGACCACGTTCTTCAACACGCTGACCACACGCGGCCGGGCGCGCATCGAAGTCGCCTGCGTGGTGCCGGGCGACGACGGCAAGCCCGCCGCCACCCTGAGCGCACGTTTCGTCGCCAAACGACGCGACTGAGCCTCCGGCTGCGTCAGCCACGTCGGCTTGAGGCAGAATGGGCGCGGTATCCATCGGGGGAGAAACCACCCATGCGCCGCATTCCGAGCATTCTCGCCGTGCTGTCCGTGCTGTTGCTGGCCGGCTGCGCCACCAAGACGCGCAGCGACGCGCTGACCACCACGCTCAACGCCTACGGCAGCACGCTGCGCTGGGGCGATTTCCAGAGCGCCGCGCAATTCATCGACCCCGCCCTGCGCGCCGCCCATCCGGTGAACGCGCTGGATCTGGCCCGCTACCAGCAGGTGCGCGTGACCGAATACGACAACGGCGCCGGCCCGGTGCCCACCGGCGATTTCGACGTGCAGCAGACGGCGCAGATCAGCCTGGTCAATATCCACACCCAGTCCGAACGCACCGTCGTCGACCACCAGACCTGGCATTACGACGAGAAGACCAAGCACTGGTGGCTGACCAGCGGGCTGCCGGATATCACGCAGGACTGAACACGGGCCGGTGCGCATAGCAATGGCCCACTACCCGTATAATCGGCGGTTTACCCGAGTCGGTGCGATCAACGCGCCTGTGGACTGACGATGAACGATGTTCTGCACAAGCTGCCCGAATTTATCGGCAATCATGTGGCCCTGGCGGCCCTGTTCGTGGTGCTGCTGGTGGCGTTGATCGTCACGCAGGTCGCCACACTTTTCAGCAAGACCCGCGAGCTGAGCCCGGCCGGGCTGACCGGCCTGATCAACCGCGAAAGCCCGCTGCTGATCGACCTGTCCTCGCTGGCCGACTTCGAGAAGATGCATGTGCCCGGCGCGCGGCACGTGGCGATGAGTCAGTTCGATCCGGAAAAAAAGGATCTGGCCAAGGCGAAGGAGCTGCCGGTGGTGGTGATGGACAAGGACGGCCGCGGCAACTCGGTCAAGGCCGCGCAGCGGCTGGTCAAGGCCGGGTTCACCAAGGTGCATACGCTGGATGGCGGCGTGCTGGCATGGCATGCGGCGCAGTTGCCCGTTGCCAAAGGCAACAAATAAGCACGCGGTTGTGGGAGCGGCTTCAGCCGCGATGCTTTCCATGCTCGCGAAGAGCCATCGCGGCTGAAGCCGCTCCCACAATCAGAGATCGTGGATGCCGGCGCGGCTCGCGATGATCTGCGCCAGCACATCGGGCGCGTACTCGAACGAGTCGTAATACAGCCGCTCTTCCGGCAGGCCGGCGTCGAGGAACAACGGATGCGCCGCGTCGATCATCGCCGGCGGCCCGCCCATGTATACATCGTGGCCGGACAGGTCGGGCTGGTCCGCCAGCACGGCCTCATGCACCAGCCCCGTGCGCAGGCCCGCCGCCTGCTTTCCCACCGCATCTGCCGGATCGGATACCACCGCGTGGAACTGCAGGTTCGGCAATTCGGTGGCCCAGCGTTCGGCCAGCGGGCGCAGATACAGATCCGCCGCCGTGCGTGCGCCCCAGTACAACTGCATCGGCCGGCGCGTGCCCAACGCGATGAAATGCTCGACGATCGCCTTGACCGGCGCGAAGCCGGTGCCGCCGGCCATGAACAGCATCGGCCGCTCGGAATCCTCGCGCGGCACGAAGGTGCCCAGCGGTCCCTCGACGCGCAGGTGATCACCCACCTTCAGCGCATCGCTGACCCATGACGTGAAGCCGCCTCCGGCGACATGCCGCACATGCAGTTCGATCATGCCATCGGCCTGCGGGCCGTTGGCTATCGAGAACGGTCGCCGCTTGCCGTCCTCCAGCAGCACATCCAGATACTGACCCGGCAACCGGTTGAGCCGGCGTTCGCCGTGGGAAGGCAACAGGCGCAGGCCGGTCACGTCCGACGCCAACGGCCACTTCTCGGTCACCACCATGCCGAGCTGGCGTCGCGCGATGTCCTCCACCGAGGTCACTTCGCGCGCCTCCAGCAGCAGGTCGCTGGTCGGTACCGCCTGACACAACAGCACCGCGTGATGCGCCAGCGCGCTGGCACTCAGCGCCAGCGGCGGGTTGCGCGGGTACTCGCAATGCCCCTGCAGCAAGGTCGCCTTGCAGCTGCCGCAGACCCCGGCGCGGCAGGAATACGGCAAGGCCACGCCCGCCCGTTGCGCCGCCTCCAGCACGGTTTCACCGGCTGCCACCGAAAACTGGCGGCCAGAGGATTTGAGAGTGACGTTAAACACGCATGCATTGTCGCGGCGATCGGAGCGGACAACAATGCGGGCTCGCACCGAAGGAATCAACGATGAGCCTCTGGAAACAGCCCGCCGACCTCGCCCGCATCAATGCATGGAGCGCCAACACCATGATGGAGACGCTGGACATCCGCATCACCGCGATCGGCGACGACTGGCTGCAGGGCACCATGCCGGTCGACCATCGCACCCACCAGCCCTACGGGCTGCTGCATGGCGGTGCCTCGGTGGTGCTGGCCGAGACGCTGGGCAGCACGGCCGCGATGCTCACGCTCGATCCGGAGAAGGAATTGGCGGTCGGGCTGGACATCAATGCCAACCACCTCCGCGGCGTGCGCAGCGGCACCGTCACCGGTACCGCGCGTGCGCTGCACGTCGGACGTACCACCCAGGTATGGGAGATTCGCATCGAGAGCGAAGACGGCGCCCTGGTGTGCATCTCGCGCATCACCATGGCGGTGATCGCCGCGCGTACCGTGGGCCTGCGTTGAGCAACGACGCGCCCTACGCCAGCCTCACTCCCGACCTGGTGCTCGACGCGGTCGCTGCCTGCGGTTTGTGGCCGGATGGTCGCCTGCTCGCGCTGAACAGTTACGAGAACCGCGTGTGGCAGGTCGGACTCGAAGACGCGTCACCGGTGATCGCGAAATTCTATCGGCCCGGCCGCTGGAGCGATGCGGCGATCGTCGAAGAACACCGTTTCGCGCAGGAACTGGCCGACGCCGAATTGCCGGCGGTCGCGCCGCTGGCGTTCGATGGCCATACGCTGCTGCGGCACGACGGCTTCCGCTACGCACTGACACCACGACGCGGCGGCCGTGCGCCCGAGCTGGAAGCGCTCGATCAGTTGCAGTGGCTGGGCCGGTTGATTGCACGCATGCATGTGGTTGGCGCACGCGCGCCCTTCGTTCACCGCGGCAGGCTCGATCGCGACACGATGGTGCAGCAGCCGATGCAGGCGGTGCTCGAATCGCTCCTGTTGCCGATCTCCCTGCAGACGAATTACCGTGCCGCCGCCAGCCGGCTCGATGGCGCCATTGCGGCGCGCCTCGAAGCGCTCGGTCCGCTGCGGCAGCTGCGCCTGCATGGCGACTGTCATCCCGGCAATGTGCTGTGGACCGATGCCGGCCCGCACTTCGTCGACTTCGACGATGCGCGCACCGGACCGGCCGTGCAGGATCTGTGGATGCTCGCCAACGACGAGCGCGCGATGAAAGCGGTACTCGAGGGCTATCGGCAGTTCCGCGATTTCGACGACGGCGAGCTGATGCTGATCCCGGCCCTGCGCGCCATGCGCCAACTGCATTACGCGGGCTGGATCGCCGCACGCTGGCATGATCCGGCCTTTCCCGCCGCGTTCCCTTTCGCTGCCGAATCGCGCTGGTGGGAGCAGCATCTCGCCGACCTGCACGAGCTGGCCGACGAGCTCGAATAACCGTTGGCGGCGGCCGTGCGTTTGTGCGCATCGGATCCGCAGGAACTTTCATCCGCGCGGGCAAGCAGGCATGCTTGACCTGATATCCGCGCGAGCATGCCCATGAAGCGATCCAAGACCGCCGCCCTGCTCCTGATGAGCACAGCCCCGTTGCTGCTGACCGCCTGCGACCGCAGCGAGAGCGCTTCGCGCGAAGGGCTGTACACCTCGGTCGAGGCCTGTGTGGCGCAGACCAACGACCGCAGTACCTGCCAGCAGGCGTTCGCCAAGGCGCAGCAGGACGCTGTGGCCACCGCGCCGCGTTTTGCCAACCGCGAGGCATGCGAGGCCAGCTATGGCAAGGAGCAGTGCGCCGAGCGCAATGACGGCGCCAGCCATTCGTTCTTCGGCCCGCTGATGACCGGCTTCTTCCTGTCGCAGATGCTGCGCAACGGCTCGCCGATGAACGGCTTCAACAGCGCGCCGGCGTTCCGCGACAGCCAGGGCGGCTGGCAGCGGCCGGCCACCAGCGGTGCGAGCGGCGTCTATCGCAGCGGCGCCACCACGGCGATGGTGCCGGTCAACGCCACGCCGAACCGCGCGGTCACCAGCAGCCGCTCCGGTTTCGGCAGGTTCGGCAGCAGCCGCGGCATCGGCGGCTGATGCGCCGCGTCACCACGGCCGAGCGCCCCGACTGGCGCGCCAAGGCGGCCGAGTGCGGCTTCGGTTTCCACACCATCGACGACGCGCCGTACTGGGACGAATCCGCGTACTACGCGTTCAGCCTGCGCGAAATCGAGCAGGATCTCGAAGCGCCCAGCGAAGAGCTGCACGCAATGACGCTGGACCTGGTCGATCGCATCGTCGGCAGCGAGCAGCACATGCAGCAGCTGGCGATCCCGGAACCGTACCGCGACTGGATCGCGCAGAGCTGGCGCGAGCGCCAGCCACACCTGTACGGCCGCATGGATTTCGCCTACGACGGCCATGGTCCGGCGAAACTGTACGAGCTGAACTACGACACGCCGACTTCGCTGTTCGAGGCCGCATTCTTCCAGTGGCAATGGCTGGAAGACCAGCTCGCGCGCTGCCAGCTGCCGGCCGGCAGCGACCAGTTCAACTCGATCTACGAGTCATTGGTGGAAGCGTTCGGCACGATCGCACGCGGCGTCGCGCGACCGTTCCACTTCGCCGCCGTGCGCGATTCGGTGGAGGACCAGGGCACCATCGCCTACCTGCGCGATTGCGCCGTGCAGGCCGGCATCGACTGCGGCACGCTGGCGATCGAGGACATCGGCATCTCCAGCGACGGCCGCTTCACCGACCTCGACGATCAGGTGATCGGCTGCCTGTTCAAGCTGTATCCGCTGGAGGACATGTTCCGCGAAGCGTTCGGCGCGTATCTGCCGCGCTCCGGCCTGCAACTGATCGAGCCGCCGTGGAAGGCGCTAATCAGCAACAAGGGCATCCTGCCGTTGCTGTGGGACGCTCATCGCGGTCATCCGAATTTGCTGCCGGCCGAGTTCGACAGTGGCGGCGAGCTGCCGCGCGGCTGGGTACGCAAGCCCCTGCATTCGCGCGAGGGCGCCAACATCGCAATGCACCTGGACGACGGCCGCGAGCTGCGCACCGACGGCCCGTACCGCGATGGGCCGTGCATCCGCCAGGCCTGCCATCCGCTGACAGCCTTCGACGGCCACTACCCGTTGATCGGCAGCTGGATCGTCGGCGACCGCGCCTGCGGCATCGGCATCCGCGAGGACAGCTCGCTGATCACCCAGGACGGCGCCCGCTTCGTACCGCATGCGATCGTCGAGGAAGCGCGCGGCGTGCTGATCGCCTGAGTCGCATCGTCCCTGTCAAAGACAGCAACATGAAAGATCACGACGCCCTCCGCAGATGACACCGGTCGCGCTCAGCTAAGCTTGCGCTTTTTGAGCGAGGCCACACGTGCGCAACATTCTCTTTCGCCTGATCGGCATCCTCGAAATCGCCGGCGGCCTGTACGGCGTGGCGGCGATGCTGCATCGGCTGCTGCCGTTCGGCTCGGCCCACGACAGCGTGATCGCGCTGATCGGCCTGGCGCTGTACGGCTTTGTGCTGGCCGCCGGCGTGCAGTTGATCGACGGCAGCGAGCGCGGCGTGCGCATGTCGAGCTGGGCGCAGCTGTTGCAGCTGCCGCTGATCGCGTTGCCGGTCTTCAGTTACGCATTGCACTGCGGCGCGTTCGTGAATGTGTTCGCCACGCTGCAGGCCGCGCCGCGGCTGGGCATCGACTGGCACTTCGGCAGCCAGGGTTTCGT
>DHXA01000036.1:466-1398 GCA_002413455.1 Rhodanobacter sp. UBA5168 | reverse complement strand
CCGTGGGTGTGGTCGGCACAGATCTACAAGCCCGAATCGAAGCTGCCGCCAGGCAGCGTGGTCGAAGTGCAGGACGCGAACGGCCGTTTCGTCGGCCGTGCATTCTGGAACGGCCATGCGCGGATTGCGCTGCGCCTGCTCGACAGTCATCCGGATCAGGCAATCGACACGGACTGGATCGCCGCGCGCATCGCCCGTGCGGTGCAGTTGCGTCGCGAGTGGCTGCAACTCGACAAGGTCAGCGACGCCTGGCGCGTGGTGCATAGCGAAGGCGACGACCTGTCCGGGCTGATCGTCGATCGCTATGCCGACATCCTGGTGATCGAATATTTCGCTGCCGGCATGTGGCGTTTCCGCGAGGCGATCCACGCTGCGCTGCTCAGCCACTTCCCCGGCGCGCGGCTGTACTGGTTCGCCGAATCGCACGTGCAGAAGCAGGAGTCGTTCGATTGCCGCAGTGGCGATGTGCCCGAAGCGGTCGAAGTACATGAGCACGGTCTGCGCTTCCACGCCGCGCCCGGCTCCGGCCACAAGACCGGCTTCTTCGCCGACCAGCGCGACAACCGCAAGCGCTTCGCCGAGCTGGCCAAGGGCCGCCGCGTGCTCGATCTGTGCTGCAACGCCGGCGGCTTCGCGGTGCATGCAATGGCGGCCGGCGCGCGCGAAGCGGTCGGCGTCGATCTGGACGCGGGCATCCTGGACATCGCCCGCGCGAACGCCGCCGCGAACAACGTCGCGGTGACGTTCGAACAATCCGACATCTTCGACTGGGTACGTGCCGCCGTGGCGCGCGGCGAGCGCTACGACGCGGTGATCCTCGATCCGGCCAAGCTCACCCGCGACCGCAGCAAGGTGATGGACGCGCTGAAGAAGTACTTCGCGATGAACCGCATGGCGCTGGACATCATCCCGCCCGGCGGCCTGCTGCTGAC
>DHXA01000036.1:0-136 GCA_002413455.1 Rhodanobacter sp. UBA5168 | reverse complement strand
GTGCGCGGCGCCGGTGCCGACCACCCGTTTCGTACCGACGTGCCAGAAGGCCGCTATCTGAAGGCGGTGTACTGCCGGGTGGATTGAAGCCGCCAGCTTTTTCGTGGGAGCGGCTTCAGCCGCGATGTCTTTGCCG
>DHXA01000060.1:11202-11721 GCA_002413455.1 Rhodanobacter sp. UBA5168 | reverse complement strand
GCTGCCTGTCCTTCGCGAATCCGCTTGGCCAGGCGCGACTGCAAGTAAGTCGAGCCTTTCGCGCGCAGTTCCGACAACTGCGGCTCCGCCGCGCCAAACTCGCACGCGGAGCCCACGCCCATGCAACCGAGCGCTCGCAGCGCATCGTCATCAACCGCCAGGCCTTCGAGCATGTCTCGGAAGCCTTGCAGGGCAGAGGCGGGAGCCTGCAAACGCTGCGCGTGAGATGACGTCGAACGTTGCTGATAGTCGGTGAGGGCTTCCACATACAGCTGCCACTTGTCGCCAAAGGTGTTGTATAGGCTCTGGCGTCCGATGCCCATGGCCTTCACCAGATCGTCGGTGGACGTGCCGGCGTAGCCCTTGGCCCAAAAAACGAGTCGGGCTTGCTCAAGGACGGTTTCACGATCGAATTCGCGCGGTCTAGCCATGGAGTCATGGTGACTGTTATGGACTAATCTGTCAATAACCTTTTCTCATATCCTGCGATCGGACTGAAACTCAGCGCGAATCAGGTAC
>DHXA01000060.1:10009-10807 GCA_002413455.1 Rhodanobacter sp. UBA5168 | reverse complement strand
ACCATCTCCACGAGCCGGGTCAAGATCGCCGAGTCCAGGCGCGCGAAAACGGTCGTGATCCCCGGCCCGCCGTCCGCGATCGAACATGCGCGAGTTCGGCTCGATCCCACCTCGGCGGCGGCGTGCAGGACACCCTTGCCGACACAATCCAGCACGGCGTCGACCCCATCGGGGGCCAGAGCCCGGACCCGACCGACGATACCGTCTCCATGCGCGATCGGAAGCACTCCGATGGACCTCAGAAACTCGTGGTGCCCCGCCGAAGCGGCGCCAATGACGCGAGCTTCCCTCGCGAGCGCCAACTGCGCCGCCACCGCCCCGACGCCGCCAGCCGCGCCATGGATGAGGACGGTCTCTCCCGGCTCGACCTTCAGGGTCTGGACGATAGCGCGGTAGGCCGTGAGACCCGCCAGCGGCAGGCCTGCGGCCTCCTCCCAGCTCGCCGTGCGCGGCTTCCTCGCCAGTGTCTCGGCCGGAGCGCTGACCAGTTCAGCGTAGGCGCCGTGATGTAGGATTTCCTGACGGATGAAGCCGATCACCTCATCGCCCGGCGCAAACTCGATGACCCCGGCCCCCACCTGCTCAACGACGCCGGCGACATCCCATCCGGGAATAACCGGGAACCAGGCGTCGGTGTGGCTCTCGCCCAGGCCAG
The DNA here is from genome assembly GCA_002413455.1 of Rhodanobacter sp. UBA5168. Lineage (GTDB taxonomy): Bacteria > Pseudomonadota > Gammaproteobacteria > Xanthomonadales > Rhodanobacteraceae > Rhodanobacter. The sequence goes on along the minus strand of DHXA01000060.1, from coordinate 10,152 downwards.
CCTGCAGCATATGGTCCGCCGGATTGAGCGCCGCCGCCCGGACGCGCACCAGCACGCTGGTCTGCGAGAGCTTCGGGTCCGGGACGTCGGTGTATTCCAACACCTCGGGCCCGCCGTAGCGATGATAGACAACTGCTTTCATC
>DHXA01000060.1:8129-9805 GCA_002413455.1 Rhodanobacter sp. UBA5168 | reverse complement strand
CCATCCACGCGAACCAAGTTCTGAGTGTAGTAGCCGGATTCGATCGGCGTGATCGCGCCCATGGCCCCCGTCGCACCCGCCGGCCAGCCGCTCGCCGGCTTTGCGTCACCGAGGACGCTGAAGACCATGAACTGAGCGTCCACCGTCGCGCGGTCTGCGTCGATGTCGATCAGCAGGCCGTCGGTCGCGTTGTGGCTCCACCCCCGCGGTGGGTGCGGCTTCATCATGTGCGTGGTCGCCTGAGAGATCGCCTCGCGCCCGACGAGTTCCCCGAGCAGTTCCGGCTCCCCGTCGGGATTGTTGTTGTAGAAAATGGTCACCCGCGCCTCCGGCGTGAAGAGCGCCGCCATGGCGGCGCCGTCGCGCCGATCGTGAGCCCGCACATAGTGGGCGAGAACCTGCTGCACAGCCATTTCGTCAGACATCGGAATCTCCGCTCGTTAACAGTACCTATCATCAAAACACATTCTTGGCTTGATGTGCAACAATGATTGATGCATATTTAGATCCCGCTCCGAAGAGCTTCTGGGCTGACGCCGCACCATGATCGATGTCCGGTTTCCGACTGCGCTCCAGTTGATGCTCAACCTCGCGTTGGCCCACTCAGAGGGCGTCGCGCAGTTGAGTTCCACTCAACTGGCCGGCGCGCTGGGGACAAACCCGAGCCTGGTTCGCAAACTGTTGAGTCGCCTGGCCAACGCCGGGCTCGTCCGATCGAGTTTTGGCCGCGGCGGCGGCATCCGCCTCGGTCGCCCGGCGGATGCGATCACCTTGGGGGACGTCTACAGCGCCGTGCTCGGCGAGACAAGCCTCTGGGCGCCACGGGCGGTTCCCCACCGGTGTCTCGTGAGCTCCAACGTCGAGCGCTATTTCGTCGATCTGGCCGCCAAAGCGGATGACGCTGTCCTGCGAACGCTTAAGCACAAGACCCTGGCCGACAGCCTGTCGGAGCTACGGATCCTGGACGCCGCTCGAAAGCCTGTGAGCGCCCATCGGAGGGCCCGCCCGACCTAGCGCCTCCTCGTCGCCTTGCTCCCGAGCGATCGCAGCCTGGCGAGACGCCGGAGCATCGCCTTCTGAGACCTCCGCATGGTTCCGACAAAAGCCAATGTGATGCTGTGGTCGTCGGCAAGCAGCACGTCCAGGGCGAGCGCCGGCAACCCATGATCCACGAAGTCGGCGGCGAACTTCGAGACTTGTGCGTGATTGAGCGGCGACGGGAGCGCTGCATGATGAAGGAGCAAGCCAATCAGGTCTCGCGCTGCACATCACCTTCGAGCAAGTGATTCAGAGCAGCGAGCGTCTTGGCAACAATCGGCTCGGCATAAGAGCCTCATCGAGCCGATGACATTGCTCCGCAAAATCAACCGAAAAACGCTCCCCAATGACGGCCTGTCAGTCGAACAGCAAGTTGTCGATCAACCGAGTGCTGCCAAGGCGTGCGGCAATCAGCGCGATCAGGCCCGTTTGCTCGCCTTCAGCAGGCTCGGCGAGATCCTCGGCGCGGCGGATCACCACATAATCGGGCTCGAATCCGCAGCCGATCAATTGCGCCGTGGCGACCTGCTCCAGCACCCGCCAAGCATGACCCTTGGCCAGCAGGTCAAGTGCAGCAACCAATAGCGTCTTGCGCATGGTAATAATCTCCTTGTGCGGTTTACGTACGCGGCAGCCCC
>DHXA01000060.1:0-7885 GCA_002413455.1 Rhodanobacter sp. UBA5168 | reverse complement strand
GCCCCTCGACAATCAGGCCGCGATAAGTCGCCCCATTGAATCGATGTCGAGCCACCGCCTGATAGGCCGGGCTTTCGTACCACGCAAGCGCCTGTTCCAGCGTCGGAAACTCTGCAATCGCCACCCCCTCGGGCTCGGGGCCTTCGAGCACCTTTTGGCGGCCGTAAGCGGCTAGAAATTTAACGGGAAGCCCCTGAACAAGGGGACCCGCTTCCGCTGCGTACACATCAAGTTCTGCCTGGTTATGCGTGTGCTCCCGAATGAAAATTACATATGCGGACATTTCGATTTCCTTTGTCGGACAGCCTGCGAGGCTGATCCGCCGTTCGGTAACTGAGAAGATTCGAGAAGATGTCCTCTGGAGCGAACAGGATCTCGCCCTATGCCACCCAGGGCAGCACGCTAGTGGCGGATGACGACTTTCCCGAAGAGCTGGCGCGCGGCGAAGTGATTCAATCCCGCGATCGCATCGTCGAAGTCATAGACGCTGTCGATGATCGGCCGAATTTGATGCTGCGCCAGTACCCGGTTCAAATCCTCCAGATCGCGACGGCTTCCGGTCACGATGGCCTTGAATGTTGCATGAGTTGTAAACATCGTCATGAAGTCGATGCCACCCTCCACGCCCGCCAGAATACCGACGAGAGATATCTGGCCGCCATAAGCGATGGCCTGAACGGACTGCGCCAGTGTGGCGGCGCCGCCCACTTCCACGATGCGGTCTACGCCGCGATCGTCCGTCAGCGCGCGGACCTGCTTCCCCCAATCTTTCGTGGTGCGATAGTCGATGACATCGTCTGCTCCAAGCTGGCGAAGACGTTCCGCTTTTTCTGGACTGGAGGTGGTTGCTATGACACGCGCACCGAGTGCCTTCGCCAATTGAACCGCGAACAACGAAACTCCACCCGTACCCTCGGTGAGCACGGTGTCGCCCGGACCAATGCCCGCTAGCGCAGACCATGCCGTCACGCCTGCGCATGGAAGGGAAGCGGCCTCCTCAAAGCTTAAATGCCGAGGCATGAGCACAAGAGCTTCCGCGTTTACCACCTTGTATTCGGTGAGCCAGCCGTCGCGATCGACAACCCACTGTTGCGGCATCACGTTGAAAGTTCCGCCGAACCAGTTTGGGAAGAACGAATTGACGACGCGGTCGCCCACCCTGAAGCGCGTGACGTCAGACCCGATCGCCTCCACCTCGCCGGCGGCGTCGGAAAGAGGCACCCGTCCCAAGCTGACAGGAGGCGAATACCAGCCGTTGGCGATGACTGAATCGCGGAAATTGATCGAAGACGCACGTACTCGTACGAGCACTTCGCCGACTCCAGGCGATGGAATTTCATGTTCTGACACGACAAGGCCGTCGAGCTTCCCGAGCTGTTCAAGATGATATGCGCGCATGGTCTTCCGTCCTTCATTAGGTCGAAAGTCCACGGTACGCGGTGCGCTAACGCCACCCGAGCGCTTCGTTGTCGTCGGCGCCCCGGCCTTGTTTCGGAAGCATGGCCGGCCGGCGTCTCCGAATGATCTGCAGAACTTCCGCTGCATCCTGCTCCGTCAGTCCGTGCGAGCCCTCGATCATTGGCAATTTGTCGTCGATGGTCAGCGCATCACGGTGGGGGTCGAGGGGCCTCTCGTGATCAACGACGTCGAGGCCTGCATTCGCGCAGCAGTGAGAGGCGTTGGGCTCTTCCAATTGCCGCACTCGCTCGTGATGTCGCATCTTGAAAGTGGAGATCTGCAGACCGCGCTCGAACCTTATGGTGAAAAGGTTCCCGGTCTTTCTCTCTACTATCCAAGCCGAAGTCAGTCACTGCCAAAGCTCCGCGCTTTTGTCGATTTTGCCACCCAGCGAATGCGAAGAGAGTTCAGGCCGGGCGACTACCTGCCGAACCCTATGTCCTGATCTGGCTGTTGAGCGAGGCATATTCCAGTCGAAACCGACCATCCCCAATGGTGCAAACCGGCCACCCGAGACGCTCTGAAAAGCGCCTCCACGATGAGGCAGGTTCGCCGACGACCACGTTGCCAGGGAGCACTGTGTGCACCGCAGCGCATGCAACACGCGACCGATCGGCGCTGACCAGCCCGCCGACCCGTATGATCAGCCGCAGACCGACGTCGACCGGCAGAAACCGCCACCCAGAACTGACATCGGCCGCGCCAGATCGGCCGCCCGGAAGTTGACGCTAGACCTGTCGAGAAGCGAAAGGAAGTCAGTGGCCTCGAGCTGGATCCAAGAAGGGAACCCAACCCGCGCCAATGCTCGCTTTGTCACCGTGACTGACTGACCGGCGCGCGTCGTCGCGACGAGCGCGGTACCGGCGCGGCATCGTCGGCCACGTACGCCGCGAAGCTCGGCCGTGCTGTCACCTTCCCGTTGCGCAGCCACGCCACTTTCGCGCGCAGGTAGTCCGCCATCGACTCGAACTGGTGGGCGCGCTGCGCCATCAGCGCGGCCTGCTTCGTCAGTACCTCGATGCTCTTCTCATCCGACGCGCGACCCTCGCGCCGCGCCTGGCTCAGCGCGCCGATCTCCTTGAGCGACATGCCCATCGCCTGCGAGATGCGGATCACCTCCGCGAGCTGCACGTCCTCGTCGCTGAAGACCTGATACGGATTGCTGCCGCCTTTGGCGCTCGTGTTCGGCTTGAGCAGGCCCAGCCGGACATAGAACCGCACCGTGTCGCGGCTCAGCCCCGTGCGTCGTGAGAACTCCGAGATCTGCATGAGAAGACCTTGACCGTGGACCATGCTCCACATTTAGATTATGGCCTCGTCATCCATAGAACTTCCACATGAACGAGATCAACGACACCTTCCTCATCGGCGGCGACCTGCCCGTGCACCGCATGGGCTTCGGTGCGATGCGGCTGACCGGGCCCGGTGTCTGGGGTCCACCTGAGGACGAGTCGAACGCGCGCGCTGTGTTGCGTCGCGCCGTCGAACTGGGCGTGCAGTTCATCGACACCGCCGACGTCTATGGCCCTGGCGACAACGAGCGGCTGATCCGCGAGGCGCTGCATCCGTACGCGCCGGGGCTGGTCATCGGCACCAAGGGTGGCTTGGTGCGCAGCGGCCCCGCGACGCGCGCGAACCCCGGCATGTCGATGAATGGCACCGAGGCGCATATCCGCGCCGCGGTGGAGCGCAGCCTGCGCCTGCTGGGGGTCGAACGCATCGAGCTGTACCAGCTGCATCGCGTCGATCCGGCCACGCCAATCGAGGAGACGATGCGCGTGTTCAGGACGCTGCGCGAGGAGGGCAAGATCCGCCACATCGGACTGTCGGAAGTCTCAGTCGAGCAGATCGAGCGTGCGCGCGCCGTCGTCGACATCGCGACCGTGCAGAACGTCTACAGCCTCTCCGCACGCGTCCACGGTGACGTGCTGGCCTACTGCGAGCGCAACGACATCGGATTCATTCCGTTCTGGCCCTTGGACGGCGGCGCGCTCGCGCAGTCGCAGGAGGTGGCGAGCCTCGCGGCCGCGAGGCAGGCGACGCCGGCGCAAGCGTCACTGGCGTGGCTGCTGCGCAAGTCGCCGAACATCATCCTGATTCCGGGCACGTCGTCCGTCGCACACCTGGAAGAGAACCTCGCAGCGCGCAGCGTCGTGCTGTCGGAGGACGACTTGGCCACGCTGGAGGCGTTGAGCATTCCGGACTCGCGGTGACGGGCCACCGGTGCGTAGCTTCTCTTCGCCACCTACCAAAGCAGGCCCCTCCGTGCCGTCCAAACCGGTCCACGCTGGGTAGATGCGTTTCATAGACAGATCATCGGTCCGCTTGTTCAATACGCGAAAGCAGACGTTGATGAACTTCCGCTCCCGACCGTGCCAAGACTCCGGCCGAAGCGTCCCAGGCTGGCGGATTCGAAAGCGCTCCGGCTGGCTGGTTTGAGAGCATTTTGGGTGGCCGGATTCAGAGCATTCCCGGCGGCCGCTTTGAGAGTGGAATCGGTGGCGGGTCTGATCGGAATACGCAAGCGACTTGAGCGTTTCCCATCGACCTTGGTGGCGCGCTCCGATGATTCGTCGTGCGTAGATCGTGATCATGCTGTCACTGACCGCGCAGTACGGTGTGTTGATCCGGGTATTGCGGCATAAATACTATGGATCCCCACTCCCTCACCAACGATGTTCTTCGGGAATTGACCTCTAGCGAACGCCGTATTGCGATGGCAGTGACCCTCGACGCGAAGCGCGTTTAGTTACGTATTCTTGTTGCGCACTTCCTCTATGAAGGAAATCAGGGCACGCAGTCCGGCGGGTTGATAACGGCGGCTTGAGTAGTAGAGACAAAGTCCCGCCGACGACGGAGTGAAACCAGCCAGGACGCGGCGAAGCTTGCCCTCGCGGATGCTCTCGCTAACCCACCATTCGGCCATGTAGGCCAAGCCCGCCCCTGCCATGACGGCCTCCAACATCAAGCTCGCATCATCCAGCGTGAGCTGGCCAGGTACATCAACCGTGATGGCCCGGCCATCTTGTTCGAATTCCCACCTGTACATGCCGCCACTGGGCATTCGCGCACGGATGCAAGTGTGGCGCAAGAGATCCTGCGGTGTCTCCGGCGCCATCCTGCCCTCGAAATAAGCTGATGATCCGACCACGGCAAACCCTTGTTTCGACTCCAGGGGTATAGCAACCATGTCTCCTGGCACCGTGTCGCCCGGTCGTATGCCGGCATCGAAGCCTTCGGCCACGATGTCGATAGGGCGATCCTCGGTGACGAGGTCCACCTGCATCTCGGGATAAAGACGCATAAACTCCAAAATGATGGGGGAGAGAACGCGTCGCGCGGCGCCCACGGAACTGTTGATTCGCAACGTGCCAACGGGCTTGTCCCGATGGATGTTTACCGTCTCCATCGCCTGATGGATCGCGCCCACGGCCGGTTCGATCTCCGCGAGAAATTGCTCTCCCGCAGGCGTCAGTGCAACGCTGCGCGTGGTTCGGTTGAACAACCGGACGCCCAATCGGGCTTCCAGCCCCGCGATCGTCTGACTAAGAACCGTTGGGGATACGCCAATGTCGGCAGAGGCGGCGCGAAAACTCCGTCGTCTGGCGATCGCAATCGCCGCTTCTAGCTCCACGATGCCAACCTTTCGCATTATCCATATTCCTGCATCAGTTCATCGATCATCGTGCGGATTATCAAAGGCATTCGCAAGACCTATTCTGGTTGCTACCGCAACGGGCAGGTAATCAGACATGCAAGAGATCACCCACATCTACATAGACGGCCGATTCGTCGAGCCGCACGGAACCGAGCTATCTGATCTGCATAACCCCGCAACAGGGGCGGTGTTCGGTCACGTCCGGCTAGGGGATGTCCACGATACGAGAGCCGCCATCGCTGCTGCAAAACGCGCCTTTCCGGTGTGGTCGCGAAGCACCAAAGCGGAGCGCATTGCCCTGCTGCATCGTCTTCACGAAGCGATGGAAGCCAGGAAGCAGGCGCTGCTGGATGCAATCATCCTGGAGTACGGCGCACCAGCTTCCCGAGCGACCTGGATGGCTGCTCACGCATCGAACAGCTTCATGGACGCAGCGCGTGCCCTGGAAGATTTCGATCTGACGCAACGCATCGGCACCGCTGACGTCATCATGGAGCCCGTCGGCGTGGTCGGGCTGATCACGCCGTGGAACAGCAACGCCGGCTTCATCTGCAACAAGCTCGCCTATGCACTGGCCGCTGGATGCACCGCAGTCATCAAGCCCAGCGAGATGAGTGCAGCCCAGACGCAGATCGTGCTTGAAGCGTTGCATGACGCAGGTGCACCGCCCGGCCTGTTCAATCTCGTCAATGGACGGGGTGACGTGGTGGGCGCAGAAATCGCGGCGAGCCCAGACATATCGAAAATCTCCTTCACCGGCTCCACTGCTGTTGGCAAGTCCATCCTGCGCACCGCTGCCGACACGATGAAGCGCGTAACGCTGGAGCTTGGCGGCAAGTCGCCCACGATAATCCTTGACGATGCCGACTTCGCCCAGGCAATTCCCCTGGCGCTGGAGGCCGGCTTTGCGAACAGCGGCCAGGCTTGCATTGCCGGAACCCGTATCCTCGTCCCGGCCTCGCGGCTTGACGACGCGATCGCAGCAATACGAATTGCTCTCAAAAAAGTTAAAGCGGGTAACTCGCGCGATGCTGCTACGACCATCGGACCGATGGTAAGTCAGGCCCAATACGACAGGGTCCAGCGCTACATTCGACTCGGCATCGAGGCAGGCGCCACCCTTGTCGCAGGTGGCACAGGCCACCCCGATGGACTCGGTGGCTTCTTCGTAAAGCCGACCGTTTTTGCCCATGTCACCAATGACATGACGATTGCGAGGGAGGAGATTTTTGGCCCTGTATTGTGCGTGCTGACCTATGAGGACGAAGCGGAAGCCATCGCGATCGCCAACGACACGCCCTACGGGTTGCAAGCCTATGTCATCTCTTCCAGTCCGTATCGGGCGAAGGCAGTGGCGAGTCAGATCGCAGCGGGGCGAGTCGTCATCAACGGTGCGCCACACGATCCCGCCGTGCCCTTTGGCGGGTTCAAGCAATCGGGCATCGGTCGCGAATATGGCGTATTCGGACTCCAGGCATATCTTGAGCCGAAGGCACTCCTGGGCGTGGCCTCGGCATGAAGGAGAGCCATACGGAAGGCGCCCGCGTCTACGCCGAACTGAGAGGGATCGCCAGGGCGGCGGAAATGCAGGAGTTGGCTCGCGGAACCGGCGCGGAAGCTGTCATCTCCGACCTGTCATTAGAGTTCATCTTCGGCAAGGTGTGGGGCCGAAGCGGACTGGATCGCAAACAGCGCAGTCTGGTGACGATCGCCGTGCTGATCACCCTTCGTCAAACTGCGGAGCTGCAGAATCATTTTCGCATTGGCCTGACGAACGGTCTGACTCACGCCGAGATCGAGGAAGCCATTGTCCAGACGGCCCCCTACGCTGGCTTTCCAGCAGCATGGATTGCAGCACGGGCACTGAAGAACGTGGAACGAGATGGCAAAGAAGATGTCGGAGAAAACTCCGCTGGACTGACGCAAGCGGGAATTTGATAGGCCGAGACAACTGACGAACGTGGATTAAATCCAGCGTCCGCTTCCCGAAGCGGACATGCCATTCGAACCGAACACAACAACGCAGGCCAAGGATTGGAATCGGACGCTGGATCCATCAGACCTGCGCGTAGCCACCATCCACGAACAATTCGGCTCCCGTCATGAAGCTGCTGTCCTTGGAAGCGAGGAAGAGGACACAGTGGGCAACTTCAGCGGGATCGGCCATGCGGCCCAATGGAATGGTGCGCGCGAGTTGGTCCTTGGCCCAGGTGATCTGATCAGGTGTGTATCCGCTTGCCTTGAGCACGTTCGCATGCGCTGGGCCAGCGGCCTGGCCGGCGATGGCACCGCGCGTGCCGATGCGATGGATTTTTCCGGTGGCGGCGACACGCCGGTACTAGAAAACGGCTATAGCTTCACCGCAACGTGGTTAGCAGCAGCGGCAGCACCGACGGCGGCGACATCTTCGCGCTGGGCGGCAATGCCAGCGCCACTGGCAATGGCACGTTCGACGCGTCCGTCATCGTGACCACAGCACCGACCGGCTATATCAGCACGACGCAGTACTACGGCTTCACCGCCTGCGCGAAAGCCGGCACAAGCAGTTGGAAACTGACCAACACCACAATGGCGGTGACACCGTGGACGCTGTACGCCGGCACCTTGTCGGTATCCAGCGACGGCAACCTCGGCGTGGCATCAGGTGACTTGACCTTCCACGGTGTCACGCTGGAGAACACCGCGGCGTTCTGCACCGCGCGCGCAATATGCCGCATGAAAACTTCAGACTTAAGCTGAACGAATCAATCATTGAGCGGCTGCTTTGCG
>DHXA01000239.1:19558-21240 GCA_002413455.1 Rhodanobacter sp. UBA5168 | reverse complement strand
GCCGAGCGCATCGACTTGATCAGGTCCAGGTGGGCCAGCGGCGACTCGCTCTGCTGCACCAGCAGGCCGCCATGGCGCAGGGCCTTGTGGCAACTGGCGTAGAACGCGGCGTTGAACAGGCCTTCGGCCGGGCCGACCGGATCGGTCGAATCGACGATGATGAGGTCCAGCGACTCGGGCTCGGCTTCAGCCATGTACTTGATGCCGTCGATGAACAGCAGCTCGGCGCGCGGGTCGTTGTTCGATTCGCACAGCTCGGGGAAATATTCCTCGGCCAGCCGGGTCACGCGCTCGTCGATCTCCACCTGCACCGCGGACTCGACTTCCTCGTGCTTGAGTACTTCGCGCAAGGTGCCGCAGTCGCCGCCGCCGATGATCACCACGCGCTTGGCGCGCGCATGGGTGAACAACGCCGGGTGGGTCATCATCTCGTGATAGAAGAAATTGTCGCGCGTGGTCAGCATCACGCAACCATCGATCACCATCAGATTGCCCCAGTCGGTGGTCTTGTGGATCTCGATGGTCTGGAACGGGGTCTTCTCCGCATGCAGCAGTTGCTCGGTACGGAAACCGATGGAGGAGCCGGAAGCCTGGTGGGCTTCGGTGAACCAGCGGACTTCATTCGACGTGGGCTGCTGCATGGCGGGTGTTCCTGGCGAACCGGATGGAAGGACAAAGACCGCCAATTGTAGCGGCAACCGTGGTGAACGTCCCGCCAGCGCGATGCGCCGGCCTGCGCATATCGTCACAGGCGACCATTACAATGTCGCCCTGGCACGGCCGTCGCAGCGCGTCGGCGGCCGACAAGTCCGATCGGCCCCGCGGCGTGCGAGGCTTCCGGTCGCTCGGGCTCGTGCTCTCCTGGAGCAGTACCGTCAAGGCTCGCCGCTGCGACTGCATCGTCCGTTGGTAAAAGGAGCAACGCTGATGGCGAACCATTGGAACACCGACTCTGCCCGCCACACCTATGCCGTGCCGCACTGGAGCGACGGCTATGTGGATGTGAACACCGCCGGTGAGATCGTGATGCGCCCGCGTGGCGCGAACGGCCCGGCCCTCCCGCTGCCGCAGATCGTCGAGCGCGCCCGCGCCGACGGCTTGCGCCTGCCGCTGCTGGTGCGCTTTCCCGACATCCTCGCCGACCGCCTGGCGCGGCTGCAGGACGCATTCGCCAAGGCGATTGCCGATCACGGCTATGCAGGCGGCTATACGGCCATCTATCCGATCAAGGTGAACCAGCAGCGCGGCGTCGCCGGCGAGCTGGTTGCCGCCGGCACGCACGGCTTTGGCCTCGAAGCCGGTTCCAAGCCCGAGCTGATGGCGGTGCTGGCGATGGCGCGGCGCGGTTCGGTCGTGATCTGCAATGGCTACAAGGACCGCGAATACATCCGCCTCGCGCTGATCGGCCTGAAGCTCGGTCTGCGCGTGCATATTGTGATCGAGAAGCTGTCCGAGCTGGATCATGTGTTCAGCGAGGCGAAGGCGCTGAACGTCGAGCCGCTGCTCGGCGTGCGCGTGCGGCTGGCCTCGATCGGTGCCGGCAAGTGGCAGAACACCGGCGGCGACAAGGGCAAGTTCGGGCTGTCGCCGAACCAGGTGCTGACCCTGATCGAACGGCTCGACGCGGCCGGCCTCAAGCACACGCTGAAGCTGCAGCACTTCCACATGGGCTCGCAGATCTC